>NZ_CP015030.1:0-325497 GCF_011455695.1 Mannheimia granulomatis | reverse complement strand
CACCAAAATAGAACTCCGATGAAATGCGAAACTCTTTTTTATCCGCAAATCCATTATATTTACCGTTTTCGTCCACTCGTAACACAGCATAGTTTTCCCAAAGCGCCTCTTTAAGCTTAGCTTGATTTTTTTCACTTACTAAATCATTGAGACTAATCACCGATTTTTTATTTAAATCCACATTGATATAGCTTGTGTGGTGTAATCCATGAGCTCCTCCACTATAGGAAAAAGGCTGCATACTAAAAGTGACAATATTATTACGCTGCCCGATAAAATCACTCAAAATGCTCTCCTCATAACCAAATACAGGCTCTTCTTTCGCACTCTTTACCATATCTTGGTAAATTTCTTCACGGCTTTTGATTAAGTCTTGCTCTGTCGGATTCTGCAATTTTCGACCTTGCTCTTCATTGTAATCATATGCAAATTTAATCAGAATGTTGTTAAGCCACATTAAGTTGGTTTTTGGAATCGTCACAAATGAAGTCACTTTAGTCTCTTCAATCGCATATTCTTCTTTTGGATCGACTTTGTGTTTAATCACTTCACTCTTGTCGAAAATTTTAGCAATTTCCACCTGAAGCGGAATATTTTGTTGTGCCTTAGCAAGTTCCGCTTTCAGGGTTTCATTTTCAGCTTTCGCAGTTTTTAAATCCGTTTCTAACTGAACCACTGCTTTCTCAGCATGTTGTAATTTCTGTAGGGTTTCTTTGTCTTCACAGGCGGTTGTCATCAACACCGCGGCAATCATCAGAGCTAATAGAGATTTTTTCATCAATGTTTCCTTTTGCAAAAAATTCTATAAATCAAACCGCTTGTAGGCGGTTTTGGATAAAAAAAATCCCCTGTACCAACCGGCACAGGGGAAATGATTAATCATCTAAGAAACTGCGTAAGGTTTCCGAGCGGCTTGGGTGGCGTAATTTACGCAACGCTTTCGCTTCAATCTGGCGAATACGCTCACGGGTTACATCAAATTGTTTACCCACTTCTTCAAGCGTATGGTCGGTGTTCATATCAATACCAAAACGCATACGCAATACTTTCGCTTCTCTCGGAGTTAAGCCTTCCAGCACTTCGTTAGTTGCCATACGTAGGCTCTCAGCGGTCGCAGAATCTAACGGTAATTCAAGGCTTTCATCTTGAATAAAATCACCTAAATGTGAATCGTCGTCATCACCGATTGGCGTTTCCATTGAAATCGGCTCTTTAGCAATCTTCAGCACTTTACGGATTTTATCTTCCGGCATGCCCATGCGTTCAGCCAGCTCTTCCGGCGTTGCTTCACGCCCCATTTCCTGTAAACATTGGCGAGAAATACGGTTGAGCTTGTTAATAGTTTCAATCATATGCACCGGAATACGGATAGTACGAGCCTGATCCGCAATTGAGCGGGTAATAGCTTGGCGAATCCACCATGTTGCATAAGTCGAGAATTTGTAACCACGGCGATATTCAAATTTATCTACCGCCTTCATCAAACCGATATTGCCCTCTTGAATCAAGTCTAGGAACTGCAAACCACGGTTGGTGTATTTTTTCGCAATCGAGATAACCAAACGTAAGTTAGCTTCGACCATCTCTTTTTTAGCACGGCGGGCTTTCAATTCACCATTTGCAATACGCCCACCAATTTCACGAATCTGCGAAATCGTCAAACCGGATGTTTGCTCTAAATTCTGTAAATTAGCAATGTTAGCACGAATATTGTCAATATAATTTGCAAGTTTTGGTGCAGCATTTTTCTTCGCATTAATCGCTTTTTCAATCCAAGCTTCACTTAATTCATGTCCTTGAAAAGCTTTTAGGAAATCCGTTTTTTTCATGCCAGCATATTCAACTGCATAACGCTGAATTTGGCGTTCTTCTGCACGTACTTGTTTCATCAATTTCTGCATTGACTCCACAAGTAAATCAAATTGTTTTGGCACTAAGCGGAATTCGCGGAAAATATTGGATAGAATTTCAATCTGTTCTTTCGCTTTCTTGCTTGTTCGACCATGTTTTTGAATGAACACCAATACTTTTTGATGCTGGCTGCGTAACGCTTCAAATTTTTCACGAGCTAGTTCAGGGTCAATAGAGCTATCATCGCTATTATCTGAGTTACCATCACTCTCTTCGTCTTCATTTTCATCATCAGCAACATCTGCTACAGTATCAGATTCTTCATCATCGCCAATTGCAGCTTCTAACTCTTCTTCTGATACTTCCTCCGCTGCATTTGGATCGACAAAAGCCGTAACCAAATCTGATAAACGCATTTCACCACCCTCAACCTGAGCGTAGCAATTTAAAAGCCCTTCTAAAGCTTCAGGATATTCTGCAATTGCACATTGAACTTCGTTAATTCCATCTTCAATACGCTTAGCAATATCAATTTCGCCTTCACGGGTTAAAAGTTCTACTGTTCCCATTTCACGCATATACATACGCACAGGGTCAGTAGTACGACCTAATTCTGATTCTACGGTAGAAAGCACTTTGGTTGCTTCTTCTACTACGTCTTCATCGGCAATATTTTCAGCAAGTAATAAATCATCCGTATCCGGAGCGACTTCCAGTACTTGGATCCCCATATCGTTGATCATCTGAATAATATCTTCGATTTGCTCTGCATCAACTAACTCTTCAGGTAAGTGATCGTGAACCTCAGAAAGTGTTAAATAACCTTGTTCACGTCCTTGAGTAATCAGAAGTTCTAATTGAGATTGCTGTTCTAATTGTTGATCTGCTTGGTTTTCCATAGTGTATCCGTTTATTATGCGAGCATAAAAATAGTAGTGAATTATACCACTAAATTTAGGTTTACTGGTAAATTTGCAAAATTTTTTTACCTAGCACGCCATCACCGCACTAGGTTAGAAATATCCAGCCCCCCTGGGGCTGTAATGATTATTGAAACATCAAAATCGCGTATTCTTGTTTCTCATCATCGGTTAAACCAACGGTTCTGTCTTTAGCAATAAGCTCTTCTTTGCGCAACTCGACTAAATTAGCATAGAGAAAATCGAGGGTTTCAATAAAAGTCGTTTCAATATTTTCCGGCAAGACTAAATGATCCCAGTTTGCCAGTGTTTCAACGATTCTATATTGGGGATGATCCCGATAATGTTCAAGTAGCCCCCCCATACTAATACCTGCATTTTGCTGACAGGTTAGCACCAGATCCGTTAATAACTCAAATCCCGGCTCTTTTAACGCTTTTAATGAAGAAATCTCTGGAACAAATTTAACTAAATAAGGGTTCTGTAGTAACAAGGCAATCAGCAATCGCATTGGCGTGCGTTTAATTTTTACCACTTGATAAAGCGGGTTTTCTTCTGCCTTTTTGTTCGGCAGCATAGATTCTAATTGTGATATATCGAAAATACCCAGTTTCTGACCTAAAATGTTGCGTAAATAAACCCGTAACATTTCACCCGGAATGCGGTTAATTAACGGTACCGCTAACGCCGCAAGCTTAGATTTGCCTTCTTTCGAAGATAAATCAACATCAACCAATAAACTATCAAATAAAAAATCGCTTAATGATTTTGCATTATCTGCCAAATATTGCTCAAAGCCATCTTTTCCCTGTGAACGAACGAAAGTATCCGGATCTTCCCCATCCGGCAAGAAAATAAATTTTAACTGACGGCCATCATGCAAATAAGGTAAGGCATTTTCTAACGCCCGCCAAGCTGCATCTCTTCCCGCTCTATCACCATCATAACAACAAACAATTTGCTCAGTATGACGAAATAGCTGCTGAATTTGATCGCCTGTAGTAGCTGTACCAAGCGATGCGACTGCATTGTTGACCCCAAATTGAGCGAGAGCAACTACATCCATATAGCCCTCTACCACAAATAGATAATCTGGATTCTCATTAATTTGCAGAGCTTGATATAAGCCGTAAAGCTCACTGCCTTTATGATAAATCACTGTTTCCGGCGAGTTCATATACTTCGCGCCTTGCTCATCCCCAGGCAACACTCGTCCGCCAAAAGCGATAACTCGTCCACGTTTATCCCGAATTGGAAACATCACTCGATTGCGAAATTTATCATAAATTCGACCGCTATCATTTTTAGTTAGTACACCGGTATCTAATAATTTCTGCACATCTTCTTGTGATTGCCCGAAAGTTCTTAAAGCAGCATCAAAGGCATTCGGTGCAAAACCAATTTCAAAACGGATAATAATCTCCTGAGATAACCCTCGCTCTTGCAAATAGCGCTGAGCCGCATCCTGGTGAGTTAAGTTTTGCTGATAAAACTTCGCCACAGCCTCCATTAATTCGTATAAATTGCGTTTAGTCTTGTAATTAGCTTGGGGCTTGCCATCTTGATTGATAACATTCTCTCGCGGTACTTCTAAACCGTGCATCGCGGCAAGTTCTTCAATGGCTTCAGGGAATTCAAGCTTATCGTAATCCATCAAAAAACTGATAACATTACCGTGTACACCACAGCCGAAGCAATGATAAAACTGTTTAGATTGGCTTACAGAGAAAGAAGGGGTCTTTTCATGATGAAAAGGGCAGCAGGCTTGATAATCCCGCCCGGCTTTTTTAAGCTTGACCCGACTGTTGATGACCTCAACAATATCGGTACGAGCGATGAGATCATCAATAAACGAACGTGGAATCATACCTTTCATTGATTGTCCTCCTGCTCATAAAGATTCCACAAGCGATCATATTTCACTGGAATTTTGCAAAAATACCACAAAAATAAACCGCTTGTAATCAAAGGATAAAAACACCAAAACCGTGAGCCTAAAAGGAAGCACGGTTTCGATAAATTTTTGCTAATCAGCTCTGCTAATTAGTATAAGCGTGTGTTACGTGCGTTCTCGCGGAAGTTACGTTTTGCGTGACGTTTAGCAAGTGATGCTTTTTCACGTTTACGGATTGTCGTTGGTTTTTCGTAGAATTCACGAGCACGAACTTCTGCTAATAAACCTGCTTTTTCGCAAGAGCGTTTGAAACGACGTAATGCTACGTCAAATGATTCATTTTCACGAACTTTAATTACTGGCATATGCCATCACCTCAGAAAAATATGATTAAATTAAACCGCACACAATTTTGGCGGCATAGAACAAAAAAGGTAGTGCATTCTACCTCAACAAAAAAGCAAAGTAAAGAGCAGATTGATGCTGAAAATCTAAGTTTATAGAACATAGTTCAAGTAAAAATCTCGGATTCTTATCTCAAAAAATAGATGGATAGGTTCACTTTTATTATTATAAAATGAGTAGTATTCTTTTAATTATTTGGATAAATCTATGCTGCTCAATTTCAGAAAAATAGAAAATAAGATGATGCTGTTCTCCAATCTGCTCGTCGCCCTTTTTTTTATTACAGTTTTAACCTTCAAAAAAGGCTACAGTTATGTGCCAATGGCGTTAAGTGTTATCGCCACGCTCACATTCTTATACCATCGTTTCAAATTAAAAAACAAATGGCAAATTGATAAAGAAGACAAATATCTTATTTGCGCCCTTCTTGCCTATTTTCTGACTTTTGTAATCTCGGCTGTTTGTAACGGTGATGGATTTCGTGAAATCGACAACCCAAGTCGAATTTTACTCTTTATTCCATTAATTTTTTTCTTCGGGCTGTACCCCATTAAAAAAACGACACTCTTTCACTTTGTTCCAATTGGGGCATTAGTAGTAGGGCTGTTAGCGATTTATCAGAAATTTGTTCTAAAATTAGTAAAGCCATTTCCTGAAATTATGAGCATTCAAGCAGGTGATATTGCTATTGTACTAGGCTTATTTAGTATCGCGATTGCATTTTACTGGTTTTCACAAAAGAAAAATAAAATTGGTATTTTATATATTTTATTTGCAGGGCTAGGCTTACTTGCTAGTATTCTAACCGGTGCAAGAGGTGGGTGGATTGCCTTCCCTGCTTGCTTTTTGCTCATTCTGCTATTTAACTTTAAACAGATAAATAAAAAAATTCTTGCCACTTCAGCCCTCTTATTAGGACTTTCTCTCTCATTATTTATCTATAAGCCTGAATTCGGTATTCAAAAAAGATACAATGCAGCTAAAAGTGATATCACTCAATATTTTGAAAAAGGTAAGAAAAATTCTTCTCTAGGAGCTCGTTTCGATATGTGGGAAAATGCTCTAGGCGCGATAAGTGAAAAACCATTATTAGGGCATGGCAGCTCTGGATATGAAGTTTTCAAAAAGAAACAAGTTGAAACCCAAAAAATGGCAAAAACTACCTTAAGATTTAACAGCCTACATAATCAATATTTAGAATCTTTCGTTAAAAGAGGTATTATCGGCTTTACTGCACTCATGGCAATTTTACTCATTCCATTTGTAATTTTTGCAAGACGTCTAAAAGCTGAAGACAGAGCAGTTAAATGCATTGCAGTATTAGGTATAGTACATATTACTGCACACTCATTCTTTTTCTTAAGCCAATCTTTCTTAGCACATAATTCCGGTTCAATATTTTATTTCTTTGTATTGATTTTGTTGTACCACCTAATTAAACACAAAGAGCAAGAACTTTAATAAAAACGAAAAGGCAGAAATAATTTCTGCCTTTTATACTTTCCAAAAATTTGGATTCTCTAAATACCATTCCACTGTTTTACGGAGCCCGCTCTCAAAAGTTTCTTGTGGCTGCCAGCCTAACTCTTTTTGAATTTTTGAAGAGTCGATCGCATAACGAGTATCATGCCCAGGGCGATCTTGCACATAAGTAATTAAATCTGCGTAATATTTAACATTTTCAGGTTTATTAGGCACAAGTTCTTCCAATAAATCACAAATCGCGCTTACCACCTCAATATTTGTTTTTCCTTGGTGAGAGCCGATATTATAAGTTTCTCCCACCCTACCTTGAGTTAAAACTTGATATAAAGCCCTAACGTGATCTTCAACAAAAATCCAATCCCGACGCTGTAAACCATTACCATAAATCGGCAAAGCTTTTCCTTGCACCGCATTTAAAATCATCAATGGAATCAATTTTTCGGGATACTGATAAGGACCAAAATTATTAGAACAGTGAGTAATAATAGTCGGTAGACCATAGGTTCTATACCACGCACGAACCAAATGATCTGCCGAAGCCTTAGAGGCGGAATAAGGACTGCTAGGGGCATAAGGAGAATTTTCTTTGGATAATTCAGCCGTTAATGGCAAATCACCAAATACTTCATCGGTTGAAATGTGATGAAAGCGAAAGGCTGATTTTCTAGTTTCCGGCAAGTTCATCCAATATTCATGAGCAGCTTCTAATAAAGTATAAGTTCCAACAATGTTGGTTTGAATAAAATCAGCCGGACCAGTAATAGAACGATCCACATGACTTTCTGCCGCTAAATGCATAACAGCATCGGGTTGATATTTGCAAAAAATCTCAGAAATTTGACCGCTTGCACAAATATCAGCGTGTTCAAAATAGTAGCGCGAACTCCACTCCACAGCAGACAAAGATGATAAATTAGCAGCATAGGTTAATTTATCCACATTAATAACGGCATGTGGCGTATTGGAGATAAAATGACGAATCATTGCAGAACCGATAAAACCGGCTCCGCCTGTTATCAAAATTGTTTTCATATCCTCTTTAATATGAATATAAAAAGATTATCTTGCCCCAAATCCTGTCAGCATAGTTTTTAATGTTTTAAAAATAATTAAAATATCTAGCCACAGAGAAAAGTTTTTAATGTAATAGAAGTCATGTTCGACTTTAACTCGAGTATCATCAACATCAGCAGCATACCCATGAACAACTTGAGCCCAACCAGAAATACCTGGTTTCACAATATGTCTATAATTATAAAAAGGGATTTCTTCTTCAAATTTATCTACAAAGGCTTTTTGTTCAGGACGAGGACCAATCAAACTCATATCACCCTTCAATACATTAAAGAACTGTGGTAGCTCATCAATTCGAGTTTTTCGAATAAACTTCCCGATACGAGTAACACGCATATCACCGCTTGAAGCAAATTGTGCACCATCTTTTTCAGAATCTTTACACATACTTCTAAATTTATAGATACGGAACTCTTTACCACCTTGCCCAACACGATTTTGAATAAACATTGCTCCGCCCTCACTTTCTAGGCGAATAGCAACCGCTGTAATTGCCATAACAGGCAAAGTAATCGGGAATGTCAGTACAATAAGAGAAATATCAATAACACGCTTTATTAAAGAATAAATTGGCGAAGGAAGTAACGACCCTAAATCATTTTCATACATATGGTGAATTTTAACACGCCCTGTTAAGGATTCCTGTAATTGACGGACATTGTACACAGGAATACCATTTAAGGTACATTGTGCTAAAAATTTATGCCATTCAGCAGATAATTCAGGGGCATGCAAATCAGCAGCTATCGCATTAATTCTTTGCTCCCCTAACTTAGGCTCTGTTAACTCAATCCATTCTACATTTTGAATTTGATTTAAATTGACTGCACGCCCAAGAGAAATATAAGCTATTTTAGGCACAATCCAACTTCTTGATACAAAATAGCCGATAAAACAAAACAACATTGTTAAGACAAAACTAGTGCCTAACAACATATTTGAATAATCTAAACGGAATAATGTTAATACTATCAGCACGATAAAATACCATGCAATGACAGTAGAAAATACAAAGCTAGCCGACTTATTACCCGGATATTTAATTAACACTCTCAAACTAATTGCAATCATTACAAAAGCTAAAGATGTAGCAATAATGGTATTAGAGCGAGTATCAATTAAGTTGAAGCCGCTGCCCCAAAAATAAAGGGCTGGCAATAAACTAGAAAAGAGAACACCGAAGACACTTTGCACCGTTGTACTAAAAAATAATCTTTCATACCAACGAGAATGGCGTTTCTTTTTATAAATTTCCATAAACTATCCTTTTCTTAACTTCTTATAAACCTTTCCTAATAGGGATTTAGGTAATAATCGAGGCAATGCTCTGATTATAAAACAAATCGTGGCAGCACCAGCAGATTGCAATTTCAAATCTTTTTTTAATTTTGCTAATTGGTACTCGCTCTTAATATAGTCTAATCCTTTGCGGCGAGCATACATTGCAGCTCCACTTCTTACTTTCACCAAAATCTCAGGTAAATTAGACACTTGATATCGTTCTGCAATCACTCTTAACCACAAATTATAATCTTCCATATAAAGGTGGTGTTGATAGCCCCCCACTCTTTCAATAACTGATTTTTTATAAGCAACCGTCATATGATTAAATGGATTTCGTAATAAAGCAGAGGAATAAATTTCCTCACAACTTACCGGCACTCTCTTAATACCAAGGGAGTTTGACATGGTTTCGTCAAACTCCTCAACTTGGCCACTAAACAAAACAACATCAGGATTATTACGAATAAAAGCAACCTGTTTTTCAAAACGCTCAGACAAACAAATATCGTCCGTATCCATTCTCAGTACCCACTCATTGGAACAATGCTTTAATCCTTCATTTAATGCACGTCCTAACCCTATATTTTGTGGTAAACGAACAACGACAAGCGGTAATTTTTCAACAAATTTTTGCACTATTTTCTCTAAGTCTTCAGGAATTCTGCCATCAAAGACCACCACGATTTCACTTGCCGGCAAAGTTTGGGATGCTAAAGAATCTAAACACATCTCTAAATAAGCCGGTTTTTCTTTGTAGTACAAAGATATTAGTATCGAAAACGTCACAACTACTTTTCCTGCTTTTTCAATTTATGAACTATATACTTTATTTTTATAGTATGATAAAAAAGTTTCGGAGAGTAAATAAAAGAAAATATAATCTTATATAAGAAGCCAAAGTAATTTTTCTTAACTAGCTCTTCTCTAGCCTCAGTCATTAAAATTTTATTCATAGAATATCTTTCTTCTTTTCTTTTATTCAATTTCATTGAATTAAAAAACATATAATCGTTTCCATTCTTAAAACTCTTATATGCTTTATTTATATTACTTATTGTGGTATATAAATGAAAAGCATTTCTTCTAGTAACACTATTTGTAGAAAATCTATATTTAAATAATACCTTAGGATTATTTCCTAATCTAAATCCCATTGATAAAATACGAGCAATAAACTCCATATCTTCAGCATGTAAAGCTAAGGGATTATACCCTCTAGATTCAACAAATACTTTTCTCCTTGCTAAAAAAGTAGGATGAATTATTCCAATATCACCAGCCATCATAAGTTTTTCTAAAGCCTCATGGCTATTCAGTTTATTTGTAATACCAAGGTTACCATTTTCAGAAAAAAGCAAAGCATTACAACCACATAAGTCTAAATGATTTTCTTCTAAATATAAAATTTGCTCTGATAATCTAGTAGGTAAAGATATATCATCAGCATCCATTCTTGCTATATATTCACCAGAGGATAAGTCTATAGCTTTATTTAATGAATAGATTAGCCCCTTATTTTCTTCATTAAAATGTAAAACAACCCTATTATCTTCCTCCTTTATTAAATTTAATAAATTAACTATATCTTTATTACCAGGATTATCACATATAACAATTAATTCTATATTAGTATATGTCTGATTCAATATTGATTTAATTGATTCCTCAACCCATTCTACGGGTTCATTATATGTACTCATTAAAACAGAAATTTTCTTATTCATAATAAAAGCTCCAGTCTATAATAGGCTTTGAAATAAAGGAGAATAAATGAAATTATATGGAAAACCATTACCTATCACATAGGATTTTTGCGAAAAATGAATCAATTGTGAATCAATATATAAAAACCAAATAAATAAAAGAATAAAATTCAACAAACTCCTTCTATAAAGGACTCTGGAATAAAAAATAAAATAAGAAAGTGAAATTAACAATATTCCTCCTGCACTAAACATAAATCTATCAGATAGAGTTTTAAATTGAATAAAGATCAATGAAATAGTAAAATAGAAAAGTATAAAATTAAGAATTCGACTACTATATCTAGTCCGAAAATAATTATAATCAAACTTAGTAACAGAAAAGAAAATAAAAAAAATAAAAGAATAAATTGCTATTATAACAATATACTCTATATTTGACTCAAATTTATAGCTTGCCCACTGACCATAAATATATTCATTTATTTTATTATCCAAAAAAGGAATATTTAATAAAGAAAGGATAGATATTAGTAAAAAAGGGAAAATACCAATTAAAGAGAACACATACAGGTATACTTTCCTAAATTTAAAGAAACGAGAAATCCCTAAACACACTATAATAATTATTGCACTAGGATGAAATCCAACTCCAATTACACATAGCCCTACCCCTTTGAAAAGGTTATTTTTTAGAATAAAAGACACTCCTAGAAAAGTCACAGAAAATGCAAGAATATTTCTATAGGAGGAAACTATAGTAATTATACTTATCATAGTCAATATCTTAAATACAATTATCTTTAGTGTATGAATATCCCTATATTCAGAATATATATGTATAATAACACTAAAACAACTATAATAAATTATAAAAACACAGATAAAATTAATAAAGTTAAAATCAAATTCTAAGTAAGATAATATCTTTAAAAGTGATACCCAGCTATAATAATAAGATGTATATTCATTATACAATAAAGACAGAGTATTTAGATCTTTTATTTCATTAAAAAACAAAAAATAATGATATATATCCCCGGTTTCGTTAGTTCTATTATATAGAAATGCTACCATTGCTAATGAATAGGATAAGTTAAAGAAAAATATCCTTATATGATTCTCATTAAGATTACGTGATAAAAAGAAATAAAGCACCCCCCAATATAATCCTAATATAGGGAAGACAAAATTAAAAACAGAAAAAAAATAAATCATATAAAAACCTTAAGCTAATAAATTAGATTTCTATTTCACTATATGTATCAATCCCTAACTCTTCAAATAGCCTATATGCATTAGTAATATCATCACGATTTTCACTTATACTTAACTTTATTATACGTACTTCAACTCCCTCAAAATTAGCTATATTAAGTGCAACAGAGCTAAAAAAGGTATATACAATAATTTTACTTTTATAGAGAAGTAACTCAGAAATATAATCTTCAAAAATCATTTTAGAATAGATATATTCTATATTACTCAAATGATAATATTCTCTTGGATGAGGATAATAAAAATCTATATTAAATATAGAAAAAACCTTATTAATCAATGAGATATTCCTATCTTTATCAGCAAAAATAGGCTGACCTATTAGTATACTTATTTCATCTTTAGTAGTCGAAGGTAAATCAGATGGCTCTCTATTAGAAAAAATGTTTAGTGTTTCTACATTAGAAATAATGTTTTTATACTTTGGATAAATAGTAAAATGTTTTTTATTTATTTTTAATAACTTTTTAACTGAATAAGAGTTACGAATTATACAATTAATTATCTTCCTACTCAGCCATTTCTCAACTAAAATAGGTGGATTTTTAATGATATTTCCTAGACCATCATCGAATGTATATAATTCCTCAAAAATTATATTAGAAAGTATTTTTTGTATCCATAAAGAATTAACATTAGCCAAAAAAACCTTTTCAAAAAAAGATATAGATAAATATTTTTTGGGAAAACTTATTAAACTAAAAAGATATCCTAATTTATTAGTTTCAACACTAATATCAATATAAATTGATTTCTCACAAAAAGAAGACATTTTATCAAAATAAAATTTTATCTTATCATTTTTCTCAGAACCTAGAAAAACCCCAAAAAACTTTTCTGCTGAGTATTTTTTTACAATATATTCAGCTATTTTCACTTGTAATGGAGTATAACAAATAATCAAATTCATTTAAATTTACTCACAAGCAGATAATTAGTTAGGATAATTGACAAACAAGAAATCATCAAACCAATGAAAGTTCCAATTAATAGAATCAATACTCTTTTAGGCTTATCTTTATTAACCGGATAATCCGGCGATGCTTGATAACTATAAGCATCTGCCTTAGCTACTTTCGTTTTTTCAAATAAAGGCTCTAATTGTTTAAGTTGATAATCAATTTGATAATAGCGAGGGGGATAAATAATACCTTTTTCATTCGCCACATCAATTTGTGCTCTTAAGTATTTTTCACCTAACATAAACAAATAAGAACTATCTGCTAGTTTCGAGTCAGAAAGAGGAATTTTAGTATCACTTAAAGCCGCAGCAATATTTGATGGATTTGCCTCATTAAAAACTTTTGAATATTCTTTAATTCCCGCCTTTTGTGCGGTCTCATAGGCTTTATTTAAGTTTTCTAGCTGCACAGCTTTATTTACCGATAAATCCTCTTGAATAAGCGATTTTTCATAATTTAATGCCGCTAATACATTTTGGAAATCAACCAAAAAGTCTTCTAATTCAACGCTAAAGGCTTTGTTACTAATAAATTGAATCAATTCGCCTAGAGTATCTTGTGCTTCTACTGGCGTTTCCGCAGAAAAAGATATTGTACGTCCTATTGCATTAGGCTCTTTCTTTGCATCAGGAATAATAAAGCTTGTACTTTCATTACTTAAATTAAATAAAACAGCACGCTGCCCTTGTTCATCTTTCCCTTCAGCTAGCTTCTTATAAACATTAGAATTTACAAAAAATTCATTTTTAGTATCTTGAGATTGTGCCAATCGGTTAAAATTATTGAATAAACTTGCAGATAAAGCATTTGGATCAATAGGCTCCACGCGTAAAATTCGGTTATATTCTCTACGAATATTCAAATAATCACCTAGTTCTGTTAGTTTAGGTGCGATAACCGTTGCTTTCGACGTCCATTGTTCTTTAGCATTAAAAGCATATACTCCGGCTAAAACAGTTGTAATAAATGTCGTGAAAATAATCCATAATTTTTTATTCCATAAAATACGGAAAATTTCCATTAAATCAATTTCATCAGCCGGTTGTTGGGTTGCTTTTAGTGAATCTCTCATAGTTTCCTCTGAATTTAACCAATTTCCAGCCTGCCATTATACACGAGATATACTCCTAGTGTAATTTCTTTACTCTCTTTTAAGATTGCACTTATAGAATAATTATTAGATAATATTGAACTATAGTAGAAATTTGATCTAAAACAAAATGAGTGATATCCAGATTCCCTTAACTTTTACCGATTCAGCTGCACGTAAAGTGAAAAGCTTAATTGAAGGCGAAGATAATCCAAATCTTCGCTTGCGTGTTTATATTACAGGCGGTGGCTGTAGTGGCTTCCAATATGGCTTTACCTTTGATGATCAGGTAAATGATGGTGATTTAACTATTGAAAATCAAAATGTCGGCTTAGTGGTTGACCCAATGAGTTTGCAATATTTGATTGGAGGTACTGTAGATTATACTGAAGGCTTAGAAGGCTCACGCTTTGTCGTGAACAATCCTAACGCTAGCTCAACCTGCGGATGCGGTTCTTCATTTAGTATTTAATTAGCAAAAAAACCGTCAAATTTGACCGCTTGTCTTAAACAAAAACAGCCTAAATAATCGCTATTTAGGCTGTTTTTTATTTTTATGGCATCCGCAAAGTGGAACAGGATCTTCCCCTCCTTCGCTCATTGGATTACAGCGTAAAATACGCTTCAAGGCTAGATAACTACCTTTGATTGCACCGTGAATTTTAATTGCCTCCACAGCATAGGTAGAACAGGTTGGATAAAAGCGACAACGAGGGCCAATTAATGGGCTAATGGCATAGCGATAAAAGTAAATCGGCAACAACAGTATTCTTGCCAATAAACTTACATGATTCGCTTCATTTACTGATTGGTCTGAACCGGCTTTTTGCTCAGGCGAATGTGTCTTGCCCATAGTTTTTCAAGTGTTTCAAAAAGAGTTGCATTATCCAGCTTACCGATACCGCCTTTTGCAACAAACACGAAATCAAAATGAGGTAATTCATGTTGTTTTAAACGAAAACTTTCACGCACAATTCGCTTAATACGGTTGCGATCATGAGCCCTTTTTAAATGTTTTTTAGCAACAGTTAAGCCCAGACGGGGATTCTGCAAAGCATTAGCTCTAGCGAGAAGTGTCATTTGAGGAGTGCTTGCTCGAAGAGGATCTTCAAACACAGCCTTAAATTGAACGGGAGCTAACAAACGTAGCTCCCGAGAAAAAGTTAGCTTATTCACTCTTATCTAAAAAAGAGAGGTTTGCTTTTCTTTACTGCAAATTATGCAGATAAAGATTTACGACCTTTAGCACGACGACGCGCTAACACTTGACGACCGTTTTTAGTAGCCATACGAGCACGGAAACCGTGAGTACGAGCACGTTTTAATACTGATGGTTGAAATGTACGTTTCATTACTATCTACCTAAATTTAAAGAGTTGGCATACAAAATTATTTCTGCCAAACAAGGACCATAAAAAGAGTTGCAATTCTACAGGTAAACAAAACAAAAAGCAAGAATGAATCTAACATCAAATCGCATTTTGTAAATTTTTTGGAAATTTTAACCGCTTGCAATAAGAGGCATATTTTCGCAGAATTTTAAATCTCTTTATGGCATAATTCCAGTTAACTATTCCATTTCTTGTTCTTGAGAGTAAAACATGAATCAACAAAAAATAGGTATTTTACTTGCAAACTTAGGCACACCTGATGAGCCTACAACCCCAGCTGTTAAACGTTATTTAAAACAATTTTTAAACGATCCCCGTGTTATTGATTTACCTAAAATCAAATGGCAGGCTATCTTAAATTTCATCGTGTTACCAAAACGCTCTCCTAAAGTAGCTAAACTCTATAAATCTGTCTGGAGCAATCAAGGCTCTCCATTATTGGCGATTTCTCGTGAACAACAAAAAGCAGTTCAGCGCTATTTTGATGCAAAAGGGAAAAATGTGGTGGTTGAATTAGGTATGTCTTATGGTAATCCGAGCATAGAAAGTGCTACAGATAACTTAATCAAACAAGGGGTCGAGAGAATTATCGTATTGCCACTCTATCCGCAATATAGCAGCACAACTACTGCTTCTGTATTTGATGCTTTTGCCAATGGCTTAAAAACACAGCGTAAAATTGTACCATTTGATTTTATCCATAGTTACCATAACGATTCTCTCTATATTGAGGCCTTAGCTAATTCTATTGAAATTGAAGAAGATGAATTGCTATTATTTTCATTCCACGGTATTCCCAAACGCTATGAAACTGAGGGAGATTTTTACTCAAAACATTGCTATGAAACGGCCGAATTAGTTACAGAAAAACTTGGATTGCCAAGAGAAAGATGGCATTTATCTTTCCAATCTCGCTTTGGTGATGAAGAGTGGCTACAACCTTACACAGATGAAACCTTAGAAGGCTTTCCGGAAAAAGGAATTAAAAAAGTCGCTGTTGTTTGCCCTGGCTTCTCAGCCGACTGCTTAGAAACTTTAGAGGAAATCGCTGAAGAAAACCGAGAGAACTTTGAAAAAGCAGGGGGGGAATCTTACCGTTACATTCCGGCTCTTAACGCTAACGGTGATCATATCAAAGCGTTGGTCAAAATTATTGAAGCTAAAATATAAATATTATCCTCTGCTAATTAACTAGAAACCAGTAGAGCAATTACAGAGCGTATTAGCTTTTTAATGACGAATGGTGCCGTATTACCGGCATAAAAAAAGAATAGTTACAGATTTTTCTTAAAAACAGACCGCTTGTATTCGCTTATAACCACAAGCGGTCTACTTTATCTTGCAAAGGATTCGCGATATCATCATCCTTACTTTCTGCTTTCCCCTCACGGCCTCTACACCCTCTTTCCTCTTACTCTTTCTTCTTACCCTCGCTCTTCCCTCTGGCTCGAGCCTCTCTTTTCTCTGCCTCTGCCCATCTCTGCATGCCCTTTCTGCGTACCTACCCCAAAACAAAAACCCCAAGCCTATCGCTAAGCTCGGGGTCCTCTAATTAAGCCCTGATGTTGCCCTACTCTCACATGCGGAATCCACACACTACCATCGGCGTCACTGCGTTTCACTTCTGAGTTCGGAATGGAATCAGGTGGCACCACAGCACTATCGACATCAGGAAAATCTTCGATGATTCAGACTTTCTTCGTCTTTCTTTTTATCTTTGTCTTTCCAAATTGTTCTTTCGTTCTTTACTTTCTTCGGCTTTCGCCTTTCATTCGAAACAAGCTGTTACTGATTCTTAATTTCCGTCTTTTCGTTTTGTTTTGTTAATTTCTCAACCCTTTCACTAAAAACACTTGAGCGTTGTATAGTTAAGCCTCTCGGGCAATTAGTATGTGTTAGCTCAACGTCTCGCAACGCTTACACACCACACCTATCTACGTCGTAGTCTTCAACAACCCTTACCGACTTATAGTCGGGGAGAACTCATCTCTTGGCAAGTTTCGTGCTTAGATGCTTTCAGCACTTATCTCTTCCGCACATAGCTACCCGGCAATGCGTCTGGCGACACAACCGGAACACCAGGGGTGCGTCCACTCCGGTCCTCTCGTACTAGGAGCAGCCCCAATCAATTCTCCAACGCCCACGGCAGATAGGGACCGAACTGTCTCACGACGTTCTAAACCCAGCTCGCGTACCACTTTAAATGGCGAACAGCCATACCCTTGGGACCTACTTCAGCCCCAGGATGTGATGAGCCGACATCGAGGTGCCAAACACCGCCGTCGATATGAACTCTTGGGCGGTATCAGCCTGTTATCCCCGGAGTACCTTTTATCCGTTGAGCGATGGCCCTTCCATTCAGAACCACCGGATCACTATGACCTGCTTTCGCACCTGCTCGACTTGTCTGTCTCGCAGTTAAGCTTGCTTATACCATTGCACTAACCTCACGATGTCCGACCGTGATTAGCAAACCTTCGTGCTCCTCCGTTACTCTTTGGGAGGAGACCGCCCCAGTCAAACTACCCACCAGACACTGTCCGAACACCCGATTAGGGCGCTTCGTTAGAACATCAAACGTTAAAGGGTGGTATTTCAAGGACGCCTCCACACAAACTAGCGTTCATGCTTCAAAGGCTCCCACCTATCCTACACATCAAAATTCAATGTTCAGTGTCAAGCTATAGTAAAGGTTCACGGGGTCTTTCCGTCTAGCCGCGGGTACACCGCATCTTCACGGCGATTTCAATTTCACTGAGTCTCGGGTGGAGACAGCCTGGCCATCATTATGCCATTCGTGCAGGTCGGAACTTACCCGACAAGGAATTTCGCTACCTTAGGACCGTTATAGTTACGGCCGCCGTTTACTGGGGCTTCGATCAGGAGCTTCTCTTTCGATAACACCATCAATTAACCTTCCAGCACCGGGCAGGCATCACACCCTATACGTCCACTTTCGTGTTTGCAGAGTGCTGTGTTTTTAATAAACAGTTGCAGCCAGCTGGTATCTTCGACCGGTTCAACCTTCGTCCGCGAGGGACTACAATCTACGCCGGCGCACCTTCTCCCGAAGTTACGGTGCTATTTTGCCTAGTTCCTTCACCCGAGTTCTCTCAAGCGCCTGAGTATTCTCTACCTGACCACCTGTGTCGGTTTATAGTACGGTTTAGTGTAATCTGAAGCTTAGTGGCTTTTCCTGGAAGCGTGGTATCGGTTACTTCAGCTCCGTAGAGCCTCGTCATCACTTCTCGGTGTTAAAAGCGTCCGGATTTGCCTAAACGCTCCACCTACCGGCTTAAACAGGGATATCCAACACCCTGATAACCTAACCTTCTCCGTCCCCACATCGCAATTACACCAAGTACGGGAATATTAACCCGTTTCCCATCGACTACGCTTTTCAGCCTCGCCTTAGGGGCCGACTCACCCTGCCCCGATTAACGTTGGACAGGAACCCTTGGTCTTCCGGCGAACGAGTTTTTCACTCGTTTTATCGTTACTTATGTCAGCATTCGCACTTCTGATACGTCCAGCAAACCTCTCGATTCACCTTCTTCCGCTTACAGAACGCTCCCCTACCCAACAGACTTTCGTCTGATGCCGCAGCTTCGGTGACTAGTTTTAGCCCCGTTACATCTTCCGCGCAGGCCGACTCGACTAGTGAGCTATTACGCTTTCTTTAAATGATGGCTGCTTCTAAGCCAACATCCTAGCTGTCTAAGCCTTCCCACTTCGTTTCCCACTTAACTAGTACTTGGGGACCTTAGCTGGCGGTCTGGGTTGTTTCCCTCTCCACGATGGACGTTAGCACCCACCGTGTGTCTCCTGAGTATCACTCTTCGGTATTCGCAGTTTGCATCGGGTTGGTAATCCGGGATGGACCCCTAGCCGAAACAGTGCTCTACCCCCGAAGGTGTCCGCTCAAGGCTCTACCTAAATAGATTTCGGGGAGAACCAGCTATCTCCCGGTTTGATTGGCCTTTCACCCCCAGCCACAAGTCATCCGCTAATTTTTCAACATTAGTCGGTTCGGTCCTCCAATTAGTGTTACCCAATCTTCAACCTGCCCATGGCTAGATCACCGGGTTTCGGGTCTATACCTTGCAACTCAAACGCCCAGTTAAGACTCGGTTTCCCTACGGCTCCCTTATTCAGTTAACCTTGCTACAAAATATAAGTCGCTGACCCATTATACAAAAGGTACGCAGTCACAGAACAAGTCTGCTCCCACTGCTTGTACGCACAAGGTTTCAGGTTCTATTTCACTCCCCTCGCCGGGGTTCTTTTCGCCTTTCCTTCACAGTACTGGTTCACTATCGGTCAATCAGGAGTATTTAGCCTTGGAGGATGGTCCCCCCATCTTCAAACAGGATATCACGTGTCCCGCCCTACTTGTTGTTAGCCTAGTACCACAATAATGTTTTCGAGTACGGGACTATCACCCTCTGTGGTTGAGCTTCCCAGCTCATTCCTCTAACAAAACTGCTATCACTAACTGGCTCTTTCGCGTTCGCTCGCCGCTACTAACGAAATCTCGGTTGATTTCTTTTCCTCGGGGTACTTAGATGTTTCAGTTCTCCCGGTTTGCCTCATTTACCTATGTATTCAGTAAATGATAGTAGGTTCTTCACCTACTGGGTTTCCCCATTCGGACATCTTGGATTAAACGCCTCTTATCGACTCATCCAAGCTTTTCGCAGATTAGCACGTCCTTCTTCGCCTCTGATTGCCAAGGCATCCACCTTGTGCGCTTAGTCACTTAACTATACAACCTCAAATGTTTTTTTCTCGGTTGCTAAATTAACAACTTGCTTGAGTGCTTTTGTTCACTCAAGACTTCAACTACTCAGACTTTCTTTCGAAAATCTCTCAGTTTTTCAGCTTGTTTCCAATTTTTTAAAGAACATTAAGACAATGGCTTTCGCCTATCATCATACCTAAAACAACAAGCGGTTTATTTTCTGTTGAATTTTGCAATTTTTTGCTTTAATTCAACCGCTTGCAACCTTAGGTATGATGATTGGTGGAGATAAGCGGGATCGAACCGCTGACCTCCTGCGTGCAAGGCAGGCGCTCTCCCAGCTGAGCTATATCCCCAATTTCATCTTCCGTTTTCTTCACTCATAGTCGCTTCGCTTTCGCTTGCCTTCTGAGTGGTGGGTCTGAGTGGACTTGAACCACCGACCTCACCCTTATCAGGGGTGCGCTCTAACCACCTGAGCTACAGACCCAACGGATGACCTTCGGTTTTGTCTTCTACTTTCATCTATCAAACAATCTGTGTGAACACTTGCTGTCGTTACAGCTCCACTTCGCTCTCGCTTAGCTTCACCCTTGATTTTTGGTAAGGAGGTGATCCAACCGCAGGTTCCCCTACGGTTACCTTGTTACGACTTCACCCCAGTCATGAATCATACCGTGGTAAACGCCCCCCTTGCGGTTAAGCTATCTACTTCTGGTACAACCCACTCCCATGGTGTGACGGGCGGTGTGTACAAGGCCCGGGAACGTATTCACCGCAACATTCTGATTTGCGATTACTAGCGATTCCGACTTCATGGAGTCGAGTTGCAGACTCCAATCCGGACTTAGACGTACTTTCTGAGATTCGCTCACCATCGCTGGGTCGCCGCCCTCTGTATACGCCATTGTAGCACGTGTGTAGCCCTACTCGTAAGGGCCATGATGACTTGACGTCATCCCCACCTTCCTCCGGTTTATCACCGGCAGTCTCCTTTGAGTTCCCGACCGAATCGCTGGCAACAAAGGATAAGGGTTGCGCTCGTTGCGGGACTTAACCCAACATTTCACAACACGAGCTGACGACAGCCATGCAGCACCTGTCTCAAAGTTCCCGAAGGCACACTCGCATCTCTGCAAGCTTCTTTGGATGTCAAGAGTAGGTAAGGTTCTTCGCGTTGCATCGAATTAAACCACATGCTCCACCGCTTGTGCGGGCCCCCGTCAATTCATTTGAGTTTTAACCTTGCGGCCGTACTCCCCAGGCGGTCGATTTATCACGTTAGCTACGGGCACCAGAGTTAAACCCCAATCCCCAAATCGACAGCGTTTACGGCGTGGACTACCAGGGTATCTAATCCTGTTTGCTCCCCACGCTTTCGCACATGAGCGTCAGTACATTCCCAAGGGGCTGCCTTCGCCTTCGGTATTCCTCCACATCTCTACGCATTTCACCGCTACACGTGGAATTCTACCCCTCCCTAAAGTACTCTAGACTCCCAGTCTGAAATGCAATTCCCAGGTTAAGCCCGGGGATTTCACACCTCACTTAAAAGTCCGCCTGCGTGCCCTTTACGCCCAGTTATTCCGATTAACGCTCGCACCCCCCGTATTACCGCGGCTGCTGGCACGGAGTTAGCCGGTGCTTCTTCTGTAGTTAACGTCAATTGATTGTTCTATTAAAACAATCACCTTCCTCGCTACCGAAAGAACTTTACAACCCGAAGGCCTTCTTCATTCACGCGGCATGGCTGCATCAGGGTTCCCCCCATTGTGCAATATTCCCCACTGCTGCCTCCCGTAGGAGTCTGGACCGTGTCTCAGTTCCAGTGTGGCTGGTCATCCTCTCAGACCAGCTAGAGATCGCGGGCTTGGTGAGCCTTTACCTCACCAACTACCTAATCCCACTTGGGCTCATCTTATGGCAGGTGGCCAAATGGTCCCACCCTTTAGTCCACAGACATTACGCGGTATTAGCTACCGTTTCCAGTAGTTATCCCCCTCCATAAGCTAGATTCCCAAGCATTACTCACCCGTCCGCCACTCGTCACCCAGGGAGCAAGCTCCCTTGTGCTACCGTTCGACTTGCATGTGTTAAGCCTGCCGCCAGCGTTCAATCTGAGCCATGATCAAACTCTTCAATTCAAAAAGTTTAATCGCTCAATATGTACTGACATAAAATCGCACTTTCAAATTTACACTCAACTCAATGTTAAGTTAAAAGAAAGTAATGAATTTCTAGTTAAGCACCTATTAAGACTTCAAAATTAAAAAAAATATTTTTAAATCAAGTCAATCAACAAGTGCCCACACAGATTGTCTGATAAATTTTTAAAGAACAAAATAAAACGACGCACTGCAATCTAAACAAACCGTTCACAACAGCGCGTCGTTGTGTGGTGCGTATTATAGGGAAAAATAAAACGAACGCAAGCAAAAATTGTAAAAAAATTGAAAAATATTACCGCTTGCATAGTTTTAATACAACTCGATTATTCTGTTAGCAAAATTTGGCAATTAATTGTTCTTTTAGCCCACTTTGTCTTTCTGTTTTAGAAGCAACGCTATATTTCCAGACTTTTTCACTTCCAAATAAAGTGAATCTATCTTTTGCACGCGTAATAGCGGTATAAATCAGCTCTTTGGTTAGGACAGGGGAAATCGAAAGCGGTAAAACTAAAAGCGTATGTTCAAATTCCGAACCTTGTGATTTATGCACCGTCATAATATAGGCAGCTTCGTGATTTGGAACTTGGCTAAGTGATAAGTTGTGGTGTTGCTCGCTTTCGCCCTGTTTCGAATCAAAATATACTCTACTTTCGCCATTTTCATCAGGTAGAATAATGCCGATATCACCACTTGCCACTTTATTACTTAACATGTTTTCTGTAATTAATATCGGCTTACCGATATAACGCTCTCGGCTATGGTTAAATTGTACTAAACCTGCATGACGTAAGCCTTCCGCAATAAAGTGATTCAATCGTTCTACTCCCAATTCCCCAACACGCAATGCTGACAAAAACCTCACTTGTTGAAATTTTTCAAAAATCTCTGCAATGCTAACAGATTGAGGCTCTAGCTCTCTCTGTTTTACTGCCAGGAGATAGTCACGATAAAATTTCACTGCGTTATCTACCACTAACTGCACACTTTTTTGCGTCCAATTTGCTTTATCTTCCATCTCTTTTGTTTCAGGATAAAGCACCGTTTCTAGCTTGCCACTATTTTTGTATTTTTCTAAAATGTCCCACGATAATTGAATCTTTTGCTCATTTACCGCATTAGCTAATTCGCCAATCCACGCTTTTTCCCCGAAACGATAGCTATGTTTCAAATGTGAGAGTGAATCACAGATCGGCAAAGGTTCTCCTGCCTTAAGCTGGTAGTGGGTAACTTCTTTGAGATAATCACAATGTTGCTGGCTGTAGCCATATTGCAAAAATGCACCTAATTCGCCCATAATCGCCCCCGCTTCCACAGAGGCCAGCTGATCTTTATCTCCCAGCATAATCAAGCGAGCCGAAGGTTTTAGAGCTTGTACTATCTTCTCCATCATAGATAAATCAAGCATTGAAGATTCATCCAATACTAATAAATCATAATGCAGTGGATTTTGGGCATGATATTTAGTTTCTTCTGTGAGCGGTCTTGCACCAAGTAAACGGTGGATCGTGACTGCTTCACTTGGAATAGCTTCTTTTAAACCTTGCGCTAAATTCTTTTCTTCAGCTAACTTAGCCTCAATCGACTCTTTCATGCGGGAGGCAGCTTTGCCCGTTGGTGCAGCTAATGCAATTTGTAATAACGGAGCATTTTGTGCCAGCTGTTTAAGTTGAAGAGCAAGCAATAATTTTACGACAGTAGTCGTTTTTCCCGTGCCAGGCCCACCAGAAATAAGGCTAAAATTCTGCTTCAATGCTGTTGCAACCGCCACTTTTTGCCAATCAATTTCGTCTTGAGTTTGTTTGTCTTTGAATAACTGTTGGATAATCTGCTCATCTAACTGAGTATTTGCAATTTTGGGGGAAAATTCGACCGCTTGTTGTAAATAAGTTGCAATATTATGCTCCGCCTGCCAGTAGCGGTAGAAATAGAGCAAACCATTTTGAAACAGCATGGGAGCAATTTTTCGTGGTGAATCACTAAAAGCGATATGATTTTTCAGCACTGATTGCCATTCAAGCGGTGGAATTTGTTCGATTTTTTGCAAAATACTTTGTAGAAAAGGCTGAGTTGAAACTTTATTTTTCAGCTCAAAAAAATTCGAGATATTGGCTGAACCTAAACGCAATGCCGTATGCCCTTGAGCCACCCGATAGGAAACCAAAGCCGCTAGCAACACCGCTAAATTTTTTTGAAGCGGTGAATAGTCGTAATTTTGCTGCTTGCTATCAATCAAGCGGGCAAATTGATAGTTTAAATCGGAAATAATCTTTTCTTTTTTCAATTCAAGTAATAAATTCAGCATAAGGAAACCGTCTCTTATTAGATATGCTAATACTAATCTTTTTTGCATTATTTTCTAAGGTATTTTTCATTTTCCGCGTATAATTTAGTACACTTGTAATTTAATTGTAGTCACATAAGTATGAAACCAGCAACAGCAACCATTGATAGCCAAGCTCTCCGACATAATATCCAACTTATTAAATCTTTTGCGCCTAAGCAAAAATTATTGGCAATGATTAAAGCCAATGCCTATGGGCAGGGCTTATTGCCTGCAGCTGCAACACTCACGGATTTAGTGGATGGTTTTGGCGTTGCTCGCCTACGTGAAGCTTTGGAAATTCAAGAAACAGGCTACACCGGCAAAATTGTATTGGTGGAAGGTTTTTTTGATCGAGAAGAGCTACTTAAAACTCTTTCTCGCAAATTTGATACCGTAATTCATAATATTGAGCAACTTGAACTCCTTGAACAAGTTGCTCAAGAGTGGGAAGAAGAACAGAAAAAAGGCTTTTGGACACGCAAGGCAAAAATCTATTTCCCGATCAATATTTGGCTTAAAATTGACACTGGAATGCACCGTTTAGGTATTCACCCTGAACAAGTGGATATGTTTGTGGAACGCTTAAAACAATGTGCATTAGTTAATTCAATCAGTTTTGTCAGCCACTTCAGCCGTGCAGACGAACTAGATTGCGGCTATACCGAGAAGCAAATTGCCGTGTTTGAACAAGCCACCGAAAAATATAAGGATCACGACCGCAGCATTTCTGCCTCAAGTGGTATTCTTTATTGGAAGCAAGCTCATTATGACTGGGTTCGCCCCGGTATCATTATGCACGGTATTTCTCCACACTACAGCCCGATTACCGATTTAGGCTTTAAGCCTGTAATGACCCTTTCTTCATCCTTAATTGCAGTTCGCACTCATAAAGCGGGTGAACCTGTCGGCTACGGCGGAGCTTGGGTGAGCCAGAAAGAGACTAAATTAGGCGTAATTGCCATGGGCTACGGCGATGGCTACCCTCGTAATGCCCCCGAAGGCACCCCAGTTTTAGTCAATGGCAGAATCGTCCCTATTGTCGGGCGTGTTTCAATGGATATGATGACAGTAGATTTAGGTGCAGACAGCCAAGATAAAGTGGGCGATAAAGTGATTTTCTGGGGCGAGAATTTATTAATTGAAGATGTGGCAAAACACATTGGCGTGATTAGCTATGAGCTGATTACCAAGCTCACTCCTCGTGTGATTTTTGAATATAAGTAAAGTATGGCTTATCTAATCTAAAATTCTGCAAACCGGAATATGTGAACAATCGACCGAAATAAAACTATTTTTACGGAGTTATCGCTCTTCTTGTACGAAAATCCCGAAAACTGCTGGCTTACAAGCGGTTAATTTTCGGGATTTTTTTGCAAACAGCTTATTTAATCGGTGTTGCCGTACGCTTCAAGACTTCCAACAACTCACTGATGTTCTGCTTACCTTGAGTTTTGAGCCATTCACGAGCGGCATCAACACCTTTTTCTTTGTAGGTTTCTGCCCCACCTGCCCACGTTGCGCGGCCGCAGAGTACGCCGTTAAATTGGCTGCCAGCCTCTTTGGCAAACTCTAAGGTTTGTTGGAACAGTTTTGCCGATACGCCTGCGCTGAGGAAAATAAACGGCAAGTTGGTTGCTTCACTTTGGGCTTTGAAGAAGGCTTTGGCCTCCGCTGCGGTGTAAAGCACTTCACCCTCGGCAAAGTCTTCCACATAGCTCATCACCACCGGCACTTCCACTTTCAGCACATCCACGCCAAATCGTGGATCGGCGAAAAATTTCATCGCTTCGATTACTTTGCGTGGTTTCACTTTAGCGTTATAGACTTTATCCTCATTCGAACCGTCATAAGTCAGAATTTCGAGGAACAGCGGCAAGCCTTCGGCATTGCATTCGGAAGCCACACGTTCCACAAAAGCGGCTTTACGGTCGTTGATTTCAAACGGTTCGTCAATGTCAAAATAGATCAGCAATTTCACTGCTTCCGCCCCTTTTTCTTTCAGACGGAAAACAGAAACGTCATCAATTAAGTCAGGGAAACGACCGACAGCGGTTTTGTCGTAGCCGGTTTTTTCGTACGCCATAATTAAGCCGCAGTTCTCATCACGTTTGCCGGCTGCCGCCCAGCCAAATTCAGGGTCGAGCAGAATAGAGGAGGCGTATGGGGTGAGTTCTTGGGAAATCAGAGTTTTGAATTCGCTGACTTGGTCGAAGGTGATGTCATCGCCCATCATACGGCGTAACGCACCACGCTGATCAATCGCCAATGCCGCAATAATGCCGTCTTCGGTACAGAGTTTTTTTAGGAAAGATTGTTTGCTCATTATGGTTACCTCTTGTTAATTTTTATGATTGGTGTAGGGGCGGGTTTTAACCCGCCCTTTATCGTTTCCAACGGGAGGGTTAAAACCCTCCCCTACGAGAATGTTGTTTACTCATCATCTCCAGACGACAACGCCTTTAACTTCGCCCCAACATCGTGGATCTGCTCTTTAGCATTTTCGAGCAAGCCGTCTATGCCGTCTTCGGAGACATAGCTGATCACCATCGGCAGGTTCATTCCACTGTATAGCCCAGCCAATTTCGGTAAGTAACGCATTGCCACATTGCAAGGCGTACCGCCCATAATGTCGCAGAACACCACGACGTCGCCTGTCGCTTTTTCAAGGGCTTGTTCAAATTTGCGTTGGAAATCTTCCGAGCCTTCGTCCGGATAGAGGCAGACGGTTTGGGCGTTGTCGATTTCGCCTAAAATCATCTCGGCAGTTTCAAGTAAACCTTTGGCGAAATCGCCGTGGCTGATTAGGATTAAGCTCATTTTTTGCTCCTTTCATAATACTAAATTTTGCCCCCTACCCCCTGCTAAGCAGGGTACTTCCCCGCAAGCGGGGGCAGAATTTTTCTCTCTTCGATTACAGATTTTTCGTCTCCAACTTTTTATAAATCGGCACGTTACTAAACCGCAATTCGCGGATCTCCACCCCTTCGGTTTCAAACACAATGATTTCGTTTCTACCATGTTTCAGCAGTGGGGCAGGCAGGTAGAGATAGCAGGTTGGGCCCTCACTCCAGTAGCGTCCGAGGTTTTCGCCGTTGACGAAGATCACGCCTTTGCCGAGCGTTGATGTGTCAATAAAGGTATCTTGTGGTTCGCTGTCAATATCAAGGAAGAATTGGTAGAACGATGGATTTTGCGGCTGTTTTTCGCCCGCCCAATCAATTTGGCTCAGGTGTTTAAAATCAATCGGATAATGTGTCCAACCGGTGTGGAAATGGAGATCCAGCACCACACCCGCACCAATCCCTTTGCGTTGGGTTGGGGCAAGCAGTTTGCCGCCGTAATTGACTCGTCCCATATTTTCTACGAGCAGATCAAGCTGAAACTTGCCGTTAGGGGTTTGTAGCATCACATCTTGCCCGATTTCGTGCTGATATTGGGTCGCCACTTTTTGTTGGTTGTTGAACACTTGAATGCGATCCCGCCCTTGGAAAATCCGCAGTTTGAGTTCCTCGCTGTAAGCGGTCGGATTTGCCCGATAAAGTACAAAACCGTAGTAATGCCCGAGCTGCTCAAATGTCAGCGTGTGTAGGCTGTCGACTTTTTGGCTAAGTCTATCCAGCGTTGCAAAAAGGGAGACGGAATTGGCCGCTTGTAGGAGTGGGTAAGCGGTGATTTTGGGCAAAATCGGCACACAAATCGGGCTGGCGTTCGGGTATTGAGCGAGAAGCTGTTGTAGCCGATAGTATTTTTCACTCGGTTCACCCCATTCACGCACAGGGGCATCGTAGTCGTAGCTGGTGACTTGCGGTAAATCAGTATCAAGCCGTGCGGAGCAGCCGTTCCAAAAGCCGAAATTCGTGCCGCCTTGGAACATATAGAAGTTGATATTGGCACGATCCAGCAGCTCTTTGGTACAAGCGAGCAAGTCACTTGCTTCTCGGGTAATAACCGGCTCTTTCCAGCGGTTAAACCAGCCGTCCCAAAATTCCATACACATCAGCGGATAGGATTTACCGTTGGTGTCGAAATAGCGTTGTAATTCGTCTAAATTTTGATTGGAACGAGAGCCGAAATTGCTGGTCGGGAGAATATCGTCCTCAATCAGCGCACCAGCTTCCAAAGCGTTTTGCCACGCCCCGTCAGAGGTGAACAACGGCACGTCCACGCCGTGCTTGTGCATTAAATCCCGAATCGCTCGTAGGTAATTTTTGTCGTTGCCGAACGAGCCGTACTCGTTTTCAATCTGCATCATCAAAATGTTGCCGCCGAGGGTAATTTGAAACGGTGCAACACGAGGCAGCAGCTCGGCAAAATAGCGATCGACTTCACCTAAAAACAGCGGATCGTTTTGGCGTAGGCGGATATTCGGAATGTTGAGCAACCACGCCGGCAGCCCGCCAAACTCCCATTCAGCACAGATGTACGGCGTGGGGCGTAAAATCACATACAGCCCGAGATCTTGTGCGGTTTGCAAAAATGTCGGTAAATCTGCCCGCTTGTCGAAGTCAAATTCGTTCGGTTGCGGTTGGTGCAAGTTCCACGGCACATAGGTTTCGACCGTGTTACAGCCCATCGCTTTCAGGTTATAGAGCGTTTTGTACCAGTATTCTGGCACGATACGAAAGTAATGCACCGCCCCCGACAAGATCTTAAACGGCTTGCCATGAAGGAGGAAATCGGATTGGGTGATTTGGAAGGTCATTATGCTACCTCAACAGAGATCTTTCATTAGGTTTTACCTCTGATATAAATTTAACTCTGAGGCTTCCCTGTTAAATAAGGGAAGCCTTATGTTCATTTCATTCCCTCATATTTTGAAATAACTTCGTTAAAACGAGCATTTACTTCAGAGAAATCGTATAAACCATGTTCATTTGGTTTTAATCCCGATAATTTTAAGGTGTAAATCATTGGCGGATTATTTAAATCAACTAAGGCCAGATTTCTTAACTGTTCTGTTGTTTGATACATAATGTTTAGGGATAAATACTCTTTTTTCGTTTCTTTATTTACCCATTTTTCAAACAACAATTTAGAGCCGATAGGTGTTTTCTTTTCAATAGTATTTGGCAGAGAATATTCTTCCACCCCTAAGGCACTGGTAACGGAACCGATATTGGAATCGTGTCCTACAAGATAGGTAAATTTGCGATTTTTTGCATTCAACTCATCACGCAAATAAACTAATAATGGATGAGCAACATTAGTTGCAACGCTTGGAGCAGTAAATAATACGTCACCATAAACATCTTTTACTCGAGAAATTTTCTCCCAATCCTCTGCGCTTAAATCATTTCCAAAGCCGGCGATTTTATCATTTGGTTCTTCAAAATATTGAAGCACTAGGGCATCTGCTATACGCGTCGCCAATTTCAATGAGCCAGACAAATTAGGCTCTTCACCTAGAGCAAAAAGCATTTTGGTGTCAAAATCATCTAACTTACAGATTTTTTCTTCTTTACAAGCGACAGAATTTTCCATATCCATCACTTTTTCAATCAGTTCAAAGGAAAGTTTCAAACTTTCTGTGAGTGCTTTTAAGCTATTTTTACCACCTAGAGTATTAATTTCTTTTATCGCTTGCTCTTTAAATTCAGGTGAGAGTTTTGTTAAACGAGGAAAGAATATCGGATCCATTTTGCTTGGTAAAAAACGGTGTGATATTTCAATACCACAAGTTGGTGAAAAACCAGATTTAAAATATTCTGCGGTTGCAATAGTACGTTGCATGCTATTTGCATAAATATTTAGCTCATCACGATTTAAGCAGGTATTTTCAGTTAATAGTCCCTCTTTCTCTAACCATTTACGGAAATACTGTCCCATAATACTTTCGAGCACACCACCTCTTGACGTTAATTCACTTGGATTTGCACTCCAGTCTATCCATTGATGTGTTGTTGCTTTTCCTAATACACTATCTTTACCAGATAAAGGGGCTCGAATATTATGCCGACTTAAAACGACAACCTCTTTTAACTCATAGCCCTTTTCCGAAAAACTAGACATAGCATTTGATCCAAACGTATTTGTATTTAATCCCATAAGTAATGCTAAGGAGAATATTGATAATTTTTTCATAATCTATCCTTAATAATAGTGAGAACGTTTGTTTAATTTTCCTCCCCCTCTTGTGAGGGAAGTACCCTTGCGTAGCAAGGGGGTAGGGGGCTTTGCAGATTTTTATTCGATATTAACCGCTTGTTGCCCCCCTCCCCGCCTTCGGCGGTACTCCCCCCGCAAGCGAGGGGAGAATTTAAGTTAGCGATGATATTTCTAGCCCTTCGCCAACAATCCAGCCCAAGAGAGCAGGATACAGAGGGCGATGATGATCATAATCGCTTTGTTGGAGTTCATTTTCGGTCTGCCGAGTAACCAGTAGATGAAGCCGACTACCAACGCAGGCACAAGGCGTGGGAGAATGAGGTCTAAGTTCGCTTGGGCAGAAACCACTTTCTCACCGATGGTGGCGGTAAACGGCACCATCACATTGACCATTGTGGCACACATCACCCCGACCACGAACACCCCGAGGACGGTAGCGGCGTTGGTTAAGGCGTTGAGTTTGTGGCCGAGGTTGGTGACTAAGTTCACGCCCTCACGGTAAGCCACTTTCAGCTGCACCCAGCGGAACAGCATAGTTGCAATGGCAACCATCACCCATAGGCCGACACCGAGCGGGTTGCCGCCAACGGCCATTGTTGCGGCAATTGCACCCATAATGGCTGGGACGAGTGAGCCGAAGATCGCATCACCAATCGCCGCAAACGGCCCCATTAAACCAGATTTAATACCGGCAACCGCTTCAAGGGATTTCGTGCCTTGTTTCTCTTCTAATGCCAAATCAATCCCTTTTACAATGGTGTTAAAGAACGGGCTGGTGTTAAAGAATTGGTTGTGCATCACCATCATTTTTTGCAGTTCAGGGGTGTTGTCGCCGTACATTTTGCGTAGTTGTGGCAACATAATCCAAAGGTAGCCTGAGCCTTGCATACGTTCGTAGTTCCAACCTAATTGGTTGCAGAGTAAGTTACGAATGTTAATTTGGCGGAAGTCTGCGTCGGTTAATTTGTAGCCTTTTGGGTTACCGACTTGGCTATTAGAGTTCGTCATCTTCAATTTCTCCTTTTGCAGAGGTAGTGTTTTTCGCTACAGGAGCAGAGCCTGTTTCGGTACTACGTTGGTAAACAATGTAGGCGAAGGCGAAGCCGATGGCAGCCATTGCAAGCATTGGTACGCTGTTGATGTTGTTCACCACACCCACTTTTGCACTGGCGGCGGTCACGTTGCCAAACAGTGTGATAAAGATGGAGGTAAGTGAGAACGCCAAGATCAGGTACGCAATGTGGCGTTTGGTCGGTAAGTAACGTAATAGGATAGCGAAACCGAGTGCCGGTAATACACCGCCAGCCAGCGTTAAGCCGTCTGCGATCACTTTCAGGAAGCCGGTTTGCATCGCCTCAGCCAAGCTTGCCACGAACGGGCCACCGAAGACGAGAGCTAAGAAAATCGGTAGCGCACGAGAGAGACCCCAAGCCAATGCACCGGAGAGATAGTTTACGGTAATCGCACGATAGTTGTGGTCTTGGATATTTTTGTCGATACGGTGTGCGAAGAACACGTTAGACATACGAGCCAAAATATCGGTATAAACCATCAGAGCAGCGATTGGAACAGCAAGAGAGGTCAGTGCTAATTGCGGATCCATACCGACTGCCACCGAGAATGCAGTCGCGATAACAGTACCGGAGTTGGCATCTATACGCGATGCACCGCCGAACGTGCCGACACCCAGCACGGTTAATTGCATTGAACCACCGATCAGCAAGCCGGTTGTTAAGTCACCCATAATCAAGCCGGTGACTAAGCCGGCAAAGACCGGTGAACCTGCACTGGATACAATGGTAATTTCATCAATAATTTGATAAAACGCATAAAGCGTAATCAAGAGGATTTGCCACCATTCAATCATAGCATGTTACTCCTATAAAAGTTTCATCAGATCGACTTTTTCTTCATTCGGTACCAACTGCGCCGTCAGGCTAATACCTTTTGCAGAAAGTTTTTTGAAGGTCTCAACATCGTCTTCCGTCACATGTACGGTTTTACGGATTGGACGAGTGAGATCGGTTTTTGACATATTACCGGCGTTGATCTCAGGTAAATTGACACCGGCTTCCACAAGCTGTAGCACTGTTTGCGGATTACGTACCACCAGCAGCACACGTTGTGAATCGTAGCGACCTTCGTTGATATTAGTCGCCGCTTTCTCTACGGTGAGTACACTTAAATTCACCCCCGCAGGGCAAGCCAAACGCAAGCCTGCTTTATCAATATCATTATTGGCTACAACTTCATCCACCACCATAATGCGGGTAATATTCAGGTAAGATGTCCAAAGGTTTGCTACTTGACCATGAATCAAGCGGGCATCGATTCGCACATTCAAAATTGCCATAGTTCTCTCCTGTTTATTTATAAGAATAGAGGGTTACTCCTTGCACTACACGGTTTACCTCGCCTGTAGGACAAGGGTTATCGGTGGTATAACCGAGGTGCAGTGAGCTATAAAACGCATAGAGCTGACCAATCACAAGGAATGGGAAAATACGTGCTGCGTCGTCTAATTTGCAAATTTCCGCTTTAAACCGACCGCTTGTTCCGCCGAGTAATATCACTTCACAGGCTTTCTTGTCATTGACTAACTCGTGGTAGAGATCGGCATCGTATTTTGCGGTATAAGGATTGGCAGAGCTAAACAGGAAAATAAGCGTTTCATGCTGCACTAAGGATTTCGGCCCGTGACGGAAGCCCATCGCACTTTCAAAGAAGCCCAAGCGTTCACCGGCGGTCAGTTCTAATAATTTGAGGGCGGTTTCACGGGCAAGATGTTGGAAATGGCCAGAGCCTAAATAGACGATCCGTTTTAACGGTAAATGTGCCAAGCGTTGAATTTCAAGGCTGTCTTGCTCTAAAAGCTGCTCGGTCACGGTGGCAAACTGTTCTACCCACGTTTTATCGAATGCGTGCGGTGCAAAGCTCAGCAGCGAGGCAAGCATCATATTGCTGGCACTGGAGGTCATTGCAAAGCCTTGATCGTGGGTGCTGTCCGGCAGGGCAAGCGGGAAGGCTTTCGGGTTATCGGTGCATTTGGTAAAGAGTGCGCCATTGATATTGTTGGTGATTGCCAAGTGGTAGGCATCTTTCACAATCGCATTAACATTATCGACTGCACCGACACTTTCCGGACTGTTGCCGGAGCGACCGAAAGAGACAAGCAGCGTTGGCTTATCAGCAAAGAGAAATTGATGTGGACTGGAGACTAAATCGGTACTGGCAATTGCTTCCACTACACAGCCGAGTTTTTCACTCAAAATTGGGGAAACCACGCCACCAATAAAGGCGGACGTACCAGCACCGGTAAAGATAATACGGAGTTCGCCTTTTTGAGCTCGTTCAACAAGCGGTTGTAAAAAGGCGGAAATTTGCGAATTAGAGACAATTTCAGAGGTTTCCCGCCAAGTCTCAGGCTGTTGGGCGATCTCTTTAGCCGTCCAAAAGGCATTTTGGCTTTCCAAAATCTGGTTAGCGATATTCAGGATCATACTTCCCCCTAAATAAGAATTATCGGAGAGAAGGAGAGATTTCGGATAATTACCGTGATTAAGCGATCAACACCTGCACACCGGCATTTTCCAAATAATACTGATAATTTCTCGGCAATTTATCATCAGTCACTAATACGTCAATTTGATTAGCTTGGCAAATGACATAATCACTGTACTGCCCGAATTTACTGGAATCAGCAACTACAATCACTTGATTGACTGCTTCGCACATCAGGCGGTTTAATTGCGCTTCTTGCTCATTAAAGGTAGTAATACCTTTATCTAAGTCAAAACCATCAACACCGAGAAAAAGTTTATCAAAGCGATATTGCCGCAGATGATTATCTGCCATCACACCTGAAAAAGACATCGCATTTTTACGTAACACACCGCCGGTTAAGCGTACTTCAACATTCGGACAAGGAACTAATGCCATTGCTAAATCCAAACCATTAGTTAAAACAGTGAGTTCCGTTTCGCCAACATGACTTACGATTGCTTTCGTTGTTGTACCGGAGTCTAAAATAACCCGCTCTCCGTTTTTCAGTAAAGTGGCGGCTAATTTTCCTATACGTTGCTTTAGCTCAGGATAGTGATGATCTTTATCCGCAATAGAAAGTTCGTTGATCAGTCTAGAATTAAGCACTGCAAACCCGTGAGAACGAGTAATAAAGCCTTGCTGTTCAAGGTAATTTAAATCACCTCGAATAGTTACCGCTGAGACGTTAAACTGATTAGCAAGTAACTCCACTCGCTGACTACCGGTTTGTTGCAGTAAACTCAAAATTTCAGCGCGTCTTTCCAAAGCACTTTTCATTTTCTCTCCTCTGAACAAGCAATCAACAAAATTACGATTGCTTTCGAATTTGATTTTATTACCCTTAAAATCAAAAGCAATCGAAAATTACCAAAAATGCGAAGTAGATCACATAAAAAGACAAAAATTCCTAAAGAGTTATTACTCTTCCAAAAAACTAAACTATTACTTATAGATTTGAAGGTTGAGGTAGGTGTGATAATAAAAAATCTGCACCTTAATCAGTTAGCTGCTTAACTTACTTTTGGGGTGCAGATCAAATTTTACAAAATATGACCGCTTAAATTCTATAGATTAGGTATTATTTACCGCAGCCACAGCCTGGAGTTTGTTTTTCAAAACGGCTTGCCGCTTCATCCCAGTTAACCACATTCCAGAATGCTTTAATGAAGTCTGGACGGCGGTTTTGGTAGTTTAAGTAGTAAGCGTGTTCCCAAACATCTAAACCTAAAATCGGGTAGCCAGAAACGCCTGCCACTTCTTTACCCATTAATGGGTTATCTTGGTTTGCTGTTGAAACTACCGCTAATTTGCCGTCTTCAATCACTAACCACGCCCAACCTGAACCAAAACGGGTGGTTGCCGCTTTTTCAAATTCTGCTTGGAAGTTCTCAACTGAACCGAAATCACGCACGATGGCATCTTTTAATGCACCTTGCAAAGTAGTACCAGTTTTTAAGCCTTTCCAGAATAAAGTATGATTTACATGACCACCCACATTGTTACGTACCGCAGTGCGTTTTTCCGCAGGCACTTGGTTTAAATCGGTAATTAATTTACCCGGACACTGTTCTAATAATTCCGGATGAGCTTCTAACGCTGCATTTGCGTTATTGATATAAGCTTGGTGATGTTTAGAATGGTGGATTTCCATTGTTTTTGCATCAAAGTGTGGCTCTAACGCATCATAAGCGTAGCCTAATTCAGGTAGTGTGTATGCCATTATAAACTCCTCAAAAAATTATAGGTAATAGAGTAAAAACCCGGCAGTTATTTTAGCAAAAAATTATCGGAAAGGCACATTTTTTTGATCTAGAACAAAAATAGCCGAATGTGATGAAGATCTCATTTTAGAAAAAATCTCATTGTATTTCATCTAAACATATTGATTACATTCTATTCACAAATACAATTTCTAATATCAACATTAACTTCAGCGAGAATATTATGTCAAGAAACAGCCGTTCCTCAAGTTCATCAAGAGATAATCGCTCTTCAAGTTCATCAAGAGACAATCGCTCCTCAAGTTCATCAAGAGACAGTCGCTCCTCAAGCTCATCCAGAGGCAGCCGTTCCTCAAGTTCATCAAGAGATAATCGCTCTTCAAGTTCATCAAGAGATAATCGCTCTTCAAGTTCATCAAGAGATAATCGCTCTTCAAGTTCATCAAGAGACAATCGCTCTTCAAGTTCATCAAGAAACAACCGCTCTGCAAGTTCAGCAAAAAATAATCGCTCTGCAAGTTCAGCAAAAAATAATCGCTCTGCAAGTTCAGCAAAAAATAATCGATCTGTAAGTTCATCGAAAGACAACCGTTCTACAAGTTCAGCAAAAAATAATCGATCTGTAAGTTCATCGAAAGACAACCGCTCTGCAAGTTCAGCAAAAAACAATCGTTCGATAAGCTCATCAAGAAATAACAGCCCTTCAAACTTATCAAAAAATCATTCTAACTCTGTAAGCAGAAACCCAGCTTCTGTAGCCACTAGCGTTGCTAAAACAGCTGTAAACACAATAAACAAAGTAGGCGGTAAAAATAATATTAATGTTCGCCGTTCTGCAAGTTCATCAAGAAATACAAATAATCCACTAACGAATGATCGATTTGTAGCTACGTCACATTTTGTCAGCGATAAGCAAAATAGAACAGACTACTCACTTTCAGCCTTTTCAAAAAAAATGGTTGATGCGGTTGACATAGTTTCAAAAAATAGAAAACAACTAAGCAAGATAGAAAAATCTCCATTTAGTGGGAAATACACCACTATTGGAGCAATAAACTTAGAGCTAAAACAGGCTAAATTAGCTATGGACTCCATACCTAACAATAATCTCTCTAAAACTCTAGCTCAAAATACTTTAGTCACAACAATAGAGGAATCAGGTAAAGCACTCTTAAAACATAACAATGAGTTAGGGCATATATTGGTTGCTTCTGCCAAAAAATTTAATGCAGCAAGCCAAATGTCAGACTTATTTGAATTTGTTAATTATGCATTTAAGAACAATAAAGAAAAAGCAGGTGATAAACTGGCTGATATATCCGGTGGTTTAGCTGGCGCATATGTTGGAGCTAAAATTGGGGCTAGAGGGGGGGCACTAGGATCTGCTGCTCTAAGTGTCATATTTGGAGCGATGGGTTCAGATAAAGAAAAAAGAGAATGGATTATTAATAAACTAATACATAAAAATGAACATTTTAATTTCAGAAAAGGTGAGTTTGACAATCTAGAAAAATATGCAACACAATCAGAAAAAATAAAACAAGAAATGAGTTCATTTAAAACAACAAAAGAAAGTGTTATTGACACAAATAACAACCATTTATTTGATCTTTATCACCCAAATATCATTCAGGATGGAACAAAATGAAAAAAATAGACATACAGAAAAACATAATAGAGCTAATTTTTGCACTATATATTACCATTGCCACTTTTCTATATTTTTATATAGAAAATCTACCACAGAAAGATTTTTTAATGATCCAAGATATTGCTAATAACTATAATTTAACCAAGGGATTACAAACTAGATTAACTATAGAATATAGCAAAATATTAAACACCTTATTGTCGACACTTACTCTTTTTTTCATTATATCTTTATTTAGATTTAGGAACTCAAGAAAACATCCTAGAAATAGGCATGTAATAAGCCACTATGTCTTTGTTTTTTTATTTATACCTATATCATTTTATTTTTTATGGATAAGTGAGTGGGATTTATTTAGCAGCAACCATATAAGCCCAATTAAGGAAATATCAGCATACATATTCGTAACTTGCTCTCTCCACGCTTGGTTTATTAGCGAATTTTGGTATTTTATTGACATCTTAGAAAAAACCTATAGAAAAATAAAAAATAAGAAAGACAACAAAGAACATATCAATCCAACATAATTTTTAACAAAAAATGAAAAATGAAAAACTTAAAAAGCATATCATAGAAGCAATATTAACATTATATATCCTTGTGGCTATATTGCTATATTTTTATATGCAAAGCCTGCCCACAAATGGGCTATTACACATTCAAAAATTCATTGAGAACTACTACTTTTTTGGAGGCGGATACACTTATCTAGCAGTAGAATATAGCAAATTACTCAATCTCATAATTTCTATAATGACGATTTTCATTATTATAGCTCTATTTATATTTAGAAAATCAAGAAAACACCCAAGAAACTTAAATAAAGCAACACACTATATTTTCACACTATTATTTATCCCTATAACATTTTATTTTTTATGGATAAAAGAATGGAAATTATTTAGTAGTAACGATGGAAATTACATAAAAGAGATTACAACATACATTCTTATAATATGTTCATTTCAAGCAGGATTCATAAGTGAATTTTGGTATTTTATCGATATGTTAGAAAAAATTTATAAGAAAATAATGAATAATAAAGACTTAGCTCTTGCTGGTTTAGCCGTACTTACCTACTTTCACAATCTTGCTATAAATGAAGCCCAAATCAAACACCAGTTCGATACTAACGGCACTGGCTTAACAAAACCAACTGGCTATTAGCCGCCAAAAGCTTGGGGTTAAAAGCCAAAGCGGTGAGGAAATCGGTTGAACGTTTGCCGTTTGTGCATTTGCCTGCCATGGTTTGGAGTGATGATGGGCATCATTTTATTTTGGCTCAATTAGATGAAGAAGGTGGGCGTTATTTAATTCACGATCTGCTGACCGAAGAGCCTTGATTACTGAGTGAAGCGGAATTTCGTGAAATTTATCAAGGAGAGCTGATTTTAGTGGCTTCTCGTGCCTCTATTCTCGGTTTGTTGGCAAAATTTGATTTCACTTGGTTTATTCCTGCTATTGTAAAATATAGGCGAATTTTAATCGAAGTTTTAGTAATTTCAATTGTTTTGCAAATTTTTGCACTAATTTCACCGCTTTTCTTCCAAGTAGTGATGGATAAAGTGCTAGTTCATCAAGGATTTAGCACACTGAATGTGGTGGCTATCGGCTTATTGGTTGTTGTGCTGTTTGAGGTGATCCTCGGCGGTATTCGGACCTATGTCTTTGCACATACCACCAGCCGCATTGATGTTGAACTCGGTGCGAGGCTGTTTCGCCATTTACTTGCTCTGCCGATTGCCTATTTTGAAACACGACGTGTCGGTGAAACCGTAGCAAGAGTACGGGAGTTAGAACAGATCCGAATATTTCTCACCGGACAAGCATTAACATCAGTACTGGATCTGATTTTCTCCTTTATCTTTTTAGTCGTCATGTGGCAATACAGCATCTGGCTAAGTTTGGTCGTTTTAGCCTCGCTGCCTTGTTACGCAATTTGGTCGGCTACAATTAGCCCTATTTTACGCCACCGCTTAAATGATAAATTTGCAAGAAATGCCGATAACCACTCTTTCTTAGTAGAATCCGTCAGTGCAATGAATACGATAAAATCTATGTCAGTTTCTCCACAAATGACGGAAAGCTGGGATAAACTACTCGCAGGCTATGTGAATGCCAGTTTTAAAGTGACCAAGCTGGCAACGGTTGGACAGCAAGGCATTATGCTGATTCAAAAACTGGTGATGGTAGCCAATATCAGGCGTGGACTGCACAAAAGAAACGCTTACTTGCCCTTATTGAACAAAAACAGCAAGAAAAGAAAACAATTGAGGGAAACCTAATTAAATTAAATCAAATTCAACGCTATGAAAAAGAGCGTACCCGTGATTTTTACAAGCTATACCAACAAAAAAGTGCCTCTAAGCACGAATTTTATGAACAACAGAATAAGCAACTTGAAGTTGAAAACAATTTAGGTACACAACAGAGTCGATTATCAGAAATCGCAAAAGAAATTCAACAAACAGAGCAAGAATACCAAACATTCATTACATCCTTTAAACGCGATATACTCGACGAACTAAAAAAAGTTTCTGATACTCTTCTACAAACTCAATTAGAGCAGGATAAAGCTAAACAACGACAAAGTTTTATGGAAATCCGTTCTCCAATTGACGGAGTCGTACAAGAATTGCAGACATATACTATAGGTGGCGTAGTAACCACTGCTCAAACCTTAATGGTTATTGCTCCTGAAGATGAACAACTAGAAGTTGAAGCATTGATTACTAATCAAGACATTGGTTTTATAAAAGTAGGGCAAAACGTTGTACTAAAAATTGCCGCATTCCCTTATACCCGATATGGATATATTACCGGCAAAGTGAAACATATCAGTTTAGATGCTATACAAGATGAAAAGCTGGGTTATGTCTTTGCCGCCACGATTTTAATGGATAGAAATTTCCTGAATATACAAGATTCACCAATCTATCTGAAACAAGGTATGCAAGTATCAGCAAAAATAAAAACAGATAAACGAAATGTGATGGATTATTTCCTAAGTCCACTACGCACAACAATTGATGAAAGTCTAAGAGAACGCTAAATAAAAAATGATTGACAAAGGTCTTATTTTCCATCATTCTCTCAACTAGTTTATCGCTAATGAGAAATCAGCAAATGTTACATTTAGCAACTATTATTATGACCACAATTACCATTATGCAATCACATAATGCGGGTTAGTGTTGCTGAAAAACAGAGTTTAGAAAACCCGCTACAAGCGGGTTTTTTTATATAAAAATTTGCAAATATAAATATCAGGAGAAACTATGCGAGTTCTTAAATTTGGAGGCACATCACTTGCCAACCCCGAACGCTTTATGCAAGCAGCGGATATCATCGAAAAAGCACATTTAAAAGATCAGGCAGCCGGTGTCTTATCTGCCCCTGCCAAAATTACCAACCATCTTGTTGCTATTGTCGATAAAGCGATTGCCGGCGAATCATTTGAATCTAACCTTTCTGAAGCAACGTCTATTTTCCATAATATTATCAATGGCTTATATGAAGCAAATAATAACTTTGCACGTGATGAATTATTAGCCTTGGTCGATGCCGAATTGAAACAAATTCAACAAGTTGCGGCAGATGCTGCAAAAAGTAAATCCTTGTCTGATGATGTAGCAGCTACTATTCACTGTCGAGGAGAAAAACTCTCAATTGCTATGATGCAAGCTTGGTTTGAAGCGAAAGGCTATGATGTAACACGTATCGATCCCGTAGAGAAATTATTGGCTCATGGTAGCTATTTAGAATCTTCTGTTGATATTACAGAATCAACCAAACGTGTTGATGCGCTCTCTATTCCAAAGAAAAATGTAGTATTAATGGCGGGCTTCACTGCCGGTAATGAAAAAGGCGAATTAGTATTATTAGGCCGTAACGGTTCTGACTACTCTGCTGCTTGTTTAGCCGCGTGCTTAAAAGCAGATATCTGTGAAATTTGGACAGATGTAGATGGTGTGTATACCTGTGATCCTCGTTTAGTGCCTGACGCTGTTTGTTTAGAGTCAATGAGCTACCAAGAAGCGATGGAGCTTTCTTACTTTGGGGCGAAAGTGATTCACCCTCGCACTATCGGGCCGTTAGTGCCATTAAATATTCCGTGCTTAATTAAAAACACTGGTAATCCTGAGGGAAAAGGCACATTAATTGACAATAACGTTGCAGCCGATAATTTAAAAGTAAAAGGGATCACAAACCTGGATAACGTAGCGATGTTTAACGTTTCAGGTTCAGGAATGCAAGGTATGGTGGGGATGGCTGCCCGCGTCTTCTCAACTATGTCAAAAGCCGGCATTTCGGTCATTTTAATTACTCAATCTTCCTCAGAATACAGTATCAGCTTCTGTGTACCGGCAAAATCCGCAGACAAAGCATTACAAGCACTTAATACCGAATTTACTCAAGAGCTATCAGACAATCTTCTCGATCCAATTGATATTATTAAAGATTTATCTATCGTTTCTGTAGTAGGCGATGGTATGCGTACTGCTAAAGGCATTGCTGCCCGCTTCTTCTCTGCTCTCGCTCAAGCTAATATCAGCATTGTAGCGATTGCACAAGGTTCGTCAGAACGTTCTATTTCTGCCGTTGTACCTCTTAATAAAGCCATTGAGGCAGTAAAAGCAACGCATAAATCCTTATTCAACAGCAAACGTGTAGTTGATATGTTTTTAGTTGGCGTAGGTGGTGTCGGCAGTGAGTTAATCGAGCAGGTAAAACAACAAAAGGAGTTTTTAGCAAAGAAGGACATTGAGATCCGAATTTGTGCCTTGGCTAACTCGGATAAAATGTTGTTGAACGAAAACGGCTTAAATTTAGATAACTGGAAAGAAGATTTAGAAAAAGCAATTCAGCCGTCTGATTTTGATGTATTGCTTTCATTCATCAAATTCCATCACGTTGTAAACCCTGTGTTTGTGGATTGTACTTCAGCTCAATCTGTCGCCAATCTTTATGCTCGAGCATTAAAAGAGGGTTTCCACGTAGTAACACCAAACAAAAAAGCAAACACCTCAGGCTATGAATATTACTTAGAAATGCGTGAAAATGCTCGCCAAAGTCAACACAAATTCTTATATGAAACCAATGTAGGAGCAGGTTTACCTGTTATTGAAAACCTACAAAATCTTTTAGCAGCCGGTGATGAAGTCGAAAAATTTGAAGGAATTCTTTCAGGCTCATTATCGTTCATTTTCGGCAAATTAGAAGAAGGTTTAACTCTTTCTGAAGCAACATTGATAGCAAAAGAAAAAGGCTTTACCGAGCCTGATCCTCGTGATGACTTATCTGGTGCTGATGTGGCGCGTAAACTCTTAATTCTTGCTCGTGAAACCGGCTTACCGCTTGAATTTGATGATATTGAAATTGAAGGTGTATTACCAAAAGGTTTCTCGGAAGGTATGAGCCGTGATGAATTCTTGCAAGTTTTACCTTCATTGGATGAAGAATTCAGCAAACGTGTTGAAGCCGCAAAAGCAGAGGGCAAAGTATTACGTTATGTAGGTTCAATTACCGGTGATAAATGCCGTGTGGCAATTGAAGCAGTGGATGAAAACCATCCTCTTTACAAAGTGAAAGATGGTGAAAATGCTCTTGCATTCTTAACTCGCTATTACAACCCAATTCCACTCCTCTTACGCGGTTACGGTGCCGGCAATAGTGTCACCGCAGCGGGTATTTTTGCCGATATTCTTCGCACGTTACAAGGAGGAGCAAACTAATGGTTCTACGTATTTATGCCCCAGCTTCAAGCGCTAATATTAGTGTCGGCTTTGACTCTCTAGGAGCAGCAATTTCCCCTATTGACGGCTCATTATTAGGCGATGTGGTCCAAATTGAAGATTGCGCTCAAGTCTTTGAATTAGAAAGTGCCGGCTATTTTGTAAGAAAGCTGCCAAAAGAGCCGCAAAAAAATATCGTCTATCAAGCCTATGTACTTTTTAGCGAACGCTTAAAATTACGTGGCGGTAACGTAAAAAATTTACGTTTAACGCTTGAGAAAAATATGCCAATTGGCTCAGGCCTTGGTTCAAGCGCCTGCTCGATTGTAGCAGCCTTAGTAGCTCTTAATAAATTCCACGATGAACCTTTCTCAAAAATGGAATTATTGGAAATGATGGGCGAATTGGAAGGAAGAATTTCAGGTTCTATCCACTATGATAACGTCGCCCCTTGCTATTTAGGCGGATTACAGTTAATGACCCAATCACTCGGTAATATCTGCCAGCCATTGCCATTTTTTGATGAATGGTATTGGGTACTTGCCTACCCAGGAGTGGAAGTTTCAACCGCTGAAGCAAGAGCTATTTTACCAAAAAGCTACACTCGCCAAGATATGATTCAGCAAGCCCGCTACTTAGGTTCATTTGTTCACGCTTGCCATACCCACCAAGATGTGTTGGCTGCAACAATGATGAAAGACCTAATTGCCGAACCGTATCGTGAGGATTTACTACCGAACTTCCCAACTGTCCGCCAAGGCTGTAAAGATTTAGGTGCTTTAGCTGTTGGTATTTCCGGATCCGGTCCAACTATGTTTGCGATTGCCCCTGATCTAGAACACGCTCAGCGCTTAGTTAACTACTTGGAAAAAGAGTATCTACAAAATAATGAAGGTTTCATCCATATTTGCAAAGTGGATAACCAAGGGGCAAGAGAGCTGAAATAGCCTTCTCTACTACATTCAAGCGGTCATATTTAGCAAATTTTTTGCAAAATATGACCGCTTAGTTTTCATTCCCCTTCTTTAAAGCATACTAATTATTGCCTAAACATATTTCATTTAGTTATATTAAATGCCTTATTGCTACTAGCAAATAGCTAAGAAATAAGTATGATAAGTTTAAAATTTTAAAACCTAATCTAAAAGGAACATCATTATGACTATTTATGCAGACAATTCATATTCTATTGGTAATACTCCTCTTGTTCGTTTAAAGAATTTCGGTAATGGCAACATTGTTGTAAAAGTAGAAGGACGTAATCCAAGCTTTAGCGTAAAATGCCGTATTGGTGCGAATATGGTATGGCAAGCAGAAAAAGATGGAATCTTAACCAAAGGAAAAGAAATTGTAGATGCAACCAGTGGTAACACGGGTATTGCTCTTGCTTATGTTGCAGCAGCTCGTGGCTATAAACTTACCTTAACCATGCCTGAAACAATGAGTACGGAACGTAAACGTTTATTACGTGGTTTAGGCGTGAATCTCGTTTTAACCGAAGGGGCAAAAGGAATGAAAGGGGCAATTGAAAAAGCGGCTGAAATCGCAGCATCAAACCCTGATCATTACGTCACATTAAAACAATTTGAAAATCCGGCTAACCCGGCTATTCACCAGCAAACTACCGGCCCTGAAATTTGGGATGCAACCGAAGGTAAAATCGATGTATTGGTCGCAGGTGTGGGTACAGGTGGGACTATTACCGGTATTTCTCGTGCAATCAAACAAGATAAAGGTAAACAAATCATTTCTGTTGCAGTAGAACCGGCTGAATCTCCGGTGATTACTCAAACCTTAAACGGTGAAGAAATCAAACCAGCTCCACACAAAATTCAAGGTATTGGTGCAGGTTTTATTCCAAAAAATCTTGACCTCTCATTAGTAGATAGAGTTGAAAAAGTATCAAGCGAAGAAGCCCTTGCAACTGCTCGCCGTTTAATGGCCGAAGAAGGTATTTTAGGCGGCATTTCATCAGGTGCAGCAGTTGCTGCAGCAGATCGCCTGGCGAAATTACCTGAATTTGCAGACAAATTAATTGTTGCTGTTTTACCATCCGCTTCTGAGCGTTATTTAAGCACACTTCTTTTTGAAGGGATTGAGGCTTAATAAAAAATGAGAACGCCAGCATTTACTGGCGTTTTTATTATTACAAGCGGTCATTTTGTATAAAACATTTGCAATTTTTTTATTGTTGCGGTATTCTTCGCCACATCATTTTACGGTTAACTGTATCTGGCTAACTATCAAAAATCCAACCTTTTATTATCAATCAATATATATTCCAATTATGCATCTTACTCAATTAAAAAACACGCCTGTTTCAGAACTTGTTGAAATGGGTGAAAATCAAATGGGCTTAGAAAATTTAGCTCGCTTACGTAAACAAGACATTGTTTTTGCCATTCTTAAACAACATGCGAAAAGTGGTGAAGATATCTTCGGTCAAGGTGTGCTAGAAATATTACCGGATGGTTTTGGTTTCTTGCGCTCTGCAGATAGCTCATATTTAGCCGGTCCTGATGATATTTATGTTTCTCCAAGTCAAATACGCCGTTTTAACTTACAAACCGGTGATAAAATTGAAGGTAAAATTCGCCCGCCTAAAGAAGGTGAACGCTATTTTGCATTATTAAAAGTAGATTCAGTTAACGACGATAAACCTGAAGTCTCTCGTAGCAAAATCCTATTTGAAAACTTAACCCCTTTACACGCTAATTCGCGTTTAAAAATGGAGCGAGGAAATGGCTCGAAAGAAGACTTAACTGCTCGTATTTTAGATTTAGCCGCCCCTATCGGTAAAGGTCAACGAGCTTTAATCGTTGCTCCACCTAAAGCAGGTAAAACCGTACTTCTACAAAATATTGCTCAAAGCATTACCTCTAACCACCCAGAATGTGAATTGATTGTGCTATTAATTGATGAACGTCCGGAAGAGGTAACCGAAATGCAACGTACCGTGCGTGGTGAAGTGATTGCATCAACCTTTGATGAACCTGCTACCCGACATGTTCAAGTGGCTGAAATGGTAATAGAAAAAGCCAAACGCTCTGTAGAACATAAAAAAGATGTAGTGATTTTATTAGACTCTATCACGCGTCTTGCTCGTGCCTACAATACCGTGACGCCTGTTTCAGGTAAAATTCTTTCCGGTGGTGTGGACGCCAATGCACTACATCGTCCTAAACGTTTCTTCGGTGCAGCCCGTAATGTAGAAGAAGGTGGTAGTTTAACTATTATCGCAACCGCTCTTGTCGATACAGGCTCGAAAATGGATGAAGTTATCTTTGAAGAATTCAAAGGTACAGGTAATATGGAATTACACTTATCTCGTAAGATTGCTGAGCGTCGAATCTTCCCTGCGATTGACTTTAATCGTTCCGGCACACGTAAAGATGACTTGTTAATGGCAGCCGATGAACTGCAAAAAACGTGGATGTTGCGTAAAGTACTTAATCCTATGGATGAAGTGGATGCTATTGAATGGTTAATTGATAAATTAATGATGGCAAAAACGAATGAAGAGTTTTTTGAGATTATGAAACGCTCATAAAATCTATGAAAAAATCCCGCTTTAAGCGGGATTTTTTATCCAAATTAATAGGTTTCCAATACTTCTTTCAGCACCTTCATTCCCTGCTCAATTTGAGCATCGCTAATAGTTAGCGGAGGCAATAAACGTAATTTGTTTTTTGCAGTGAGAAATAACACGCCTTTTTCAATACATTTTGCTACCACATCTGAAGCCAAAACGCCTTCTTCAAACTCTACACCAAGCATTAAGCCTAAACCTGAAACGGATTTTACTTTAGGTAATCCTGCCAAAGCCTCTCGTACTTTTCGCCCTTTGCGTTGCACTTCTGTCAAGAAATCAGCATTAATTCTATCCATCACCACATTCGCACCGGCACAGGTCACAGGGTTTCCACCAAAGGTTGAACCGTGGTCACTTTTGCCTAAAGTATTTTCGACTTTTTCGCCTAATAGGAATGAGCCAATCGGTAAACCACCGCCTAAGCCTTTTGCAAGCGTGACCACATCGGGCTTTAAGCCAAATTGCTCATATGAGAAAAGTGTACCTGTTCGCCCAATACCGGTTTGAACTTCATCAATAATAAAGACCAAATCTTTTTCTTGACAAAGTTCTTGTACCGCCTGCAGATAATCGTTATCTAGTGAGCAAACACCGCCCTCACCTTGCACCACTTCTACCAAAATTCCGCATACATTGTCTGTTTTTAAGCGTGCTTTTAAAGCATCAATATCATTTGCAGGCATATATTCAAACCCATCAGTAAATGGGTGAAAATGTTGATGGAATACATCCTGCCCTGTTGCTGCCAAAGTGGAAATAGTTCTACCATGGAAAGAGTTTACCAAGGTTAAGACCGTTGAACGCCCAGTCCCATATTTATCATGACTATATTTACGAGCAGTTTTTACTGCCCCTTCGTTAGCTTCCGCCCCCGAATTGCAAAAAAATGCTCGTTTTAGACCGCTTGCATTCACTAATTTTTCCGCTAAACGGCTTGATGGCTCGGTAAAAAAGAGATTTGAGGTATGTTGTAATTTGCCGGCTTGCTCCGTAACTGCCTTCAACCACTCATCATCTACCCAGCCCAAACTGTTTACACCAATACCGCTGGTAAAATCCAGATATTGGTTACCTTCAAAATCCCATACATCGCAGCCTTTGCCGTGCGAAAGAGCAAGATCAAATCTGCCGTAAGTTTGAGCGATATAATCTTTATCTAATTGTTTGATGTTGTTGCTTGTTACCATTTTTTATCCTTTTTTATAAAAACGCGTGCCGTTTTTGCCGCCAAAGAGTTCTACTAAAATCGCGTGGTCAATTCGCCCGTCAATAATATTCGCCTCAATGCCGCCCGCATTGATAAAATCGGTACAGCAGGCAATTTTAGGAATCATACCACCTGCGATAATGCCTTGTTCGATTAAGCCTTGTACCTCATTAACCTCCACCTCGGGAATTAAGGTACTTTCATCAAAGCGATCTCGTAATAAGCCTGCAATATCAGTCATTGAAACTAATTTTGCAGCCCCTAAAGCGATAGCAATTTCGCTGGCAGCAGTATCGGCATTGATATTATAGGCTTGCCCGTTTTCATCTACCCCAACCGTTGAAAGAACCGGGATTAGACCTGCGTTAAGGGCAATTTCAATTACTTGCGGATTCACTTTGACAATATCACCAACAAAGCCGTAATCAATCTCAGACTCTAATTTTTTACATTGTAACATTGCTCCATCAATACCACATAAGCCGATTCCTTTACCTTTGAGCAACGCCACTAAACTTTTATTCACCTTACCCGCTAACATTTGCAGCACCACGCTGATGGTATCGTTATCGGTTACACGCAAGCCATTAATAAATTGCGGTTCTTTGCCTAGCAATTTCACCCCTTGTGAAATCTCTGGCCCACCACCATGAACCAGCACTACTTTCACGCCTAAGCGATTAAGCAGCAAAATATCTTCCATAACCGATTTTTTCAGCTCTTCGTTAATCATCGCATTGCCACCATATTTCACCACGATGATTTTATCCTGCCATTTAGCAAGACAAGCGGTTGATTTTTCTAATAAATTTGCGAATTGGTTGATTTCTTGAATATCCATTACATCTCCTGTTTTCTGTTGTTTTCTTTGCGTAAGCAAAGAAAACAACAAGTTAAATTTCTAACCCCGAAACCTCACTCCTACCCAACATAATATTCATACATTGCACCGCAGCTCCTGAGGCCCCTTTGCCTAAGTTATCAAAACGGGCGGCAAGTAGAATTTGGCTTTCGTTACCGTACACAAAAATCTCAAGATTATCTTTGCCTGAATACGCGTTGGCCGCAAGCATACCGTCTTCAGGAAAATCTTGATAAGGGTGTATATTAATCAATGGGTTACCTTTATAATAATCAACCAATAGATTTGCAATTTCTTCGCCAGATTTGACCGCTTGTAAAGCGCTTATCGGTAAAGGGACAGTAACTAGCATTCCACTATAGAAATCGGCTACCACAGGGGTGAAAATCGGTGGATTTTGCATGAGAGTTAAGGCTTGCATTTCTGGCAAATGCTTATGTTTTAAAGCTAAACCATACACACGCGGAGCATCGAATGCCTGAGGGCGTTCCGAACTTTTATAATCAGAGATCATGGATTTTCCACCGCCTGAATAGCCGGTGAGAGAATGGCAGCTTAACGGATAATCAACAGGTAGCACGCCTTTTTCCACCAACGGGCGAACTAACGCGATATAACCTGTTGCATGGCAGCCCGGCACTGCAACGCGGTTGGCGTTTTTGATTTTCTCACGCTGTCCGCTTAATTCGGCAAAACCATAAACCCAATCAGGGTTGACTCTGTGTGCAGTGGAAGTATCGCAAATACGAGCATTTTTCGGTGCATTTTCCACTAACTCTTTTGAGGCTTCATCCGGCAGGCAGAGAAAGGTTAAATCTGCTTCGGCAACTTTTTTCAATCGTGCATTCAGATCTTTTCGTAGTTCGTCCGGCAAGGTCAACAGCTCAATATCTTCAGCTTCACTTAATCGCTCATGAATGCGTAGCCCTGTTGTGCCGACCGCTCCGTCCACAAAAATTTTGTATTTGCTCATTTCACACCCTTATATCTTTATCTTGATGAAATTGGTTTTAGTCTAAGTCTATTCAAACGAAAATTCAAGTTTATTTATGAATACTTATTCATTAAAAATAAATTAATATTCAACACAAGGTATAAAAAATCCCTAACGAAAAACTCGCTAGGGATTTGCAAATTTTTTGAAAAAAGTAACCGCTTACATCTTATCGCCAATAAGCACAGACTCTAAAGCAATTTCAATCATATCATTAAAGGTTAATTGACGCTCTTCTGATGTGGTCTGCTCACCTGTACGAATATGGTCTGATACAGTACAAATAGCTAATGCTTTCGCACCGAATTCAGCTGCAACACCATAAATTCCTGCTGCTTCCATTTCAACACCTAAAATGCCGTATTTTTCCATCACATCGAACATCTCAACATCCGGTGAATAGAATAGATCAGCAGAGAATAAATTACCTACCAATACATTTAAGCCTTTTTGTTTAGCTGCTTGGTGAGCTGCAAGTGCCATATCGAAATCTGCGATCGCAGCAAAATCGTGATCACGGAAACGAATGCGGTTTACTTTAGAATCCGTACAAGCACCTGTTCCAATAATTACATCACGTACATGCACATCATTGCGGACGGCACCACAAGAACCGACACGAATGATTTTTTTCACACCATATTCTGTGATCAACTCTTTAGTATAGATAGAGCAAGATGGAATCCCCATACCATGGCCCATAACCGAAATACGGCGTCCCTTATAAGTGCCGGTATAACCTAGCATATTACGCACATTGGTTACTTCTTTTGCATCCTCTAAAAAGGTTTCTGCAATATATTTCGCACGAAGCGGGTCGCCCGGCATAATTACAACGTCTGCGAAAGCACCTTCTGGTGCATTAATATGTGGAGTTGCCATATTTTTGTCCTCTTAATAGATAAAAATTAATAACCTTGAACAGATTGTTGCTGCTCATTATTTAAAGTTGCCAATAAATTAGCAAGTAAACTTGAAGCACCAAAACGAAAATGTGAAGCGTTGATCCAATCTTTCCCTAAAATCGAATCCGCTAATTCTAAATATTGAGCTGCTTCTTCAGTTGTTTTTACACCACCTGCAGCTTTAAAGCCAACATGTTCTGCTACGCCTAAATCACGAATTGTTTCCAACATGATGCGAGCAGCTTCTAATGTAGCATTAACCGCCACTTTACCTGTTGAGGTTTTGATGAAATCAGCCCCCGCTTGAATTGAAATTTCGCTCGCTTTGCGAATCAGCTCTGTGGTTTGTAACTCACCGGTTTCAATAATAACTTTGAGTAAAACGTTATTTTCTGTACAGACTGCTTTACATTGTTTAACTAATTCAAAACCAACAGTTTCCTCTCCGGCTATTAAAGCTTTATAAGGAAAAACAACATCAACCTCATCTGCACCGTAAGCAATAGCCGCTTTGGTTTCAGTTACGGCAATTTCAATATCATCGTTACCATGAGGGAAATTTGTTACCGTTGCAATTTTAACTTGCTCAATACCTTCTGCTTTTAATGCTTTACGTGCAATAGGCACAAAACGAGGATAAACGCAAACCGCTGCAGGCGTACCAAATAAAGTTTTAGCCTGTTGACAGAGTGAAATAACTTTTTCATCTGTATCATTGTCATTTAAGGTCGTTAGATCCATCAAAGACAAAGAAAGTTTTGCCGAATCTTTTAACATCATCGTCCTCTCCTTTTTCAAATTAACAATTTGTTTGCAAAATAATATAAAAATCTAACCGCTTGTAAATAGTAAAATTTTATGCAACCGTTTACGTACAGCCCAAAAGATTAAAACCACTATTTCTAGTGGTTTTAATCAGGTAATTTATAATACCGCTCCGCCTAAGCCGATAAACAATCCTGCGATTGTTGCACTCATTAAGTTAGCTAATGAGCCGGCGATAACAGCTTTAATGCCTAAACGTGCAATGTCTGCACGACGGTTTGGAGCCATCGCACCAATACCACCGATTAACACGGCAATTGAACTTACGTTAGCAAAACCACAAAGTGCAAAAGTGATAATCGCCACTGTTTTTTCGCTCAATTGAACTGTAGATTCTGGAGCTAAGTATTTAGAAAATTCAACATAGCCCACAAATTCATTCACAGCTAATTTCAAGCCGATCATCTGACCTGCAATTTCAGATTCTTCCCATGGTACACCGATGACCCAAGCTAGTGGTTTGAACACCCAGCCAAAAATCTGGCCTAGACTTAAGGTTTCATAACCAAACCAGCCACCAATACCACCTAAAATACCATTGATTAAAGCAATCAACGCAACAAAAGCAATTAACATTGCACCTACGTTAAATGCCAATTGCATACCTGATGATGCGCCAGATGCAACAGCATCTAAAACATTTGCCGGTTTTTCTAAATCCACACTTTCCAAATCATCACTGAATTTTTCTGTTTGTGGCACCATAATCTTAGCAAAAAGTAAACCTGCTGGAGCAGCCATAAAGGATGCTGCAATCAAATAGGTTAATGGTACGCCCATTCCTGCATAGCCCGCCATTACAGAACCGGCAATAGATGCTAAACCACCAGCCATAATGGCAAATAATTCAGACTCTGTCATTTTACTGATATAAGGTTTTACCACAAGCGGGGCTTCAGTTTGGCCTACAAAGATATTTGCGGCTGCCGACATGGATTCTGCTTTCGATGTACCTAACACTTTTTGTAAAGTACCACCTAAAATACGAATCACCCATTGCATTACACCAATATAGTAAAGAAGTGAAATTAATGCTGAGAAGAATACAATAACCGGAAGTACGCGGAAGGCGAAAACGAAACCGCCACCACCAAATACTTCAAACATTTTATCACTAACTAAGCCACTGAATAAAAATGAGATCCCCTCATTTCCATAAGAAATGACTTTCGAAACTCCATTAGCAATCGCATTTAATGCATCACGACCTGCAGGCACATAAAGCACTAATGCACCAATAGCAATTTGTAATGCTAATGCACCCAATACTGCTCGCATACTAATCGCACGTTTATTATTTGAAAATAAAAATGCGATCAACAGTAAAACAACTATGCCTAAAAGGCTGTTAAGCGTACCCATAAGACCTCTAAGATAAACATGTTAAAAAGGGAGTATTAATATACCTATTTTTACGTAAAAAATCTTGTAAAAATTACACAAATAAAACATAAATTGACAAAAAACAAATTATGGTATTTCATTTAGCATAATCTTTAACATCAGTAAACTTACGAAATACCTTTTACAAGCGGTCATTTTACACCTTATTTTTACCACTACAGCATGGGGCGAACAATCTAAACACAGATTGAAATAAATTCCCGCAAAAATTTATACATTATAGGATGATTTATAGGAGAGCAAATTATGCAAAACATTCGTGAAATTTATTTAGCAGGTGGCTGTTTCTGGGGCGTAGAGTCTTTTATGCAACGCATTAACGGAGTGATTAAAGCTCAGTCTGGCTATGCCAATGGCAATACTGATAACCCAAGCTACCAAGATGTCTGCTCCGGCAGTGGTCATGCTGAAGTAGTTAAAGTCACTTACGATGCCGATAAAATCAGCCTTGCCAAATTATTAAATTATTTCTTTCAAGTGATTGATCCGATTAGCATTAACCAGCAAGGTCATGATGTAGGTATCCAATACCGTACAGGTATTTATTATGTTGATCCACAAGATATTCCTGTGATCAACCAAGCGCTTGCCGAACTACAAACACATTTTGACAAGCCTCTTGCGGTTGAAAATGAAATGTTGGAACAATATTTTCCGGCAGAAGAATACCACCAAGAATATTTGGTGAAAAATCCGAATGGATACTGCCATATTGATATCCAACTAATGAATAAAATCTTAAAAAATCAGTAACCTAAAGAGCCACAGTTTTTAACTGTGGCTCTTTCAACATTTCTTCAAACTTATTTTCTTAATAAGCCATATACCGCTTTTAATGCGGAAAGTGGTAATAATCTTGGAATTGCACGCATTAAGAACACCGCGAACCCTGAGATTGGGTCGTGGATTTTGCATTTATTTTTCAATTTATATAAACGCCATTCTGCTTCTGCTTGTGCCATACCACGCCGTCTGCTAACCATTCCGTTCCCAACACGGGCATAAACCAATAAATCCGGTAAATTTGCTACTTGTTTAAATTGTGCAATCAGTTTAATCCATAGATAGTAATCTTCTTGCAAATCTTGATAGCCCCCAACCTCTAACACTTTAGATTTTTGGTAAGCTACCGTCATATGATTAAACGGGCAACGCAAACGGGTAAATTTCACGATTTCATCGGCAGAAGTCGGCACATTGCGATAAGCCACAATATCTTCAATATTTTGCCCAAATTCGGCAATTTGTCCGCCGAAAATCACAGTTTCAGGATACTTCTCAATAAACGCTACTTGTTTTTCAAACCGCTCAGGCACACAAATATCGTCCGTATCCATACGGAAAACCCACTCATTTGAACAATGGGTTAAGCCATCATTCAAGGTTTTACCTAATCCGCGATTTTGTGGAAATCTCACTGCTTTTATCGGTAAAATGGCACTATATTCTTCTACAATCGCATCCAATTCAGGGGTAATTGCCCCATCAAAGCAAACAACAATTTCATCAGCCTGTACAGTTTGTACTTTTAGGCTTTCAAAACACTCTCTTAAATATTGAGGTTGCTCTTTAATGTATAACGACATTAAAACGGAAAATTTCATTAGATAAACCTTTTTAAGTTAATCGCCAATTTCGGCGAGATAAAAATAGCAGCCGCAATAATCAGTTGCTTGATATTTTTTGTTTGTTTAAACATTTCAATATAATATTTTGCCGCACTACGCGATAAATTCATCACGTGTGGATAGCTTAAAATATACAGTGAATTGAGCTTAAAATTCTCAGCTTGTTCTGGCGTTTTAATATAAGTTTGCTGAATATAGTCAATCGCCTTTTGTGTATTGCTAGTATCCGTTGAAACGCTGGAACGTTTGGTGTGGAAGGTGCAATAAGTGAGAGGCTCATCCACATAAAGCGGCTCAAAGCTTGACTCTTCCAACAACTTCAATAGGAAATCGTAATCTTCCAACGAACGCAAGCGGTCAGATAATCCGCCAACTTTGCAAAATAACGCTTTCTTTAAACCAATCATCGGCATACCGCCAATTTTGTTGGCTTTGAGAATATTCTCTTTGGTCAGTTCGTCACGTGTTTTAAACGGCTTGGTGACATAGGTAAAACCTTCATTCACCATTTCACATTTTGCCGGGTGGTAAACAAAATTAGCCTGCGGATTTTGGCTAATCGCCTTCGCCAATCGCTCACACTTTTCAGGCATAAAACGATCGTCATCGTCTAAAAACAGCAGCCACTCTCGGCTGGCGTGATTTGCTCCCACATTACGACTTTGAGCCGCCCCCACATTCGGGTTATTGCGGATCACTTTGACCTCAAATGGATAATCATCATTCACTTCAACCACCGTTTGGGAATGATCATCAACAATAATCACTTCAAAATTATACACCGTTTGCTGTTTTAAACTCTCCAGCAACGCCTTAATTTCAGCATTGCGGTTATAAGACGGCACAATAATACTAAACATTTCCTGCCTCATTTTTTTTGCAAAAAATCACTAAATTTCGACCGCTTGTACCAAACAACGATAAGAACATTAAAAACAACATCATCAACCCCGGGAAGGCGAAAGTATCTGCCTTAATGTTTAAAATGGCTAAAAGGCCTATCGTTGATAAGGTGAAAATCCAATTTCCTTCAAACCAATTCACTGCCACTTTTCGCACAAAATAAAAGGTAAAGGCAAAGCAAGCCAACATATAGCTTACACCACCATACAGCGTTTGGCGGATATAGCCTGAATCCGAGCCGCCATAATAGCCACCTTTTTCAGTGTAGTACAAACCATCGCCTGAAATAAACTGGCTAAGTGTCGGTAAAAACAGATGGTTTTTCACTAAATTATCGGTGGAAGAACTCACTTTTCCCGAACCGGATAACAGATTAATCACCGGCTCTAGGGCGTGTTCCACATAGCGATTTTCTGGAAAAACAATGGCTAGAAATAAAATCAAAGCAGTAAATGCCACTAACGGCAACACGTATCGCCATTTGAAATACAATGCGATGCTGATAACCGACAGCAATAAAAAAGTTCTGCCTGAAATTAAGCCGATACACAAAATTAAAAACAGAAACCAGCCATTAATGGAATCCGTTTTTTTATTATAAGCCAATAAAAAATGCAGCAACATTAAGTAGAAAATACTTAATTGGAAAAAAGCAGACGAAGTAATATTGTATAGACGATATTCCTGCTCCGAGCCGAAAAAGCGTGGCATCATCGCATTAGTAGAAAGTAAAAAATCCACCATAAAGGGCACGCCTAATAATGCTATTACCCCGAAAACCCATTGAATTCCAATGCCTATTTTTAAATCCCGCACCAACAGGGCTTTGCCGTCTTCTACCCGATAAAACACATTATAAACCGCAATGCCGAAGATAAATAAAATCAACATTTTGATATACATTGCCAATACCCCAAGTTCTTTGGTGCCGTTAATTAAAAGCGGAATCACGCTAAAACCGATTAAGGCAATAATTGCAATCAGGCTATCTTTAGGGATCATAATACCGTTTGGCTTTCCACGCATAATTTGCCAAACCAAATAGCCACAGGCGAATACACCTACCACAAATGCCATTCGCAAAAAATGGAAAAACCACGGATCGTATAAATAAAATAAATTCACTAATGCTGACATGGCAAACCTGCTATTTTAATTGGGATAAATTGCGTTGTATCGCCAAGACCTTTTTTAGAGGATATTTGAGTGATTTCTTCCATAAATTATTATTAAGTGAACCACGCAAATCTTCCAAATTACTGATTAGAACCGGATTTTCGATTACCATCAATGGGCGAATAATTAAAGTATCCACCTTAAATTTACTACCAAATAAAATAAAGTCGTCTGCCAACCAATAAGGACGCTCCGCTCCGGCTTGGTTTAAAAACTGGCAAGCGGTCGATTTTTTAATTAAATATGCAACCGTGCCGGCAAAATAATTACGATACGGATAGGCATATTTATATGGCGTATTCGGAACTGTTTTTTGCAAAAAGCCAAAGGTAGAAGGGTAATTGATTTCCAGTTCGCTATCATCAAAGCTTGGGATTTTAGATTGCCCTACCAATACAATATCGGCATTTAGATTTTGAGCAAGAAGTAAATTCAGGTTTTTTTGGAAATGCGCAGCAAATAAAGCATCATCCTCGCACACAAGGCAATAGTCATTATTCTGAATTGAATCATCTTCTGCAATCAACTGATAAACACTTAAATGGCTTAGTGTGCAGCCAATCTCACCTTTAGTGGTTTTTCGCCCATAATGTTGTTCAAATTTTTCTAAATTAAAACGGTCATTTAGCTCATGCCACTCTGCACTCATCGTATTAATGGCATTAAAAATTTGAAAATCTGCTGTATCCGGCTGAGAAAAAAACAGTTCTCGGCGTTTTACATCTTTCTCTAATGAAATTAAATATTTCTTCATTTTATTCTCTAATATCAATAATCTGAATGCCTAACTTTTCTAACAAATCATAACTGGCAAGGTAGGCAGGATTATCCGTATCCACCCTTAACGCTACCACTTCAATATTCGGGCTTTTGTTTAAAATATTAATCACAGCACTACTGAAATAGGTATAAACGCGGCATTTTTTCTGGCTAAATTCTTGAAAAATATAATCTTCTAAAATTAAATTTGTATTGATGTACTCTACATTCGATAATCTATATGTTTCTCTTGGGTGAGGCAGATAAAGATCAATATCAAAGGTATTAATCACCTTTTCCGCCAAAGCAATATTTTTTTCATCTTCACGCTCAAAAATCGGCTGCCCTAATAAGATATTTATTATTTTATCATTTTCCTGCGATACATTCTTTATATCACGCGCTTCAATTAAATCCACATAAATAGTATTGCTGATAATATTCGGAAAATCACGATAAATAGTATAGTGTGCTACAGATAACGCTTTGAGTTTATCTAAACTATATTTATTACCTAAAAGAGTATTAATTAATTTACGGTTTAAGCCTACATTATCTTCTTTATAAAAAAGACTTTGTAGCACAATATTTGCAGTGCCGTCATCAAAGGTATTAAGTTGATTAAATCGAATGGTACTTAATATAAACTGAATTTCCAGCTCGTTAATATTCGCAACAAAAACTTTATCAAAATTTTTACCGATAAATGTCCATTTTAAATAAACAATTTCTTTTAATAATTGCAAGCGTTCACTATGTTGTTGCATCGCAAAAAATTGACTGCATTTTTTCTCCAACCTTGATTGGTAGAAATCAAATTTTGTATTTTTAACAGTGGAAAGCATTACCCCAAAAAATTCATCATTAGGGTGCATTTCAATAATTTTTTCCGCAATTAGTACCTGCAAAGGTGTGCAACAAATAATTAAATTCATACTGTTTTTCCTACTTTTGCCGTCATTACATACAAAATCGGGATAATGCTCACTGCACCAATAATGCTGGCAAAAGGAATATAGGCTATTTGAGTAAAAGTTAGCGCAAATAAGCTTACCAAGTAAAAGACCGTCGATAAAATCGAACATAATGAAATCAGCTTATTTTTGCCATAAAAGAAAAGATAGTTTACTAAAATAAGATAAGGTACAACAAGCATGGTTGCGACTAAAAACAGCATTATATAATATTTCGTACCGATAAATTGTGAACCTAGAATCCAAACCACAAGCTCTTCGGGAATCAACCACATCACCAAAGCCGGAACCGGTACGATAAATAAGGCATAGAATGCCCATTTATGAATATGGCTGACATTAATTCTTTTCTGTTTTAAAGCTTCATAAAAATAAGGTAGCGTAGCTTTATTTAAAGCTTGGATCACAACCGCTAATATCATAGCAATTTGTGCTCCCATCGCATATAAACCTAAATCTGCTTCGCTGAATTTATGGTAGATAAAAATACGATCTAACTGCCCCTTTAAGAACATACTGGAATGATGCAAAATCAGTGGCAAACCAAATCCAAGTACATAAAACAATGCTGTTTTATAGCGAGCAAAGCTAAATTTCTTATTTTTTGCTTTGTTTGCATACAATAAATAAGCAATGGTAAAAACCAACACATTACTGAAAAGAATCGCTAAAATGCGCTTTTCCACCAGTTCGGTATTGAAATACTCCATCATCGCAACAGTAATGACAGCAGAAGAAACAGCTGACATTAATTGAACCGTCGTATAAGCCATTGCCTGTTTTTGGCACTGTCGAACACTTAACTGTACATTTAAAAACGACTGAAACATTGAACCGATTGCTACATAAGCGATCATTTCCGCCTTAAAATACCAGCACCCCAGTAAAATCAAACAGCTCATAAAAAGCGTATATAAATAACCTGTCGTCAGTACCAAATTTAGCGAGCGTTTACCATAGAAATAAAAATAACGGGCAACCGCTCCTTCTTGGCTTAAGCCGATAAAAATGACAAATAAGGCGGAGAAGGTTTGGTAATAAGAAAGTTCACCATAACCCTCCACTCCTAATTTTCGGGAAAAATAAGGTAAGAGTAAGAAAGGAATTGACTTAGAAGCCAATTCCCCAATTAAGTAAATAACGCTGTCTTTAACTGCTTTCATAATTGCAAATTTTTAGTGTTTTTTGACCGCTTGTTAAAAGCGTATATCATAAAATCCTTTCGGCTGAGTATTACTACTATCGGCAAGAAATGCTTTAATGGCAGAATAAGCTTTTTCCATTGCATTTGGTTGAAAATAAGGATTCGTCATTTTCGGCAAACGCTTTTGGAACTCGTCTGAAATCAACTTGTTCATACCTTGAATAATAGATGCTTTATCACTTGCCACATCAATTACTGACTCACCACGCACACGCCCTTGCTGACGATTCCCGATATTAATCGTTCCAACTCCACAACTTGGAGCTTCAATCAAACCGGATGAACTATTACCAATTAAGCCGTTTGAATATTTAATTAAAGCCAAATATTCCTCCGGCTTTACTGAAGCAAAAAACTTAAACTGATTCTCCTCAGTATAAGTGTAAAAACGTTGATAAATCTGCTCTGAGTTAGTATCGGAGTTCGAACCGATAAACACAAACGAATAATTATCTTTAAAACTATCAAACGCTTGTAATAAGGCTTCAATTTGATCTAACACCGACACATCGGTTAAAGTTTCAGGGTGAAACACTACCATAAAATATGGCGTAGTTGGAATACCTAAACGTTCAACTAACTCATCTTTTGTTGGTAACACCAAACTTAAACTATTTTCAGCCCCAAGTGATCCCGTATTCACTACATTTTCCGGCAATTCACCAAGCTGAATCACACGTTGACGATACTCCTCTGTTGAGGTTAAATGGAATTTAGACATTTTAGTGATGCAATGGCGAATAAATTCGTCATAATTACCCAAAGTCTGCTCACCGCCATGTAAATGCACTAAAGGAATATTATGCATTGCAGCAGCAGTTGCAACCGCTAACATTTCATAACGATCGCCTAATACTATAACAGCATCATATTTATGGCGCTGAAAATGCTCACCAAAACGACTTAAACACTCTGCCATTGAGTGAATAATAGTCTGGTTGTTTTCACTATTTAAAGTTAGCGGAATACGTTCTGCAATCTCAAAACCGTCTTGTTCAATCACATTCACGGTGTTGCCATATTCAGGCGCAAGGTGCATGGCAGTTACAACCAGTGAAAATTTTAACGCCGAATCTTGCTCCAATTTTTTTAGTAAACGTTTGACGATTCCGTACTCTGCACGAGAACCGGTAATATAAGCGATATGTTTCATTTAATTTAGCTCTTTCTCTAAAATAGCGGTCAATTTTTCATAACCTTTTGCATTTAAATGCAACCCATCGTTGCTGTATGCTAAGTCCAATTTACCGTATTTATCGCTAAAGGCTTGATCTAACGCTACCCATTTTACGGCTAAATTATCTTTTAAATATTGGTTTAACAAACGAATATCGTCGTTATTGCGATCTACCCTAAACGCTGTTGGCGTAATTTCTAAGAAATAGAGATTAATATCAGAGCGAATAGCTTTAAGCTGCGAAATTAAATGGTTAATATCTGCTAACACTTTCTCATCACTCCAACCATGACGAACAATATCATTTGTTCCCAACATAAGTACAACATCTTTTGGTAATGCAGAAATCAAGCCTTTATCTAAAATTAGCTCACTATACTGACTGGTTGAAATGCCTGCAATGCCTAAGTTATTCACAGCCTTGCCATTGAGTTGCTTAACATCCCAATATTCCAAAATAGAATGCCCGATCAAAGCAATTTCTTTAACTTCTTTGAAATTCTCTTTTTTCATTAAAATTGAGCGTTTAATCGTCTCTAATAGGAGCTTTTCTTTATTACGCTGCTGCAAAATAAAATAGAAATACTCAAAATCTTGGCGATCATCAATATCAATTGAAACATCCTTACCCATAAAGTAGGCCAAACATTTCGCACCGTAGAAATGCTTCTGAGCTAAATAAGCGGTCGGTTTTGCCGAAAAAATTGCACCATTTGGAGAATATTCCGGACGGTACAACTGACGAGCATAGTTAGAATAATCCAACTGAAAATGTTTTAAGCTCTCATCTTCTTCAATTACACGGGTTAATGTAGTGGGTTTATGGGCATCTGATACTGATACTAAAAAATCAAACTGCTCAAAATTCTTCTCAAATTTCTCGCAAGATTCCTTAATATGTTGTGCCGTTCTTAACGGAGAGGTAGGCTGTAGCAGGACAAAATAGTCAAAATCTAGCGATTTATATTGATTCAAAACATCTTCAATCACTACAAAAGAACTTGCTTTATCACTCGCCAAATGTTCCGCACGCTTAATAAACTCAATCGGATAATGCGAAAGTAAATCGATATACTCTTGAGAATCGGTACTAACAATGATTTTTTCAAACTGACCAGACTCAATCGCTGCCTCAATTGAATATGCCATTAACGGCTTTCCGTCAGCTAACAATACGTTTTTGTTCGGTAAGCCTTTTGAGCCGGCACGGGCTGTGATAATTGCAATTTTTTTCATAAATTTAACCGCTTGCTATCTATATAAATAAATGATGGGGCTTTTACCCCATCACTATATGCTATTACATCTGATTTTGAAAACGAGAATCTTGGATTAATTGATCTTCTTCAAAATCTTGTTGAGCTTCTTTTCCAAGTACATCATACCAGAACATTGGACTAATGCCATTACCCGGTCGTTTAGTAGTAATATTATCTGTAGTAAAAATCTCACCTTTTTTAATCGGTCGAGATGCAATAATTGATTTACGTGCCACAATTTTATTTTTTGCTTCGGAATGAGTGACTAACTTCTCTGAAGAACCTAGTGATTTTTCCACCGCACGAATCCCTTCACATAGTAATTTTAACTCATCAGGCGTTACAGAAGCTTTATGATCCGGGCCCTCAAAGTTTTTATCTAAAGTAAAGTGTTTTTCAATAAAAGTAATGCCATAAGGCACTGCCGCCAAACCTGCAAAATAACCTGATGAATGGTCGGAAAAACCTAAACTATATTCTCCAAATTCTTTCTTAAGCTGGTGGAAAGCATTTAAGTTAACATCTTCATAAGGCGTTGGATACTCGGTATTGCAATGCAAAATAGTGATATCTTTTTTAGCAACCCCATTATCTTCAAGCACTTTAAGTGAGGCTTTTGTCTCCTCAATAGTTGCCATACCGGTGGAGATCACAATGGTTTTCCCTTCAATCGGCAAGCGAGCGATTTTTTCCAAATAAGGTAAATTGGTTAATTCACCGGAGGGAATCTTCCACACTTTTTGGTTCTGGCTTGCCAAAAAATCAATTGACTCGAAATCAAATGGAGTGGAAAACACCTCTAATCCTAAATCACGGGCATAAGTTTCTAATTTACTAAATTCTTCATAAGGCAGCTCTAATTTACGCGTCATCTCTAATTGAGAATCTGCTGTGCCTGTAGTCACTTTCTGATATTCAGCTTTAGGAGCATATTTTGAAATCAGTTTATCTGCCTTGAAAGTCTGGAATTTAACGGCATCTACACCACACTCTTTTGCAACATATACCATTTTCTTAGCTAATGCCGGATCACCATTATGATTACAGCCTATTTCTGCCACAATAAATACTTTTTGCATTATTTAATATCCTTAATATATTTTGCCGGAACCCCTGCTACCACCGTACGAGGCTCTACATTTCTAATCACAACCGCACCAGAACCTACCAATGCACTCTCGCCTACTCTTAATTGACCGTTTACAACAGAAGAACTGCCTACAAATGCGTAATCTTCGACAATCACATCGCCATTTAGTGTCGTATTGGTTGAAATATTGCAGTGATTGCCGATAAAACAACCATGTTCTACTAACGATTTAGTATTAATAATCACATTATTACCCACTGTAACGCCACTATTCACAATTGCCATCTTTCCGACAAAAACGCCAATGCCCAAAGTAGAATGGCGAGAAACTAAGGCGGTTTTATCAACTACATTAATCACTTTACAACCAAGTTGCTGTAATTTTAAGAATTTTTCCAAACGATGGGCATTATCGCCAATACTAATAAAATAGCTGTAATGCTCGCGGTGACTAAACTCTTGAATAGTTGATGAAAGCACTGGATAGCCTAAGTGAGAACTTCCTTCCGGCTTGAAGTTATCAATAAATCCACAAAATTCATAACGCTCAAAATCGAGTGAGTCCAATACTGATTTAGCAAAACCACCAGCCCCAATTAAAATTAATTTTTCTCGTCTAGAATGCCCCATATTGCATTACTCCCAAATGAGTTTTAATTCAAATGGAGTATTGTAATACTTTTTATTGTGAAAAAATAGACAATTCACCTGTAATTTAGGAGAATAGGAAATCATTTAATTACATGGATATTTTTATGTTTGAATTAACCAAATTGATTACAGCAATCATCTTACCACCGTTTAATATTATAATCTTATGGCTTCTTGCACTTATTCTTTTTGCTTGTAACTATAAATATTCAGCCTATTTTTTTGCCATCTTAGGCATGATCATTTTATATGTATTCAGTATCCCCTATATCTCTCAAAAATTGGGAGATTCATTAGTCGAGCAGGAAGCAAAGACTATCGACAAATATAAAACAGCTCAAGCAATTGTGGTATTAGGCGGAGGGTTAAGAGACAGTCGAGAACTATTCGGTCAATTAGCCACTACAGGGATTCCGCTAGAAAGAATGCGTTATGCCGCTTATCTACATAAAGAAACCGGACTGCCTATTTTGGTTACCGGTAGTAGTCTAAACGGCACCTCTGAAGCTAAAGTGATGGCGGATGAATTCAAAATGTTTTTCAATATTGAAATAAAATGGCAGGAAAACAACGCCAAAACAACTAAAGAAAACGCTATTTTTAGTCGAGAAATTTTAGCAAAAGAGAACATCAATAAGATTATTTTAGTCACTAATCAATGGCACATGAAACGTGCTGAAATGTTGTTTACACAACAAGGTTTTGAGGTGCTGCCGGCAAGTGTAGGCTCAGGCGATACGCCAGATCATTACAGTCTCAATTTCATGCACTTTATTCCGCAAGCAGGTGCAATGAACAGCAATATGCTCGCCTTAAAAGAATGGATTGGTTATTGGAAAGAAAAGTAAATTTTCATCTGCTGCAAGCGGTTATATTTTACTTATTTCTTGCAAATTTTATTTCTATACTCAATTCCTAAAAATAGCCTCTGCAAAGAGGCTATTGCATTTATCAAGAGTAAAAATAGTTTTCTAAGAAGTAATTTCCTCCCTACTTTTCGTAGTATATGAACGAAAACCGATAGCTTAAAGTGTCTGCCTTTGAATATTCTGTTATAATCCTATTCATCTTTTTCCTGTTTTAGATGAATAAATTATGAAGCCTATTTTTCTTGAAATTCGTCATTTGAGAACTCTCATTGCGTTGAAAGAGAGTGGAAGTATATCGCTTGCAGCCAAACGTGTACATCTCACTCAATCTGCTCTTTCTCATCAAATTAAATTACTGGAAGAACAATACGATCTAACCTTATTTGAACGCAAAAGCTCCCCCATTCGTTTCACCGCAGCCGGAGAACGTTTAATTAAACTTGCCCATGATATTCTGCCGCAAATTATTGAAGCAGAGCTTGATTTAGCTAGAGTAAAACAAGGTGAGGTTGGAGAAGTTCGGGTTGCCGTCGAATGCCATACCTGTTTTGATTGGTTAATGCCGGCAATGGACACATTCCGCCAACATTGGCCATTAGTAGAATTAGATATTGTCTCCGGTTTCCATACCGATACAGTAGGGCTACTACTCAGCCATCGTGCCGATATTGCAATTGTTGCAGAGGAAGAAGATAACGCTGGCATTTTGTATAAACCTTTATTTTCCTATGAAATGGTAGCGATTTGTTCAAAAGATCATCCACTATCAATAAAAGAAGTTTGGGAAGCGGAAGATTTCAAAGACGAAACCTTAATTACGTATCCAGTACCCGATGACATGCTGGATTTATTACGAAAAGTATTAACACCGGCAGGAATTAAAGTTACACGTCGTAATAGTGAATTAACGATTGCAATTATTCAGCTTGTTGCCAGTCGCCGTGGTGTTGCTGCACTTCCTTATTGGGCGGTTAAACCATATTTAGATAGAGGTTATGTAGTCGCAAGAAAAATCACTAAAGAAGGCTTATACAGCACACTTTACGGTGCCATTCGTGAAGCCGATTCATCTCTTGCTTACTTAGATGATTTCCATAACACGGTAAAATCTCAAAGCTTCGCTACTTTACCTGGGCTGATGGTATTGGAATAGCGATTGAGTCAAAAAGATTGAGCAGAAACCACAAGCGGTCTTTTTTCATCACTTTTTTGCAATTTGCGAAAAAAACAAGAAAAAAGACCGCTTGTATTTTAAAAGGCTTAATTAAGTTCGGCTTCCGATACGGAAAATATTACGCATTGTGGCTAATTTTGCTGATAACCAACCAATGAACACACACATTACCACTAGGAAAAAGGCTTCGCTAAAATTCAGACCATGCAATTCAAATTTAACAGTGAACATATCTGTAACATATTTCACAACACCGGTAAAATAGCTAATCATTACCGAGCTAAACAACACAGCAAGTAAGCTGCCGAAAAAGCCATAGATCATGCCTGTATAAAGAAATGGGCGGGCAATAAAGTGATCCGTTGCCCCTAGAATTTGTTGTACCTCAATAGCCGCCTTGCTATTTGCAACATCGCTTCTCACGCTGTTACCAATCACTAAAAACACTGCTAATAACATCAATAATGTACACACAATCGCAATGCGGGCAATTAACCAAGTTAAAGCCGTTAGTTTTTCTAGCCAACCATTATCTAAACGAACCTCTTGTACCCCTTTGATTTGCTGTAAACCGTTACGCAATTCCACCATCGCATCCGCATTATTGAAATTCGCTTTTGGTTTAAGAGTAACAACAGCCGGTAGCGGATTATCATCTAAAATATCTAATGCCTCGCCAAAGCCGGACCAAGAACGGAACTCTTCCAAACTTTGCTGACGAGAAATGTAATTAAAGGATTCAATTTTATCTGCTTCATAAGCACGAATACGATCAACAACTGCATTTACATCGTGTTCTGCTAAGTTTTTATGTAAATAGACCGTAAGCTGTGGCTCCGGATAGAATTGCGTTGCTGCTTCGTGAGTATTTTTCCAAAGTAAATAACTCACAGTTGGAATAGTTAAAGAAACCGCAATCACCAGCACCGTTAAAAAGGTACCGAGTTTACGCTTCATTAAATCTTGCCAAACTGCACGTAACGAATAGCTGGTTTGAGCCCCTAATTTTGCAAATGAACGAATCATAATCTTCCCTTAAAACTTAAGATGCCCTTGCTCTAGCTCTAAACACGGCTTTGGACGCTTTGAAATAATATTGGTATCGTGTGTCGCAATAAGAACGGTCGTACCAGCTTGATTAAACTCTTCAAATAAACGGAAGATTTCAAACGAGAGTTTTTCATCTAAATTTCCCGTTGGTTCATCTGCCAACAGAAGCGTTGGGCGGTGGACAATCGCACGTGCAATATCAACACGTTGTTGCTCACCGCCAGAGAGATGTAGCGGAAGATAATTCGCTTTATCGCCTAATCCGACACGCTCAAGAGCAATACGGGCTTCACGCTCTACAATGACTTGATTCATACCTAAAATAATTAACGGCAGAGCAACATTATCTAAAATCGTTCTGTCAGTTAATAAACGGTAATCTTGGTGAACCATACCGATTTGGCGGCGTAAAAACGGCAATTCGTGATGGGCAAGTCGGGTAATATCATGCCCGTTAAATAAAATTTGCCCGCCGTTGGCACGCTCAATGCCCATAATTAATTTCAACAACGTACTTTTACCCGCACCGGAATGGCCGGTAATATAGGCCATTCCACCTGCGGGAAGATGGAAATCAATCCCCTGCAATGCAGGTTTACCACCTTTATAAACTTTGTTCACATTTGTGAATTTAATCATTATTTTCGTCCTCGTGGCTAAATAAGGCTTCGATAAATTCCTCCGCATTAAACGGACGTAAATCCTCAATTTTCTCACCTACCCCAATAAAACGGATAGGAATATTGAATTGGTCAGCAATTGCAAAAATCACACCGCCTTTTGCTGTACCGTCTAATTTAGTTAAAGTAATGCCCGTTAAACCAACCGCCTCATTAAATAATTTCGCTTGGCTAATCGCATTTTGCCCTGTGCCGGCATCAAGGGTGAGCATAATTTCATGTGGTGCGGTTTCATCATATTTTTTCATCACCCGCACAATTTTTTTCAGCTCATCCATTAAGTTATTTTTATTTTGCAGACGGCCTGCGGTATCTGCAATTAAAATATCGATGCCTTTTGCAGCAGCCGACTGCATCGCATCAAAAATGACCGAAGCAGAATCTGACCCAGTTGATTGAGCCACCACCGGAATATTATTACGCTCTCCCCAAACTTGTAGCTGTTCAACTGCTGCCGCTCGGAAAGTATCACCTGCAGCCAACATCACCGATTTTCCTTCGTTTTGGAATTTGCGGGCTAATTTACCGATAGTTGTCGTTTTACCAACGCCATTTACGCCTACCATTAAAATCACATACGGCTTTTTCGGCTCGATCACTAAAGGTTGAGCAACCGGTTTCAACACCTCCCCTAACTCAATTTTAAGTTGTTGATAGAGTAAGTCTGCATCTTTTAATTGTTGCTTAGTAGCGTGTTGGGTTAAATTATGGATAATTTTTTGAGTGGTCGGCATACCGAGATCTGCCACAAGTAGCTGTTCTTCTAATTCTTCAAACAGCTCATCATCAATTTTTTTGCCGCTAAAAAAATTGCGGAAACCGGAACCGATATTCTGCTTAGTTTTAATTAAACCTTGAATTAAGCGGTTAAAAAATCCGCCTTTGCTTGGTTTTTCTTGGTATTCATCTTGAATGGTTTCGACTTCACTGTTTTTAACAATCTCTTCCTCTGATGCTTGCTCAACAAGCTCCGCTTCAACAGCTTCTTCTACTTGTTCAGTCAATTGCTGTTGCTCGTGAAGAGCAAGCTCTTCATTTGCAAAATTTTGCAAATTTTCGACCGCTTGCTCGCCTTCTTCTTCAATCTTTTCTTCTACATCATTAAAAAATGCTTTAGCCTCTTCTACTTTATCTTCAATAAAATCTGCAACTTGTTCTGATTTTTGCTCAAGCTTATCTTCTATTTGCTCAACAAATTGCTCGATTTTCTCTTCTTTTTCTTCAATAAAATCGTCAAATTTCTCTTCTAGATGCTCAAATTTTTCTTCTACTTTTTCTATAAGTGATGGCTCAAATTCCTGCTCTTGAATTTGAGTTTGTTCATCTTGTACCGGCTGTAATTGAGTCTCGTCTCTCTGTTCAACTTTTTGCTCTTCCTGTTGCGGATCTTTTTTACCAAGACCAAACCAAGACCAGAAACCTTTTTTCTTCTCTGACATATTTTTCTCTCATTTCTCGTGAAAATAGACTAAACTTGACTAGTTTATCAAATAATCCTTTATTTTCCTTTAGTTAGTATGAAAAAAAATCGAAATTCTCCGCAATCTGCTCATCAAATGGGCGAGGTTAGAATTATTGCCGGTCTTTGGAGAGGTAGAAAACTCCCTGTACTCAATGCAGAAGGGCTAAGACCTACCACAGATCGTGTTAAAGAAACTTTATTCAACTGGTTAATGCACGATATCGCCCATGCTCGCTGTTTAGATTGCTTCGCCGGCAGTGGTTCATTGGGAATCGAGGCCTTATCCCGCCAAGCTCAAGCGGTCGTTTTTTTAGAAAAATTTGCAACTGCGGCAAACCAACTCAAAAAAAACTTACAAGTTTTAAAATCTGAGAACGGTTCTGTGATGAATGTCGATACCTTGCAATATCTGGCCCAAAAAAACAGCGGTGAACCCTTTGAGATCGTTTTTATCGATCCACCTTTTCATCAAAATTTAGTGCCTCAAGTGTTAAAATTACTGATTGAAAATCAGTGGTTGGCAGAAAATGCGATACTCTATATAGAAACGGAAAAAAATCATCCGCCATTAACTTTGCCTGAAAATTGGCAGATAACAAAAGAAAAAACCGCAGGTATAGTAACAAGCCGATTAATAAAACGATAATCTCTTTGTTTTTTATAACTAAAAAGCATACAATAAAATATATCTATCTAATATTTTCTTAACAATCCGATTAGAATTAGCCTATGACAAAATTAACACCTGATGAAGCAATTGATATCGCTTACGATATTTTCTTAGAAATGGCAGGAGAACATTTAGATCCTGCCGATATTTTACTGTTTAATTTACAATTTGAAGAACGTGGCGCAGTTGAAATGGTCGAAACTTCTGAAGATTGGGATCAAGAAATCGGTACATTAATCGATCCTGCAGCCTTTGCCGAAGTTTGGGTCGGACTGGTCAACGAGAAAGATGAAATGGACGATGTTTTCGCCCGCTTCTTAATTTCGCACGATGAAGAAAATCGTGAATATCATGTTGTTTGGAAAGAATAATAAGGGAGAAATATGTCAAACATAGATACATCTCAACCAATTGAGGCTTCACTTCAATTTCGTGAAGCAATGGCACACCTATCCTCAGCAGTGAGTATTGTTACGACAAACGGTATTGCAGGAAAAGCAGGGCTTACCGTTTCTTCAGTCTGTTCAGTAACAGATGCTCCTCCGACTGCTTTATTCTGTATTAATAAAAACAGCCATGTTCACGATATTATTAAACAAAACGGTAAAGTGTGTATTAATGTGTTAAACCACGAGCAAGAAGATCTTGCCAAACACTTTGCGGCAATCCTTGAAAGTACAATGGAAGAACGTTTTAATTGGGATATTTGGGATATAGGTGTGGATGAGCAACCGGTATTACGTGGCGCTATTTCTGCTTTACAAGGTAATATTGTTGATACCTACGCTGTCGGCACTCATACCATTTTTGTAGTGGAGTTAAGCCATATTAATGTTGAGCCGAATCACAGCCTTGTTTATTTTGCTCGTCAATTTAAAAGTATAAGTGTTAAATAACATACAAAAAATATATTTCACATAAATTTGATCAAATCCGACTTTTTTAGTCGGATTTATCTTTTCTGCTCGTTAAACAGTGCTAAAATTTTTAGCGTTCTATGTTTACTCACGAGGAAAACTCTATGGAAAACTTAATTTGCTATAAACAAATGCCGGTATGGACAAAAGCCACTCTACCACAAATGTTCCAAGAAAAGCACAATACCAAAGTTGGTACTTGGGCAAAACTGACTATTTTAAAAGGCTCTCTGAAATATTACGAACTTACCGAAGAAGGCGAAGTGATTAAAGCAGAAATTTTTGATGCCAACCACCAACGTCCAATGGTTGAGCCTCAATTGTGGCACAAGGTTGAAGCACTATCTGATGATTTAGAATGCCAACTGGCTTTTTACTGCAAACCCGAAGATTATTTTGCTAAAAAATATAATCTCACCACCACACACTCTGAAGTATTAAATGCGGTAAATTATGTTAAAAGCGGCAAGGTGTTAGATTTAGGTTGCGGGCGTGGCCGTAATGCTCTTTATTTGAATCTGTTAGGATTTGATGTTACTGCACTTGATCAAAACCCGGAAAGTATTGATTTTCTTAACTATATGATTGAGAAAGAAGAGTCTAAAAATATTACTGCAAGCATTTATGATATTAACGAAGCAACTATCGGCAATCAAAATGGCGAATATGATCTGATTGTTTCCACCGTTGTGATGATGTTCTTAAACCGAGATCGCATTCCCGCTATTATTGATAATATGCAAAAAAATACTAAAGTAGGAGGCTATAACTTAATTGTTTGTGCAATGGATACTCAAGACTATCCATGCTCTCTGCCGTTCTCCTTCACCTTTGCCGAAGGAGAATTAGCCAATTATTACAAAGATTGGGAGTTGGTTAAATATAATGAAGATTTAGGGCATTTACATAAAACCGATGAGCAAGGTAACCGTATCCAGCTACGCTTTGCGACTATGTTAGCTAAAAAAATAGCCTAAGCTAAAGTTGATTAAATTAAGTTGAACGCGCTGTTTTAGTAAATTAAGCTAAAACAGCGTTTTTTTATTTTATCTCTTTTTTAAATTCATCTTACGCAAACGTTTGCTTTGCTGTTATAATGCCATCGTTTTCTTCAAATTGCTATCGAGGTTAAAATGAGCAGAACACAACTTAGTTACAAAGATGCAGGCGTTGATATTCATGCTGGTAATGAATTGGTAGAACGTATCAAAGGTGATGTAAAACGCACACGCCGTCCAGAGGTGTTAGGTGGTTTGGGTGGTTTTGGAGCTTTATGTGCCTTACCTACCAAATATAAAGAACCTATTTTAGTGTCGGGCACTGATGGTGTAGGCACAAAATTACGTTTAGCGATCGATCTCAATCAACATGATACGATAGGCCAAGATTTGGTGGCGATGTGTGTAAATGACTTAGTTGTTCAAGGTGCAGAACCTCTTTTTTTCTTAGATTACTACGCAACAGGGAAGCTTGATGTGGATGTCGCTGCTTCTGTAGTAAAAGGTATTGCAGACGGCTGTGAAATTTCCGGCTGTGCATTGGTCGGAGGGGAAACCGCGGAGATGCCAGGCATGTACCACGAAGGCGACTATGACTTAGCGGGTTTCTGCGTGGGCGTGGTGGAAAAATCAAAAATTATTGACGGCTCTGCAGTTAAAACCGGCGATGTGTTAATCGCATTAGGTTCAAGCGGCCCGCACTCAAACGGTTACTCATTAATCCGTAAAGTAATTGAAGTGAGCGGTGCAAACCCGGCTAAAGATGTGCTTGAAGGTAAATTATTAAGCGAGCATCTACTTGCTCCAACCAAAATTTATGTGAAATCCATTTTAAAATTAGTGGAAGAAGTGGATGTTCACGCTATCGCTCACTTAACCGGCGGCGGTTTCTGGGAAAATATTCCTCGCGTATTACCTGAATCAGCGAAAGCGGTGATTGATGAATCAAGCTGGCAATGGCCTTCCGTATTTAAATGGCTCCAAGAAAAAGGAAACATTAGCCGTTACGAAATGTACCGCACATTCAACTGCGGTGTTGGTATGGTAATTGTACTACCGGCTGCTGATGTTGAAAAAGCATTATTCTCCTTAAAACAGAGTGGAGAAAATGCTTGGGTCATCGGTAAAATTGAAGATCTCGGCAATGGCACAGAGCAAGTTGAAATCAACTAATTTGCAAAATAAATGCTAAAATCAACCGCTTGTAGAACATTGCCTACAAGCGGTTAAATTTTTAATAAGGAATGCAAATGCAGCTATTTTGGCTTTTCTATTTTATACTAATGAACTTAGCAGCGCTTTATTTAATGTATAGCGATAAACAAAAAGCCATTAAAAAAGCATGGCGAGTGCCGGAAGTTACCCTACTCTCTTTTTGCTTATTAGGTGGTGCTATTGGAACTTATTTGGGTATGAAATACTTTCATCATAAAACGCAGCATTGGTATTTTCATGTTGCAATCATCTTTTCTACTTTTGCTTGGCTAATTGGTTTGCCTTATTTTTATTTGGCCTTGTAATGACATAAATTCATCATTAGTTTTTTTAATCTAAAAGCACAATTTATATCCTAGTTCTCTCGCAAGAAATTTGATTTAGATCGCATTATTTATCTATTAAAATCGCTATTATCTAACAAAACTTATTTTATTATATCTAAGGAGATAAATATGTCAGATATGCGTATTGAACACGATTTATTAGGTGAAAGAGAAGTCCCTCATAATGCCTACTGGGGAATTCACACATTAAGAGCTATTGAGAACTTTAATATCTCTAATATCACCATTTCAGATGTACCTGAGTTTGTTCGTGGCATGGTAATGGTGAAAAAAGCCACAGCATTAGCCAACGGCGAATTGGGTGCAATTCCAAAGAAAGTCGCAAAAGCGATTGTACAAGCCTGTGATGAAGTATTAGTTAAAGGACGCTGCCTAGATCAGTTCCCATCGGATGTTTATCAAGGCGGGGCTGGTACTTCGGTAAATATGAATACCAACGAAGTGATTGCTAACCTTGCGTTAGAGCTTTTAGGCGAAGCGAAAGGCAAATATGACATCATTAATCCAATGGATCACGTTAATGCTAGTCAATCTACCAACGATGCTTATCCAACCGGTTTCCGTATCGCGGTTTACAACAGCATTATCAAATTAGTCGATAAAATTGTTTATCTACAAACTGCCTTTGAAAATAAAGCCACTGAATTTGCCGATGTGTTAAAAATGGGTCGCACCCAATTACAAGATGCAGTGCCAATGACGCTCGGTCAAGAATTCAAAGCTTTTGCGGTGTTATTAGAAGAAGAGGTGCGAAACCTCAAACGTACTGCCGAATTACTGCTTGAAGTAAATTTAGGCGCAACAGCAATCGGTACAGGCTTAAACACCCCTGAAGGTTATTCGGCATTAGCAGTCAAATATTTAGCAGAAGTCACCGGGCTTCCTTGCTCGCTTTCAGAAAACTTAATCGAGGCAACTTCCGACTGCGGGGCTTATGTGATGGTTCACGGTGCGTTAAAACGCACAGCAGTGAAACTCTCTAAAGCGTGTAACGACTTACGTTTACTTTCCTCCGGTCCACGTGCGGGCTTAAATGAAATCAACCTGCCTGAACTTCAAGCCGGTTCCTCTATTATGCCAGCAAAAGTCAACCCTGTTGTGCCGGAAGTGGTCAACCAAGTTTGTTTTAAAGTGATTGGTAACGACACCACCGTCACCTTTGCAGCCGAAGCCGGTCAATTACAATTAAATGTTATGGAGCCTGTTATCGGGCAAGCGATGTTTGAATCTATCGAACTACTTGCTAACGCCTGTATTAATTTACGTGATAAATGTATTGACGGCATTACCGCTAACCGCGAAATTTGCCAAAATTATGTCTTTAATTCAATTGGTATTGTGACTTACCTCAATCCGTTTATCGGTCATCATAATGGTGATATTGTCGGCAAAATTTGTGCAACTACAGGTAAAGGCGTGCGAGAAGTGGTTTTAGAGCGAGGTCTACTCACCGAAGAGCAGTTAGATGATATTCTCTCTCTCGAAAACTTAATGAACCCGACTTACAAAGCTAAACGCTTTACCGAAGATGAGTAATCTTAATTAATAATCAAGCGGTTAAATTTGCCAAATATTTTACAAATTTAACCGCTTGTCTTTATTTTTTATTCGCCTTTAACATTGCCATTAGGTTAGCGATATTGGCAGAGGTTTTTTCCACAAGCTGTTGCTCGGTCAATTTAGGTTTTTCACTTTCCCATACCAAATCATCTTGCGGTAGCTCAAGCAAAAAGCGACTTGGTTCAGGCTTGATGATTTCACCGTATTGGCGACGTTCTTTGCATAAAGAAAAAGTCAAAGTTTGCTGTGCTCGGGTAATACCAACATAAGCCAAACGGCGTTCTTCATCTACATTATCTTCATCAAGGCTGGTTTGGTGCGGCAAAATACCTTCTTCCATTCCAATTAAAAATACATGAGGGAATTCCAAGCCTTTTGAGGCATGCAGGGTCATTAGTTGCACTTGGTCAGCCTCATCATCGTCCTCACCTCGTTCGAGCATATCTCGTAAAGTCAAGCGATTCACTACTTGCACCAAATTCATTGGCTCTTCAATTTCGTCCCCCTCAAGCATACCTTGCACCCATTCAAACAGGGTTTGGACATTACGGCTTTGCATTTCCGCCATTTTCGGGGTAGCCGCAGTTTCATACAAATAGGCTTCGTATTGAATTTTTGCCAATAAATCTTTCACTGCGTCTATCGGGTCGGAACGTTCTGCTTGATCAGCAATTTCCACAATCCAGCGGGCGAAGTCCTGCAAGGCTTGGTAAGGTTTTGGTGTTAGGCGCTGAATCAGCTCAAAATCAAAAATCGCTTCAAACAAGCTAACCTGCTTTTCATTGGCGAGCATCCCTAGTTTTTCAAGCGTTACCGCCCCTATTTCCCGTTTTGGTGTATTCACAATGCGTAAAAAAGCGGCATCATCATCTTGATTTACTACCAACCGTAAATACGCCATCATATCTTTGATTTCCGCTCGGGAAAAAAACGAGGTGCCGCCGGAAATTTTATAGGGAATACGGTTTTGCATCAGTAATTTTTCAAGCAAACGGGATTGGTGGTTGCCTCGATACAAAATTGCATAATCTTTATATTTGGTCTTTTTAGAAAAACGATGAGCAATCAGCTCGCCAACAATTCGCTCGGCTTCATGTTCTTCATTTTTTGCCTCAATCACATTTAGCTTTTCGCCCTCGCCCAGCTCTGAAAAAAGGCGTTTGCTGAATAAGTGGGCGTTGTTATCAATTAAAATATTGGCACAATGTAAAATCCGCTGGCTCGAGCGATAATTCTGTTCCAGCTTGATAACTTTTAAGTTGAAATCCTCTTGTAAGCGTTGCATATTCTCAGGTTTCGCCCCACGCCAAGAGTAAATGGATTGGTCATCATCACCCACCACCGTAAAGTTTGGCTCATCGCCAACAATCAGTTTAATCAACTCATATTGGCTGGTGTTGGTGTCTTGATATTCATCTACCAACAAATAGCGAATTTTTTGCTGCCAGCGAGCTTTTGCTTCAGGAAATTGGAGGAAAAGGAGCACGGGAAGCATAATGAGATCATCAAAATCTAACGCATTATAGGCTTTTAGCTGATTTTGATATAGCTGGTAGAAATGTGAGAACACCCGCTCACGTTCATTACATACACGAGAAACCACCATTTCGGGCGAAAGTAAACCATTCTTCCAATTTGAAATAGTAGAAATCAGGGTTTTAAGCAGATCTTTATCTTCTGTCACATTTTCCGGCAATAGATGTTTGAGCAAGGCGATTTGGTCGTATTCGTCAAATAAGGTCATCCCCGATTTAAAACCAAGCAATTTATATTCACGCTTTAAAATCTCAAAACCTAGGGTGTGAAAAGTAGAAATCGTCAGCCCTTTGCTCTGCTCTTTACCGATAGAGTGAGCCACCCGCTCACGCATTTCGCGAGCGGCTTTATTGGTAAAGGTTACCGCAGCAATCTGCTTCGGCGAATAGCCGCAATTTGCAATTAAGTGAGCGATTTTATTAATAATCACACGAGTCTTGCCCGAGCCAGCTCCCGCCAGCACCAAACAAGCCCCTTGAGTATATTCCACCGCTTGTTGTTGTTGAGAATTTAGTTTCATTGGATAATAGATATTTTATTTTGATGCCCTATTTTAGCGAAAAGCTGACAAGCGGTCTAATTTCTTCAAAAATTTGCAAAATCTTGGGAAAAATAACCGCTTGTAAAAGGTAAGAAAAATCCTTAAAAAGTAAATTTTTCCTTTCAATCTTGCCCCTTTAGCTATATTATTATCAATTGATTTTTTGGGGGCAAAACGCCTGATTTGATTAGTCCTTTTCTTTTTGATTTAAGGGAAAACAGCAGTAGATGGAAAAATTAGAACAAAAAGCTATCATTGAGCTTAAAAATGTAACAAAAAGCTACGGTAGTAAAACGATTCTTAAAAATTTAAATTTAACCATTAATGATGGTGAATTTTTAACAATTTTAGGCCCTTCAGGTTGTGGTAAAACTACCGCATTACGTTTAATTGCAGGTTTTGAAGATTTAACAGATGGCTCAATTATTCTTGATGGTCAAGATGTTTCTGATATTCCTGCGGAACAACGTCCTGTTAATACCGTATTCCAAAGCTATGCTTTGTTCCCACATATGACTATTTTTGAAAATGTGGCGTTTGGCTTACGTATGCAAAAAGTGCCGAATGCTGAAATTGAGCCTCGTGTAATGGAAGCATTACGTATGGTTCGACTTGAAGATAGAGCACAGCAAAAACCGGCTCAACTTTCAGGCGGTCAGCAACAACGTATTGCTATCGCTCGTGCGGTTGTAAACAAACCTAAAGTATTATTATTAGATGAATCTCTTTCGGCGTTAGATTATAAATTGCGCAAAGAGATGCAAAATGAATTAAAAGCATTACAACGCCAATTAGGTATTACCTTTATTTTCGTTACCCACGATCAAGAAGAAGCGTTAACCATGTCTGACCGTATTATCGTAATGAACGGTGGTAAAATTGCTCAAGACGGCACGCCTCGTGAAATTTACGAAGAGCCAAGTAATCTGTTTGTAGCGCGTTTTATCGGTGAAATTAATGTTTTCGATGCAACGGTGATTGAGCGTGTCGATGCACAAAACGTGAAAGCAAATGTAGAAGGTCGTATCTGCAATATTAAAGTGGAAAATATGGATGTTCATCCAAACCAGAAACTAAAAGTGCTATTACGCCCTGAAGATATTGTGATCGAAGAACTAGATGAAAACGAAAGTTCTAAAGCGATTATCGGTCATATTATTGATCGTAACTATAAAGGGATGACGCTTGAATCAAGCGTTAAGTTAGATCATAACGGTTTAAACGTATTGGTTAGCGAATTCTTTAACGAAGATGACCCGAATATCGACCACGAAGTCGGTCAAAAAGTGGCATTAACCTGGTATGAAGGCTGGGAGGTTGTGTTAAACGATGAAGGCGAATAGTAAATTCCAAAATGGTGCGGTCTCTGCTATTTTCGGTTGGCTATTGCTTTTCGTATTAGTGCCGAACGTACTCGTTTTAATTATCAGTTTCTTAACAGAAAACCGTCAAAGCCAATATTTCGTTGATTTTGCATTTAGTCTTGAAGCGTATAAATCATTATTCAACGATACCTATGCCACAGTATTGTGGAACTCGCTTTATATGGCGGGCATTGCTACATTTCTCTGTTTAATCATCGGTTATCCTTTTGCATTTATCATTGCAAAAATGCCGGCAAAAATCAGACCGTTTTTACTGTTTTTAGTGGTGTTACCATTCTGGACTAACTCACTCATTCGTATTTACGGAATTAAAATTTTCTTAGGTGTGAAAGGTGTCTTAAACGAAACATTATTATCGCTCGGATTAATTAGTGAGCCTTTACGTTTATTAAACTCTGAAATAGCGATTATTATTGGTTTGGTTTATATATTATTACCATTTATGATTTTACCACTGTATTCATCTATTGAGAAAATTGATCACCGTCTTCTAGAAGCCGCCAAAGACTTGGGAGCAAACGCTTTCCAACGCTTTATCAGGGTAACCATTCCTCTGACAATGCCGGGCATTGTTGCAGGCTGTTTATTAGTATTACTACCTGCAATGGGTATGTTCTATGTAGCAGATTTACTCGGTGGTGGTAAAACACCATTAGTCGGTAACATTATTAAGAGCTTATTCTTAAATACAAACCAATTTGCTTTAGGCTCTGCGGTAAGTATTGCATTAACAATTTTGATGGCATTGATGCTTTATGTTTACTATCGTGCAAATAAATTATTAAATAAAAAGGTGGAGCTTGAATAATGAAAAAGACATTTAGAAACCTTTTTATGTTCGTGGTGTTTGCTTATTTGTATATCCCAATCATCATTTGGGTAGTAAATTCATTTAATGCAGACCGTTTTGGTTTAAATTGGAAAGGGTTTACTTGGAACTGGTACGAGCGTCTATTCAGCAATGACACTTTAGTACAAGCAACAATGAATTCATTGACTATTGCATTCTTTGCTGCGACATTCTCAACGATTTTAGGTGCTTTAACCTCTATCGCACTTTATCGTTACCGTTTTCGTGGTAAAAAATTAGTGGGCGGCATGCTATTTGTGGTGATGATGTCACCTGATATTGTGATGGCAGTCTCTATGCTTGTACTGTTTATGATTATGGGAATTAAGCTTGGCTTTATTTCGCTTTTAATTGCTCATATTACATTCTGCTTACCTTATGTCGTAATCGCTATTTCATCACGCTTAAGCGATTTTGACGGCAAAATGTTAGAGGCCGCAAAAGATTTAGGGGCAAGTGAAGTCACTATTTTACGTAAAATTATTTTACCGTTAGCCTTGCCTTCAATTATTTCAGGCTGGTTATTAAGCTTTACGATTTCACTTGATGACGTTATCGTATCATCATTTGTGACCAGCCCAAGCTATGAAGTATTACCACTGAAAATCTTCTCATTGGTTAAAACTGGCGTAACACCAGAAGTGAACGCACTTGCAACCATTATGATTATTTTCTCATTAACTTTAGTAGTGTTAAGTCAATTAGTGGTGAGAAAGAAGGTATAACCCCATAAAAATTCAAGAAATAACAATCTGCCCTTTACAAAGTAACCACTTTGCAAAGGGCAGATTTTTTTATGCCGGAAATTGATAAAATTTCTAGATACCAGATAATTAAAAATAGTAAAAGCAAGGTTAAAGCGATGTTTATATTGTTTAAAAGGTTTACTAAAAGATAAAAAAGAAAAGCATAGACTCACTGTCTATGCCTTTCATTTGCAAAAAATTACTTAAATTCAACCGCTTGCATTTTGCATAAGTAAAATTATGCTTTCTCTGCTTCAAAGCGTTCAAATGCCAATACTTTGCTTTCTAATTTTCTTAACGTTAATGTCATAATACCTGTAATTACAAGATATATAACTCCTGCCATACCATAAATAGATAGAGCATCATATTCTGTACCATATAACTGGCGAGCATAACCCATAATATCCATAATAGTAATAGTTGAGGCAAGTGATGTCCCCTTAAACACCAACACGATCTCATTACTATAAGACGGTAACGCACGTTTTAAAGCATAAGGAATCAAAATTTTAAGCGTATCTAGTCTGCTTAAACCTAAAGCATCACAGGTCTCCCACTGTCCTTTTGGAATTGCTTTTACTGCACCATGGAAAAGCAATGTTGAGTAGGCAGCACTATTCAGCGCTAATGCCAGCATAGCACAAAACCAAGCATCAGAAAGTACTGACCATAGCGGGCTTTGTGTAATCCACTCAAACTGTCCGGGGCCACTATAAATCAAGAAGAACTGAATCAATAATGGCGTGCCGGTAAATAAAGTAATAAAACCATTCACCAGCCATTTAAGAAGACGGTTTTCTAGTGAAAGAATAAACGTAAGTATAATAGCCAAAATAAAGGCAATAATTAACGCCACAAAGGTCAATTGAAGACTTGTACCAATACCTTGTGAAATTTCAACTAAATAATCCCACAACATCAGGCAACTCCTCGCTCAAAACGGGTAAAGCGGGCTTCTAACAGCTTAATCACTCGTTGACTGATAAGAGTGATCGCTAAATAAATAAGAGCAGCAATACCATACCAAGTAAAAGGTTGATGAGTGTTCGCATTAATTAATTCCGACTGACGTATTAAATCATCTACTCCAATCAAAGAAACCAAAGCGGTATCCTTTAATAATACTAACCACTGGTTGCTCAACCCCGGTAATGCGTGTCTCCATACTTGTGGCATCACAATACGGATAAAAACTTGTGCGCGACTTAATCCTAAAGCAGCACCTGATTCCCACTGGCCTAGTGGAATAGCCTTAATCGCTCCACGCAAAGATTGGGATGCATAAGCAGCAAAAATAATCCCAAGAGCAATAGAACCGCACCAAAATGCATTCAACTCTGCAAATTCATCTGTCATTAAGAAAATAATTTGGATTAATCCAAAATAAATGAGGAATACCACTAAAATTTCGGGTAAACCTCTTAATAATGTAATCATGACAGTTGTCGGTTTGCGGATGCAAGCAATCTTACTTGTTTCAAGTACCACAAACAAGATTGACAGCAACATACCAATAAAAAGGCTTGCCACTGCAATCCCTAATGTCATCAAGGTTGCACTGGCAAGTAAGTTAAAAATATCAGAAGACATTATTTTCCTGCCATCCAAGTATTATAGATTTGCTCATATTTGCCATTGGTTTTGATAGTGGCTAATGCAGCATTTAATTTTTCTAACAATGCAGTATTGGATTTATTTACCGCAATACCATATCCATTACCAAAAAATGCCTTATCCACTACTTTTTCACCCACAAAATCTAACTCTTTTTCTGTTTTTAACCATTCAGCTAATACAGGAGTATCACCAAATACCATATCAATACGACCATTTTTCAGATCTAATACCGCAGATTGCAGAGTAGCATAAGGTTTTAAATTATACTGTTTTGCATTTTTCGTTAAATATTGCTGGAAGGTTGTGCCATTTTGCACGCCCACGTTTTTTGCAGTTTCCGGTGTAAATTTACCTTTTACTGCCATAAAACTCACCGAATTTTCTAAATACGGGTCTGTAAAAGAAACCTGCTTCTGACGAGCTTCAGTAATATCCATCCCAGAAATAATCGCGTCGAAATTTTTAAATTTTAAGCCGGCAATCAAACTATCAAATGACTGTGTTTTAAATTGGCAAGTCGCTTTAATTTCTTCACATAATGCTTTAGCAATATCCACATCAAAACCAACAACCTCACCTTTTTCATTAGTCATTTCAAAAGGTGCATAAGAAGGTTCCATTGCGAAAGTAATCGTTTCTTGCGCTGAAGCGGAAAGAGAAGCTAGTGCAATTGTTGAGACTAAAAATAGTTTTTTCATTGTTGTGTCCTTATTTCTGTTTTAATTTACTCAGAATGAGATAAATATTGTGCAAACTGTTCCGTTTTAGGTTGTTCAAAGCAACTTGCATCCCCTTGCTCGATAATTGAGCCATGTTCCATATAAACGACTTTAGTCGCCACTTTACGTGCAACGCCAACCTCATGGGTTACGATAACTTGCGTAATACCTGTTTGTTGAAGCTCTTTAATAATATCAACAACTTGCGCTGTAATCTCAGGATCAAGTGCCGCAGTTGGCTCATCAAAAAGCAGCACTTGAGGCTGCATCATTAATGCTCTGGCAATCGCTACACGCTGCTGCTGTCCACCGGAAAGCTGTAATGGAAAACGCTCGGAAAACTCCGCTAAGCGCAAACGATCTAAATGTACTTTTGCACGTAAAATTGCCTCTTCTTTACTTAATCCGAGTACTTTCATCGGAGCTTCAATTAAGTTTTGCAGCACCGTTAAATGCGGCCATAAATGATATTGCTGAAACACCATACCTACTTCACGGCGTAATAAACTGACAGCTTTGTTATCTGCTTTCGCTGTTAAGTCAAATTTATGGTTTGCAATTTCTAATGTTCCGGATTGGGGAACTTCAATAAGATTTAAAGTACGAATTAAAGTACTTTTTCCTGCACCACTAGGCCCTAATAAAACTACAGTATCGCCTTTTTCAATCTCTAAATTAATGTCAAATAAGGCTTGATTTGAACCATAAAAAAAATTGACATTTTGAATACGAATTGCCATTCGTTAAAATCCTATTACACTTTTAAATAATGAATGAATACTAATTATTTTTGCATAACTATGCAATTAATTTTTCATTATATTGCAATATTTTTACAAAAAATAACCGCTTGCTAAACCAAACCTAGGCAAGCGGTCGAATTTCTTCAGAATTTTGTAATTTATTCCGCTATAATTTGTCATATTTACTAATGTTTAAACCATCCTCAAGAGTCATAAGATTACTATGATTAAATATTTTTTGTCCATTTTCCTTAGTATATTGATGATTCAACCTGCCTATGCAGGCCTCTTTTCATCTAAAAACGAATTTTTAAAATCAGAAGATGCTTTTATCTTTTCATTAGGCCAACAAGAAAATAACCTTTTACTAAATTGGCAAATTGCAGAAGGTTACTATCTTTATAAGAAAGAAATTAAAATTACGCCTCATAATATAACTATAGGCGAGCCGCAATTTCCACAAGCCGAACAATATAATGATGAGTTTTTTGGACAAGTAGAAATATTCCGAAACCAATTACAAGTATCACTTCCTCTTTTAGAATCTCAAGATAATGCAGTTATAGCGGTGGAATATCAAGGCTGTACTAAAGGTTTCTGCTACCCACCGGAAAAATTAGAACTTACCTTAAATACTATTATTCCAAGTGAACAAGCCATCGAAGAGACACAAAATATTATAGACTCCAATCAAAATAAGTTAGCAGAAGAATTATCCAGCAATAAATTTTCTATATTTTGGTTTTTTGTTTTAGGCTTAGGTTTAGCTTTTACTCCTTGCGTATTACCAATGTTACCGCTCTTATCTGCGATTATTATTGGTAATCAAAATCGCCCTTCTTCAACCAAAGCACTATTACTCAGCATAGCTTATGTGCAAGGTATGGCGATTACTTATACTTTATTAGGTTTAATCGTAGCGGCAATCGGTTTACCTTTCCAAATAGCATTGCAAAGCCCGCCTGTTCTTATCGGATTAGCAATTGTATTTACCCTTTTAGCCTCTTCAATGTTTGGACTCTTTGAATTGCAATTACCTAATTCATGGCAACAAAAGTTAAATTTATTAAGCCAAAAACAGCAAGGCGGCGCTTTTGGTAGTGTCTTTTTAATGGGTATGATCGCAGGACTAATTGCCTCACCTTGCACTTCTGCACCGCTTTCAGGCGCATTGCTCTATGTTGCACAAAGTGGCGATTTAATAACCGGTGGGCTGGCACTTTATCTGCTTGCATTGGGGATGGGCATTCCATTGATTCTTATCACCCTATTTGGTAATAAAATTCTACCTAAATCGGGAGACTGGCTATTAAACGTCAAAACCGCATTTGGTTTTGTTATGCTTGCCTTACCTATATTTTTAATAACACGTGTTTTGCCAAACCATTATGAACCTTTTCTATGGTCTGCCTTAGCTATAGCGTTTTTAATTTGGTTATTTGAGCTGATTCCATCTAGCTCTATCCTAAAAAGAGTCTTTAAAGTGATATTATTAATAGGCTTAGCTTTATCAGCAAAACCTTGGGCAGACTTAGTTTGGGGAGGTTCAAAAATACAGCTTGAAAATGCTCAACATTTACAATTAGAACGTATTCAATCACTTGCAGATTTAGAAAAAAAACTGACCGCTTCTAAAGGCAAAAAAGTGATGCTGGATCTCTATGCCGATTGGTGCGTCGCATGTAAAGAGTTTGAAAAATACACCTTTACTGATGCCAAAGTACAAGAAAAATTAAATGAAATGGTAGTGTTACAACTGGATATGACTAAAAACTCCGACGAAAATTTTGCGTTTATAGAACGTTTTAAGATACAAGGTTTACCGACCATCTTGTTTTTTGATGAAAACGGCAAAGAAATGACCCAATCTCGAGTAACCGGCTTTTTAGATGCAAATGAATTTTTACGCTGGCTAAATCAGCTATAGAAAATTAAGAGGAACACAATGAATCAAGACCATCATAAAATTGCAGATATTATCCGAATATTTGATGAATGCTTTGCAACAGAATATAACACTCGTTTAGAGCGAGGTGAAGATTATCCTATTTATTTACCTGAATATATTGATGAAGATGGAATCAAAAGTGAGCGACCTTATAACGTGATTCTATTTGCGCACGGCTATTACAGCAGTGCCTTACATGAAATCTCACATTGGTTGGTTGCAGGTGCCGAACGCCGTAAATTAGAAGATTTTGGTTATTGGTATGAACCGGACGGACGCTCTGCTGAACGCCAGCGGGAATTTGAAAGTGTAGAAGTTAAACCGCAAGCAATTGAATGGGTTCTCGCCACCGCTGCAGGTTTTCGCTATTTTGCAAGTAGCGACAATCTGACAGGTAATCCGGGAGATAACTCCGCCTTTAAGCAAGCGGTGTATGAGCAAGTTAAAATATATGCGGAGAGAGGATACTTACCAAAACGAGCAGAGACACTACGTAAAGCACTCTGCGAATTTTATGGTACACCTGATGTAATTGATTTATCACAGTTTGATATTGAGCGAATTTAATTCGCAAAAAATTGCGCTTTTTTAACCGCTTACACCTCACCATTAACGAAAAAAGCAGAGATATTATCTCTGCTTTCTCTTTAAATTGCGGCTGTAACGACAATTTCCACTTTCCAGTTTGGGTTAGCTAATTTTGCCTCTACTGCTGCTCGTGGCGGAGCATTATTTTCAGCTACCCATTCATCCCATGCGCGGTTCATTTCCGCATAATCAGTCATATCTCGCAAATAAACCGTTGCCATTAAGATTTTACTTTTATCCGTATTCGCTTTTTCCAGCCACTTATCAATTTCAGCTAAAGTCTGCTGGGTCTGAGTGTAAATATCGGCATTTTCATCCAGAGGCACTTGCCCTGCCAGATATGCCACTCCGTTATACACCGCCATTTCCGAAAAACGGCTGCCTACTTCAAAACGTTGAATCATAACAGTCCCCTATTTTTTAACACATTGACCTTTATAAACGCGGTGGCCTTTAATCTCTTGTTTAATATCCATTTCAGTATCATTAAAATCAGTTACTGTCAATTCAATAGTTTTATTACGATCGTTCTCCGACAGGGTATTAAACAAACTGTCTTCATACTGCTGTAATTCACTATCACGCTGTAACTCCGCCCATACATTAGCACTATGGTTACGTTGAATGGATTCTGCTAATACACGGTAAACAATACGATTATTTTTAAGCGCCCAGCGACCATTATTTTGTACCGTATAAATAAAAATCGGCTTTTTCATCGGGTAATGAATAGTACCCTGCCCAATCAAACCGCCATCTGTAGCAAATTTTAGATTATCCACAGTGCGGATATTAAAATCATCGTAATCAATGGTGCAGCGCCAATTCCCAATCAGTTGGTTAGAATTAGAAACGCTTGAGGAACAGCCGGCAAGAGCCAAAGCTGATAAACCTAAAAAAATTAACTTTTTCATATTCTGTCTAAAAAAATCAAGCGGTTAAATTTGCAAAAAATTTTGCAAATTCGACCGCTTGCGGTTCTGTTTTACATTATTCTACTTTTACAATCCAGCCTTCCGGTGCTTCTAAATCACCAAATTGAATGCCGGTTAATTCCGCGTATAAACGACGGGTAATCGGACCTACTTCAGTTTCAGAATAGAAGACGTGGAAATTATCCTTATGCTGAATACCACCAACAGGAGTAATTACCGCAGCAGTACCGCAAGCACCTGCTTCGATAAATTGATCTAGTTGATCAATATACACATCCCCTTCAACCGCCTCCATACCTAAACGTTCTTTTGCGATATGTAATAATGAGTATTTAGTGATACTTGGTAAAATCGACTCGGAAATCGGGGTGATAAACTTATTATCTTTAGTAATACCAAAGAAATTCGCCGCCCCTACCTCTTCAATTTTAGTATGAGTTTTCGGATCTAAATAAATCGCATCAGCAAATTTACGCGTTGCCGAACCTTGCTCTACGGCTAATTCATGTGGCAGTAAACTCGCTGCGTAGTTACCGCCTACTTTCACTCCGCCTGTTCCCATTGGAGCTGCACGGTCATATTCGGTCGTAATAAAGTTAGATGGTGCTAATCCGCCTTTAAAATAAGCGCCTACCGGGCAGCAGAATACAGAAAAGATAAACTCGGGAGCAGCTCTTACGCCAATATTTTCACCTACACCGATTAAAAACGGACGCAAATAGAGCGTTGCCCCTGAGCCGTAAGGCCCTAACCATTCTTGGTTAGCCTTCACCACTTCTTTACAGGCACGAATAAATAATTCAGTCGGCACGCGAGGCATTAATAAACGATCCGCGGTGCGTTGCATCCGCTCTGCATTTTGGTCTGGGCGGAATAGGTTAATTGAGCCGTCTTTACAACGATAAGCTTTTAAGCCTTCAAAACATTGCTGCCCGTAATGTAACGCCGTGGAGCCTTCGTGAATGTGTAATACGTTATCTTGTGTCAATTTACCTTCATTCCACTTGCCGTCTTTCCAATGTGCGACAAAACGATAATCGGTTTTAATATACGAAAAGCCTAAATTTGCCCAATCTAAATCTTTTAATGCCATGTTGTGTCCTTTTATTTTATGTTGCGAAATAATTTCGTCATTCTAAAACAAAATAACAAACTAGGTAATATTTTTCCATAAAATTAAATGAAAAAATTAAGGCTCTTAATAAAAATTAAGAGCCTTAACCACCATATTTCAATTAAGCAGGCTGTTTTGCTGCTGTCGCCTTTAATAATTCCTGAAGTTCGCCTTTTTGGAACATTTCTAATACGATATCACAGCCCCCGATTAACTCACCTTCCACCCATAATTGTGGGAATGTCGGCCAGTTAGCAAATTTTGGTAATTCCGCACGAATATCCGGATTCGCTAAAATATCTACATAGCCAAATGGCACTTGGCAGTTAATAACTGCTTCAACCGCGCGTGCTGAGAAACCGCAAGATGGGAATTTTGGGGATCCTTTCATATAAAGCAGAATCGGGTTTTCACTAATTTGTTTTTTAATTTTATCAATAGTTTCCATTTATGTTCACCTTAAGATAATAGAATTTTTATAAAATAGTTGAGTAATTGTATCAGAATTAGATATCAACAGAAATATGTTTAAAGCGTAATATCACGTCTTCCTGCAAAAGAATGCGAAAGTGTTGTACCATCCACCATTTCTAGTGAGCCTCCAACAGGTACACCATGAGCGATTCTAGTTGCTTTAACATTATACATTTTGCACATTTCAGCAATATAATTTGCCGTAGCATCCCCTTCAATTGTTGGATTGGTCGCTAAAATTACCTCATGAAAAGATTCATTTTCCAAACGTTGTTGCAGTAAATCCAGCCCAATTTCACGAGGTCCGATACCATCGATAGGTGATAAATGCCCCATCAGCACAAAATAACGCCCAGAAAACTGCCCGGTCTGCTCGATGGCTTGAATATCTTCCGGCATTTCCACCACACAAAGCTGACCGCTCATTTGGCGTCTTGGATTTTTACAAATGGTGCATTCATCTTCTTCAGTAAAGGTTCGACAAGATTGACAATGCCCAATATGGCTCATCGCTTCGTTTAATGCTTTAGCCAAAGCCACACCGCCTGAACGATTACGCTGAAGTAGATGATACGCCATTCGCTGTGCCGATTTCGGCCCAACACCGGGTAAGGCACGTAGGGCTTCCATCAAATTTTCAAGTAAAGGACTGGTCTGCATAATTAGAACGGAAATTTCATACCCGGTGGTAATTGCATACCTGAAGTAACGCTTGCCATTTTTTCTTTTTGCATTTCATCAGCACGGCGAACTGCATCATTAAAGGCTGCAGCCACTAAATCTTCCACCATCTCTTTATCATCTTCCATTAAAGATGGATCAATTTCAATGCGACGGCAATTATGAGCACCGTTAATAGTCACTTTAACTAAACCTGCACCGGATTCACCTGTTACTTCTAACTGTGCAATCTCTTCTTGCATTTTTTGCATACGCTCTTGCATTTGTTGAGCTTGCTTCATCAAGCCGCCTAAACCGCCTTTTCCGAACATAATTTTTTCTCCATTTAGCTATAAAAATAAACGGCTCATTGTACTGAACGCACCTCTAATCTGCAAGCGGTTAATTTTTACAAATTTTTTGCAAAAATTGGTAGAATAGCGTTTCTTTTGATTACCGATACATTCACTATGGCTTTAACCCGTTTATTAATAAACCATTTCCGCAATATCCAAAATGCCGATTTGGCATTTAGCCCGCATTTTAACTTTTTAGTAGGGGCAAACGGCAGTGGTAAAACCAGCCTGCTGGAAGCGATTTTCTATCTCGGACACGGGCGTTCGTTTAAAAGCCATATCAGTAACCGTATCATTAATTATGATAACGATAACTTTGTCTTGCACGGTAAAATTGATGAAGCTCAACATTCATGGTCGGTCGGTATTCAAAAATCACGCTCGGGCGATACCACCCTTAAAATCAACGGTGAAGACGGCAATAAAATAGCCGATCTTGCCCATTTACTGCCAATGCAAGTGATTACCCCCGAAGGCTTAACTCTGTTAAACGGTGGCCCAAGCTATCGCCGTGCCTTTTTGGATTGGGGACTATTTCATCAACATACCGATTTTTACACCCATTGGACAAACTTACGCCGTTTATTAAAACAGCGAAATTCTGCCTTGCAACAAGTGCGGTCTTATCAAGAATTAAAAGCGTGGGATATTGAGTTGGTGAAAACCACTTACGCAGTGAGTGAAATGCGTGCTGAATACGCTGAAGCATTACGCCCGGAAATTGAAAAAACCTGCCAATTTTTCTTGCCTGAAGTCGAAATCGGCTTAAGTTTCCATCAAGGCTGGGAAAAAGGAGCAGATTACGCCGATATTCTTGCTCAAGGTTTTGAACGGGATAAAGCCCTCGGCTATACCATGATTGGAGCACAAAAAGCCGATTTTCGCTTCAAAGCTAATGGGTTACCGGTAGAAGATGTACTTTCCCGCGGGCAATTAAAATTATTGATGTGTGCCTTACGCCTTGCTCAAGGGGAACATTTGGTCGCCCAAAAACAACGCCAATGTTTATTTTTGATTGATGATTTTGCCTCAGAATTAGACCCCACCAAACGTGAACTGCTCGCCCACCGCTTGAGAGAAAGCGGCTCGCAAGTGTTTGTAACTGCAATTACCCAAGATCAGCTCAATCAAATGCAATGGCAAGACAGACAAGATGACTATTTGTTTGAAGTCAAGCAAGGTCTAATAAGTCCTAGATAACAAAAAACGCATTGTAAATACAATGCGTTTTCTAATCTTATCTTCTGGAGTCATGTGCTTGTTGCAACAAGATCCGGCTCTCTTTTAAAAATTGCTCGGAATAATCCCCAAACCAATGATGAACCTCTTCAAACGCTTGAATAAAGCCGGCCTTATCGTTGCGTTTGAAGAAATCCAAACTTTGTTCAAAGCTCTCTTTCAATGCTTCAATTACTTCTATATTTTCCGGCTTATCGGAAATAATATCTGCATATAAACTGCCGTCTTGAGCAAACAAACGCCCGATCATCGCCAATTCTAAACGGTAAATCGGTGAAGAAAGTGCGAGTAACTGGGCAAGCTGAACCGGCTGGCGAGAAAGGTGCAAGCCAAACGCAAAGGTGGAAAAGTGGCGTAATGCTTGAATGTAAGTCATTGCGTGGTCGTGTTCTTCTGCTTCAATTTGCTCTATTTTTGCTCCCCAAATTTTCATCTGCTCAAGCAGCCATTCGTAACGTTCGGGGAATCGCCCGTGGCAACAAGCTATAACTTGTTTGGCTTGACTCGCAATATCCGGCCCGAACATTGGGTGCAAACCCACTACTGCCCCACGATGGATTTCCAACATTTTTTTAAGTGGCTGAGTTTTAACCGAGGTTAAATCTGCCAAAATCATATCTTCAGTTAAATAAGGCTGTAAACGTTCGATAGTTTGTAGAGTGTTAGCAATTGGCACACACACAATCACTAAATCTGCGTTAGCTAAAATGGCGGAGGCATTGTCCCAATCATTACGCCCCAAAGCCTCTACGTGGTAGCCGGAGAGCGTTAAATAGTGAGCAAATAATCCGCCTAATTTACCCTTACCGCCAACAATCACAATTTTTTGAATGTTTGGATTAACCGTTTTAAAACCGTGCTTATTTTCGTTGCTGTAAGATTCCCGCATCACACGGCGAAGCACATCTTCAATTAAATCTGCGGAAATACCTTTATTCTCAGCCTCATCTCGGCGGGCAGCAATCATTGCGGCTTCGCGGTCAGGAGCATAGACAGGAATACCGTGTTCTGATTTCACTTTGCCGACTTCTGCCACCAAGGCCAAACGCTCAGCAAGCAGTTCAATAAGTTGTTGATCGACTAAGTCGATTTTTTCACGCAAAGGGGCTAATGGGTTCATATTTCTTAACTCAAAATAAAATACAAGCGGTCAAAAAAGCATAATTTTTTGCAAATTTACTGATTGCGTAATTTGTCTGCAAAATTCGTTAATAAACTCTCGGTAGTTTCCCAGTCAATACAGGCATCAGTAATGGACACTCCATATTTCATCTCACTAAACGGCTGTTCTGATGATTGGTTACCTGCATTTAAATGGCTTTCAATCATCAAGCCGATAATAGAAGTATTGCCCGCTAATAATTGCGCTAACACATTTTCAGCAACGAGCGGCTGGCGGCGGTAATCTTTATTGGAATTACCGTGGCTACAGTCGATCATAATCGCAGCCGGCAAGTTTGCTTTACGCAGAGCTTGCTCGCATTCTTCTACATATTGTTTTTCAAAATTCGGTGCTTTACCACCACGTAAAATCACATGTCCATCAGCATTACCCTTGGTTTTAAGCAAAGTAACTTGCCCCTTTTGGTTGATACCAATAAAGCTATGGCTCTGTGATGAAGATTGCATCGCATTTAACGCTACCTCTAAACCACCATCCGTCCCATTTTTAAAACCTACTGCCATAGACAAACCTGAGGCTAATTCACGGTGTGTTTGTGATTCCGTGGTTCTCGCGCCAATTGCCGACCAGCTAAACAAATCTGCCAAATATTGTGGCGTCATGGGATCTAGCGCTTCAGTTGCAAGTGGCAAGCCTAGTTCTGCCAACTCTAAGCAAAGCTTACGTCCAACACGTAAGCCTGTTTCAATATCAAATGAGCCATCCATTTTCGGATCGTTAATTAAGCCTTTCCAACCGACGGTCGTACGTGGCTTTTCGAAATAAACACGCATGACAATATAAAGCTTATCGCTTAATTTATCTGCCAAGGCTTTTAATTTTTTGCCGTATTCAATAGCCGCTTTGGTATCGTGAATCGAACAAGGTCCAATAACGATTAACTGACGTTTATCACGTCTATGGATAATATCAGAAATTTCTTTACGCGAGGTTTCAATCTGCTTGCGTAAATGTTCCGGCAATGGAAATTCTTGTTTTAGCTCATGAGGTGTTAATAAAATCTTCTCATCTTTAATGTTGACGTTGTGTACACTATCCTGATTGAATACGGTGTTCATTTTTGTTTCCTTATGTAAAAGTTTTAATACACAAACTTTACAACTTTATTTTTAAAGTTTCAACTATTTTTTCTTTTACTGTTTCAACCGTAATTTTTTCCATCCAATCTTTTCCCTTTGCTTTGGTCGCCCAAGCCAATTGCTGCCAAGGTTTACCATAACTTTGTAAAATTGCCTCATCATAGACCGACACTACTCTATCTAAGTCTTGATAAGGCCCTGTTCGTCTAGGGTTATGAATGGCATAAAGCCCAATTACAGGTGTCTGCTGAGTGGTTGCAATATGTGCTGCAGCGGAATCAGAGGAAATGACCAAATCCACTTGTCTAATGGCTGCTGTTAATTGCTTTAATGTTGTTTTCCCCGAAATATTTTCACATTTTGGCGCAAGTTTTTGAATTTTTGCAGCAGTTTCCATCTCATAAATTGAAGGGGAGCCTGCAATAATTACATTGATATTTTGCTCAATCAACCAATTTGCAATTTCGGCATAACGTTCGGGTAACCAATCTTTCTCTTTTTTACTAGAGCAAGGTGAAATAAGCACATTTTTTCTTTTTATATCAACAAATTGAGTTGCATATTCTTTGTCTTGCTCACTCACAGGTAAATACCATTTTGCAGATAAATCGGTTACTCCAATCGCTTTAGCAAACATCATTTGTCCGTCTAAAACGTGTGGTGAGTCTGTTATTTCCACTTTTTGATTAGTAAACAACCATTGCCCTTCTCTGGCTCGATCTTTATTAAAGCCTATTTTTTTCTTGGCTTTAATTCCTAATGAGAGTATTGAGGCTCGAAATGCTGTTTGCAAATTTAATAGAAAATCAAACCGCTTGTAGGAAAGTTGCTTCCATAGTGTAAATATTCCTTTCCACCCTGTTTTTTTATCGTAAGGAATGAGTGTTACATTTGGAATATCTTTCATCAAAACAGCTTCTGTTTTGCCGATAATCCAGCTAATTTCAGCTGTTGGGTAATGACGCTGAATAGCTTGAATGACAGCAAGCGTATGGCATACATCACCAATAGCAGATAAACGCAGAATACAAATAGAAAGAGGTTTAGAATTCATAAAGATTACATTAGTTAAAAATCATTGTTTTATATTAAGACATAAAAAAATCCACGTAAATTCTTACGTGGATTTTTGTTTCAAAACTTTAAATTATTCAACTCTTAAAATACGGCAAGTGTTTGTACCACCGGCTCTTAGTTCATCACCGTGAGTTAAAAGCACTAATTCACCGGTTAATAAATAACCTTGCTCTTTTAATGTCGCAATCGCTTTTTTTGCACCTTCCATTGTACGGCTCTCTTCATTGTAATATACCGGTGTTACACCACGGTAAAGAGCAGAGAGATTCAAGGCTTTTTGATTACGAGACATCGCATAGATAGGTAAGCCTGAGCTGATACGGCTCATTAATTTTGCCGTTTCACCAGAATGTGTTAATGAAACGATAGCAGAAACGCCTTCTAAATGGTTTGCCGTATACATTGCAGACATTGCAACAGCTTCGTCAATAGACTTAAATGAACCTTCCATACGGTGGCGAGAGATATTAATGCTTGGCATAGTTTCCGCGCCTAAGCACACTTCCGCCATTGATTTTACCGTTTCAACCGGGTAATCACCGTTTGCCGTTTCGCCAGAAAGCATTACAGCATCAGTACCATCTAATACCGCGTTAGCAACGTCCATAACCTCTGCTCGGGTCGGCATTGGTTTTTTGATCATAGATTCCATCATTTGCGTTGCAGTAATAACAACACGATTTAATTTACGTGCACGGCGAATCAAACGTTTTTGAACACCGACTAAGGCAGCGTCACCGATTTCAACACCTAAGTCACCACGAGCAACCATTACAACATCTGCACCTAAAATGATGTCATCCATTGCCTCTTCGGTTGCAACAGTTTCTGCACGTTCAACTTTAGCAACGATTTTCGCATCTAAACCAGCTTCTTTCGCTAATTCACGAGCATAGTGTAAATCTGCGCTTGATTGTGGAAATGAAACCGCTAGGTAATCCACTCCGATTTTTGCTGCTAATTTGATATCTTCTTTATCTTTTTCAGTTAATGCAGGTGCAGATAAACCACCACCTAATTTATTGATCCCTTTGTTATTCGATAGCGGACCACCAACAGTAACTTCAGTATGAACTTTCATGCCATCAACTTCTAATACTTTAAGTTGAACATTACCGTCGTCTAATAAAAGAATATCACCCAGCACTACATCGTTTGGAAGGTTTTTATAATCTAAACCTACCGCTTCTTGGTAGCCCTCACCACGAGGTAAATCTGCATCTAAGGTAAATTTATCGCCGATATTTAAGAAAATTTTTCCATCTTTAAACGTAGATACACGAATTTTCGGGCCTTGAAGATCACCAAGAATCGCAACATGACGACCTAATCTTGATGCAATTTCACGCACTTTATTAGCACGTTCAATGTGATCTTCAGGCACACCATGAGAGAAGTTCATACGAACCATGTTCGCACCGGCTGCAATAATTTTTTCTAAAGTATTGCCACGGTCCGTTGCCGGTCCCATTGTACAAACAATCTTGGTTCTTCTGAGTTTTCTAGACATTATTTGACTCCGTAAATGAATTTGAAATATAAGTTAAAATCTTTCTAAACATATTGATTATGCTTTAAACGGCGTTCATTATACGCTTAAATTGCAAGAGTTTAAATACAAACAGAAGGAGAAAGTGATGAATATTTGGATTATGCGACATGGGGAAGCTGGTTTTAATGCACCGAATGATGCAGCTCGTTCTTTAACCGACTCTGGTATAAAAAGCACTAGATTACAAGGGCAATGGCTAGGGCAACATTTAATGAATCAAAACATCCAATTAGATAAAATTATCGTTAGCCCCTATTTAAGAGCTCAGCAAACACTTGAACAACTAATTTTAGGTATGCAAGCGGTTAAATTTTCACAAAATTTTGCCAATATCACTGAAATCTGGGATGAAATCACACCTGATGGTAATCCATATACGGTAGAAAACTATCTGGACTTTTTGCGCAGTGAGGGAGCAAAACAGGTTTTGGTAATTTCTCATCTACCACTGGTATTTGATCTGGCTCTCTCATTAACTCATCATCAAGCCAATATTGCCTTTCAAACCGCTACCATCGCAGAAATTGACTGGCACCAAACACAAGGCAACCTGATTCAGGTTAAATACCCTTAATTTAATTATTTTTGGGATGTCAATAGAAATATTTTCAATATTTTTGCAAATTGTCCAATTTATAGACTTCCAAAATGATTAAAAAATGCGTATCATACGCCCCCTCAAGTCAGCAAAAGCTGATAATTAGCTTATATAAGAAGTACGGTATTTGCCGTACTTTTTATTTGGATATATTTCTGGTTAAAATTACTTCAAATTTGTTAATAAAAGGTTAAAAATGCAAATAGGACAATATGTAATAAAAAACCGTATTTTCCTTGCACCTATGGCAGGTATTACTGACCAACCTTTTCGGCGTTTATGCCACCAACTTGGTGCAGGCTTAACCTTTTCAGAAATGATGTCCACTAACCCTGATGTATGGCATACTGAAAAATCAAGATTGCGTTTAGCACATCATGAAGAAATCGGTATCAATGCTGTACAAATTGCAGGATCAGATCCAGCTGAAATGGCTGAAGCTGCAAAAATAAATGTTGAGTATGGTGCCGATATTATTGATGTTAATATGGGATGCCCAGCTAAAAAGGTCAATAAAAAAATGGCAGGCTCTGCTCTGCTACGTGAACCGGAATTAGTCGCTCAAATATTAGATGCTGTAGTGAATGCTGTGAATGTGCCTGTAACGCTAAAAATTAGAACAGGCTGGGATCCGGAAAATAGAAATTGTCTTCAAATTGCCAAAATCGCAGAGCAAGCAGGTATTGCTGCATTAACAATTCATGGACGTACTCGCAGCTGTTTATTCAACGGCGAGGCTGAATATGAGAGTGTCAAAGCAGTCAAACAAGCAATTTCAATCCCTGTAATAGCTAATGGAGATATTACCTCTGCAGACAAGGCAAAATTTGTTCTTGACTATACTCATGCCGATGCGGTTATGATTGGTAGGGGCAGTTTTGGGAATCCTTGGTTATTTAAGGAAATCAATGATTTTTTTGAAACCGGACAATATTCAAGCTTGGCCAAATATGAAAAATATCAATTAATGTTTAAGCATATTGAAGACCTGCACCTCTTTTATGGTGAAGAAAAAGGTTATCGAATCGCAAGAAAACATGTTGGTTGGTACATTGAACAATTACAGCCGGAATCAAATTTTAAACGCACTTTTAATACATTAAGCTCGACTCACGAGCAACTTAATGCATTAGAAGATTTTGTTAAATCGATTCGTTAGAATCTTAAGAATAAACGTTGGATAGAAAAAATGTTAGAGCAACAACCTACACAAAACCCATTAACAGTAACCATGTTAAATGCACAAGCACAGCAAGTCAGCAAACCGCTTCGTGACAATGTGAAAGCTGCATTAAAAAACTATTTATCTCAATTAAATGGCGAAGATCCAACAGAATTATACGAATTAGTATTATCTGAGATCGAACACCCGATGTTAGATATGGTGATGCAATATACACGTGGTAACCAAACTCGTGCTGCAACAATGCTCGGTATCAACCGTGGTACATTACGCAAAAAATTAAAAAAATACGGTATGGGTTAATTACCATTTAAATCCGAATAAAAAATCCACTTTCCTTGAAAGTGGATTTTTTGTTTTAATCACAAGGTAATATTTTTATAGCTAAACCACCGGTGGAGGTCTCACGGTATTTCGCATTCATATCCTTACCCGTTTCATACATCGTTTCGATAACCTTATCCAAGCTTACTTGTGGACGGGTTGTACGACGTAAAGCCATACGGCTGGCATTAATTGCTTTCACTGATGCAATTGCATTTCGCTCAATACAAGGCACTTGCACCTGTCCGCCTACAGGATCGCAAGTTAATCCTAGATTATGCTCCATCCCGATTTCAGCAGCCATACAAACCTGATCTGCGGATCCCCCCATAATTTCGGTTAAAGCAGCCGCTGCCATTGAACAAGCAACACCAACTTCGCCTTGACATCCTACCTCCGCACCGGAAATGGAGGCATTCATCTTATAAAGTGAACCAATTACACTTGCTGTCAGCAAATAACGCTCTATTGTTTCGGTATTAAGAGGGGAAATAAATTTTTCATAATATGCCAAAACTGCAGGCACAATGCCACAAGCACCGTTAGTCGGAGCGGTAACGACTCTTCCCCCCGCCGCATTTTCTTCATTTACTGCTAGGGCAAACATATTTACCCAGTCAATAATCTGCATCGGGTCAATATTAAACTTACTGTTCGCTTCTAATGTACGACGTAAAGAGCAAGCACGGCGAGCAACTTTTATTGGCCCAGGTAATAACCCTTCAGTATGTATACCTCGTTGGATGCAAGCTTCCATCGTTTGCCAAATTTTAGCCAAATAGGCCGAAATCTCTTCTTTACTGTGAAGTACTAATTCATTTTTCCACACCACAGAAGAAAGCGGCAAGCCATTTTCGCTACAATGTGTCAATAAGTCTGCTGCATTTTTATAAGGAAAAGGTACTGTTATCGTACTTTCTTGGACTTTGCCAAAGTTTGCTTCATCAACAATAAAACCACCGCCAATGGAGTAATAAGTATTTTCAAAGAGTAAATTTTGCCCCTCAAAAGCACTAAACTTAACTCCATTTTCGTGTAGCGGTAAAAAATCGCGATGAAAAGGCATATCCTCAAAGAAATCAAAAGTAATTACTTTCGGCTGCTGACTATTTTCAGCTAAGGTTAACTGCTTAGTTGATTTTAAACCAGCAACGGTTTGATCAATACGTTCAATATCAACATTATGCGGAAGGTAGCCCATTAGCCCCATAATAATAGCAGTATCTGTATTATGCCCACGTCCTGTTAACGAGAGAGAGCCATAAACATCAACACGCAAGCGGTCAATTTTTGCTAAAAATTTACGATTAAGTAAGTCATCAACAAATTCTTTCGCCGCTTTCATCGGCCCAACAGTATGGGAACTGGACGGTCCTATTCCCACCTTAAACATATCAAAAACACTAATCATAAACACACACTTAAATAAATAATAAAAATAAGGGCGTCATTCTACATGGATTAAAGTAATCCGTACACTATCGCTGAAATAGCTATACAGCCCATTACAAAAACAAAAGCATTACTAAATAGATTTTTAAAGCGAGCTAATGCCGGTACTTTATAAACCGCATAAACAGGCATAATAAATAGAATCATCGCAATAATCGGTCCACCTAAACTTTCAATAAACCCTAAAATACTTGGGTTAATCGTCGCGACAATCCATAAGACGACTAAAAAAACCACCGCAGTAATTTTACGGAATTTGCTTGGTTCAATCGGATGCTCACGCATTTGGTTGACTAACCCTTCTAATCCCTCACGAGCCCCTAAGTAATGCCCAAAGAATGAGCTACCGATTGCTAAAAAGGCAACGAAAGGACCAAAATAGGAAATAATCGGGTTATCAAATTTATTCGCTAAATAAGACAAAATCGAAATATTTTGTACTTTTGCTTGGGCTAATTCTTCAGGCGTGAGTGTAAGCACACAGCTAAACACGAAGAACATCACAAATAACACTAAAATAAAGGCTGTTGAACGTAATACTTTACTTGCCTCAATTTCTGCTTTATTACTATCTTTATAGAAATTTTGCTGCGAGAGTGCAAAAGATGAAATTGCAGGAGAATGGTTAAAAGCAAAAACCAATACCGGAATAGTCAACCAAAGTGTCGTTAAAAAATCGCCTGTTGTCGGCATTTGTTTTAATGCCGCACCATTCCATTCAGGAATAAGGTAAATTGATAGCCCAAATAAAATAAAGACTAGCGGATAAACTAACCAAGTAGTGATTTTTAACATCACTTGTTCACTTAACAACATCACCCCAATCATTGCTGCAATTAAGATAAACGATAAAATCACTCTAGGTGGTGCTGTTAGATGAAGTTGGTTTTCAATAAAAGAACTAACGGTATTGATAATACCCACCCCATAAATCAATAAAATTGGAAAAATCGCAAAGAAATAAAGCAGTGTAATTAATTTACCGGCTTTATCGCCAAAATGTTCACGCACAACTTCAGTAATATCACTTCCTTCATTCTTTGAAGATAGTACAAAACGTGTTAGCCCACGGTGTGCTAAATAAGTCATAGGCCCCACTAATAAGGTCATGATCACAAGTGGATAAAATCCGCCCATACCAGCATTAATCGGTAAAAATAAAACCCCAGCTCCAACCGCCGTACCAAATAAATTAAGCACCCAAGTTAGAGAAAAACGTTGAGATGGCATAGCCATAATAAGTCTCCTTGATCTAGTAAATTAATTTAAAACAGCGATATGCTACGCCTTTAGAAAAACAAAACAATCAGATTATTTTGATTATGTGAACTCGCTAGCAAAGTTAATAAAAATAGTTTTTTATACGAACAATAATCCGACAAAAAGTTAAATATTTTACCTAAATCAAAGAAATAAAGCATTTTATAATGTATATATAATCAATTTATAAACAATAAAAAAATCTGCTTCTAAAAAGTTAAAAAGTCTAATCACTCCCTAACTTCCCAAAAACAGATTCAAATAAGATAGAAATAAATTTAACCGCTTTGCTCCGGCGAAGCTAATGGAAAGCCTTCCAGATCCTTCAATCGATTGACCATTGCACAAAACAATTCGGCCGTTTTTTCCGTATCATATAACGCAGAATGTGCTTGGTGACCATCAAAAGCAATTTTAGCCATTTGGCATGCTTTGACTAAAACCGTTTGTCCATACATAAAACCGGCAAGACTTGCGGTATCAAACATGGCAAAAGGGTGAAACGGATCACGTTTAGCATTAATACGCTTCACCGCAGCTTGTATAAAACCTTGGTCAAAAGCCGCATTATGAGCAACTATTACCGCACGCTGGCAACCTTGCTCTTTCATTGCCTTACGAACCATTTTAAACATTTCAGGAATCGCAATATTTTCTGCTACTGCACCACGCAGTGGGTTATCAATATCAATACCGTTAAATTTCAGCGATTCGGGGTTAATATTCGCTCCTTCAAAAGGCTTGATATGGAAGTGGCATTTCTGGTCAGGCACTAAATAGCCTTCTTCATCCATTTTCACCGTAATCGCCGCAAGCTCTAATAACGCGTCTGTCTGTGCATTCAACCCTGCTGTTTCAACATCAATTACCACAGGTAAGTAGCCCCGAAAACGATTTTTTAATAATTTATAATCGATTTGTTCCGCTGTTTTTTCCATCTTCTTTTCTTCATCAATTTAAACTACAAGCGGTCTGATTAGCGAAAATTTTTGCAAATTTTCAAACAAATCCGACCGCTTGTCGCACAACAATGTGCAAAAATTAGTTACCTAATGCTGCTTGTGCGTTTTTATTTTCAATAAATTCAATTTTATAACCGTCCGGGTCTTCTGCAAACGCAATAACTGTCTTCCCCCCTAAAACAGGGCCCGGCTCACGGGTAATTTTGCCTCCGGCAGCACGTATAGATTCAATAGTCGCGTAAATATCATCCACGCCTAATGCAATATGACCATAAGCTGTACCCAGTTCGTATTTATCCACACCCCAGTTATAAGTTAACTCAATAACGGCACTTTCACTCTCATCAGCATAGCCCAAAAATGCTAAAGTGTATTTATATTGCTCATTCTCACTTCTACGCAATAAACGCATCCCTAAAACTTCAGTGTAAAATTTAATAGAACGCTCTAAATCGCCCACACGTAACATAGTATGTAAAATTCGCATTTCTTATGCCCTCTTGAAGTTAAAAAACAGTTGTTATTATGGCATAATCTTGTCCTAAAATCATTTTTCTTTGAACCTTTTGGGATTATTTATGGCTCACGCTCACGATACGCCGTCAAAACTTGAAATTGCCACCCATGCGGCTTTGCCAATGGTATTAATGCTATTTATCGAGATGGCTTTAAATTTTTACGCTGCACCAACAAATTCTATTTTTATTTCACCTTATTTATTAGCTATCTTCATTACCGCTTTAATCAGCTTTATTGTGCTATGGAAAGGCGAAATCTGCCGTGGACAAAGTAGTCGCTTAACCTTTATCCTGCCTTTTTTGCTGATTTTTACTATCGGTAACTTTATTTATTCAATAGGCTTTACCCCTAAGCACAATCCACTTGCTATCGCTAACATTGCGGCGATCTTTTTATGTTTAATTTACTTCCGCCTGCCGGAGGATGAGAACCTATATAACACCTTAATGTATTGCGGATTCGCTATTGTTGCTGTTGGTATTATTCAATACCTCGCAGTCTATTGGTTTGAAATTCCCTCTTTATTTAATGGCATTCGGGCCAACAACTTTGCACAAATATTACTGGGTATTTTATTAGCCGGTTGGTATTTAATGCTAGCGAAAAGCCGATTGGAGGTTTTCCTGAAATTATTGGTCAAAATAGCGTTAATTGTGCTGGTACTCAATTATTGCTGGACGGCATTCGTACTCTATCAACACCTACAAATTATGCCTGATATGTCAGTTATCCCTTTCGCCATTTATTGTATGCTACAGTTTGTTATATTAGCTATGTTAGCTTGGCTACTACTGGGAAAAAACATTAAAAATCCAACCGCTTGGACAGTAGCAACTTTCCTTGCGATTTTATATCCCTTTACTAATATCATTTAATTATGATGAAACGGACATTAGGCATTCTTGGCATTCTCGCGGTCATGTTAATGACAGCGATTGCTGTGCTTATGTCCGGCTCAACGCTCAGTACTACGCTTAATTGGCTTTTACCTAAGGGATGGCAAATTCAATTAACCGAAGGCTTAACCCCCAGCTGGCAGGGGACATCGCTGCCTTACTTTAAGCTTTCCTACCAAAATTGCCTACTGCTTACCGTGGATAACAGTGCCGTTACTTGGATTAAAAAACAGCATTTATCTATCGAAAACATAAAAGTTGACTACCAATGCTTATCGCAGTTACCACAAACGCAAAGTAATAATTCCGGTACATCACTAAAAGCCTTATTAACCGTTATTCCCAATGGTGAGGTCAGTATTCACGCCTTAACATGGATCAATCTACCTGAAAATTTATCGCCTCGGCTAAATGCCTTATTAAGCAAGCCTGCGTCACTCCATATTACTTCGTTAAATCAAAGTATTACTGCTTCTTTACAGCAACAAGCGGTCGAATTTTCGGCAAATTTTGCAACTGAGCAACTTAATGCCGAATTAAGTTATCACCCCAATGAAAAAGAACAACACAAATTAAATTTCTCTGCTCAGCTCAAAGATGATCTAAACCAACTTCCCCCTCAGCTTTCAGCTAAATACCAATGGCACTTGCCTGATGAAATTATTTCAAATGCAACCTTACAAAGCGGAACCTCAACCCTAACTTGGCAACAAAATACCGCACAACAACTAGAAGGAAATTGGCAACTTAATTTAGCAAGCTCAGAAAACGATCAATTCGATTTTCCGTTTCTCTTTGACGGGAAAAATCTAGAAATAAAACAGGGGCGTTTTGACTGGAACTTAATAGAACACTTTCCATTTCACGGCTTTATTAGTGCTAAATTCACCCCCGAAACATTGCAGTTAGAGAATCTGTTCCCGATTAAGACTGCTGTACGAATAAGCTTGCTTTCTCAAAATAGATGGGGAAAAGGCAATATCGTGATTTCAAGTGAAGGAGGTGAAATCACTCAAGAAAGCTTAATGCTCCCAATACGATTAACCGGGAACATTAAACATGGGAATTTTATTTTATACAGTAGTATTCCTTTAGATTTACAAGGTAAATTTGACGATCTAAGGCTAAAATTTCTACCTTCTTCTCTACTGCGACTTACCGGAAAAGAGCGCTACTTAACCATTGAAGATTTACGTTTTCCACTTGCAGGATTACAAGTCGATAAATACGGCATCCACGGTCGTTTATATGCCATTTTAAAAGGCGAAAGCCCCGACTTTAAAAATATCAACTTCCATTTAGACGGCTATGCAAATAATTTTAAAGCCGGAGCATTAGATTTCTTCCAAAATGCCCCTCAGCTTGCTCTCCTTCAAGACAACTGGAGCTGGAGAATTTGGGGAAATTCCACTCTCAAAGCCTTTAACAGCAAAGTCAATTTAAACGGTCGGGGGCAATGGCATAAAAATAGTATTCAGCTTACTGAGTTTAAAGGCGATCTATCCGAGATAAAACTGAATGACACCATCATTCCAAAAACAGAATTAACTCTAAATGACATAATCAAATTTGATACTGCACAGAACACACTCAAGGGTGAAATCAAATTAAAATCGCCAGAGATCCGTTTTGGCTATGGCGGCAATTTACCTAAACCTGAGGCAAAATTAGCGTTTAACGGTCGGACCGAAAATCTCAATTTTAAAGGCATTATTAATACAACCGAACTAGGTCCGCTAAAACTCTTTGCTCGCCGCCAATTAACCGAACAAGCCAGCCAAATTGTCGGTAAATTGTATTGGCCGGAACAATCCGCACGTGGTTTTCAACCACTTTTTCCGTTTCGAAGCCAATGGATTATCAAACAAGGAACGATTCGAGGAGAAACTGCTTTTAGTGCCAGCATAAAAAACGGCTTAATCGCAGGTGGGCATCTTGCTATTCGAAACGGGGGCATATCTTTGCCGGATGGTGAGGCCACAGGTATAGAGTTTGCATTGCCTTACCGTTACCAAGACGGATATTTTCACTTCGGAGTCAAAAAGCCTATTGCAGTCAACATTGCACAAATTAAATTAGGGGATTTAGCGCTAGATAAGATTTCTATGAAAATCAACGGCTACTACCCTTATAACAAAACAAAACCGTTAAATTTAAATGAACTAACCTTTAAATTATTTGGGGGAAATCTCAATATTAAACGCTTTTCCTTGCCACAAACAGAACTCGCATATTTAAACTTAGAGCGGATTGATTTCGAAGAACTCCTTAACTTTATACAATATCAACAAATTGATTTAAAAGGAAAAGCAAACGCCACTTTACCATTCTGGTTAAGCGGTAAACCTTGTTATATCTGTGATGGACTACTAACCCAAGCACAAACCTCTTATTTAACTTTCACCCCTGAATTACTGGCTGCAATGGGAAATAGCGGCTATACCGAGCAAATTCTGCTACACTTAGTAGATAAAAGTACAATCAACGATTTTCGTAGTCTTATTAATGTCGGACCTAGTGGGGATTTAGTGCTGGATGGCAAATTAAAATTATCCTCAAATCAAGGAAAATCTAAGGTAAATTTAAATTATAATCACCGAGAAAATATGTTTGATTTATGGGATTTGATTAACTATGGTTCTCAGTTTGAACAAAAACTGGAAAATTATCTCTATCAAAAATTGGAAAAATAAAACATCACGGATAAAGAATGAAAACGAGCCAATTTTATTTTGCAATATTTTTAGCAAATTTGACCGCTTGCACGCCAAAAGTGCAGCTGGAAACCCCTACTGAAGGCATTACGATTAATATGAATGTGGTAGTTGATCACCGCATTGATGTGAAAATGGATGATAAATCCAGAGCGGTGATCAAAACTGGCGAAAATAAATAAAAGATTAACTAAATACAACCATCTGGTGATCTTTAAATTGCTGATAAAGATCGAACAGTTTTTCCCCTGTGGGTAAAATTAAATCAGGGGCTAAGCTAAACAGCGGTACAATCACAAATTCACGATTTTTCATCTCAATATGTGGCACTGTTAAACGCTCGGTTTGAATCTGCTGATTACCATATAAAATAATATCCAAATCCAAAGTACGCTCTCCCCAACGGCGTAAACGAACCCGCCCTTGCTTCTGTTCAATACCTTGTAATTTATCTAATAAATCCGTTGGCGATAAATCAGTATCAAATTTTGCTACCGCATTCACATAATCGGGCTGATCTTGCGGCCCCACCGGCTTTGAACCATAAAATGGGCTAATCTCAAAGCGAATTGCAAAACTTTTTAAATTTTCGACCGCTTGTTTTAGCTGCTCTAAGGGATTATTTAGGTTTGAACCTAAGGCAATATAAACTGTTTGCATAACCTTTCCTATAAGGGCGAAAGATTTTTCGACCATATCCTTAAATTTTATTGGGGCAAAAAATATTTTGCCCCAATAAAATCATTCTACTTTAGCTGCTTTTGACCTTTTCCTAAACGTCTTACGGCGACGTTTTTTCTTTTGTTCTGCTTGCACGCTTGATAAATGGCGGACAGATTTTAACAACTCATTGCGTTGTCCATCATTACTGAATTGATATTCATGCCACCAGGCAGATAGCTCAACTAAGTCTCCTCCTTCAATTTCCGCACGCATAACCAATAAATCAAAACCGGCTCGGAATTTAATATGCTCTAGCGTTTGTTGTGGGCGATTTCCATTGCGTTTCATCATTTGAAATTGCAATGACCAAATATCTCGAATAACCGCAGTATGACGTCGATGCAACGCAATAGATTTACAGCTTTCTGCCAACACATCATTTGCTGCTAACATCATCGCATCGTGGCTGTTAAAACCACCTTCATTTTTGAGCTGTTCCATTTTTTCACGTAATGGATACCAAAGCAGTGCCGCAAATAAAAACGCAGGGTTCACCGGCAATTTATCAGCAATACGCTCATCAGTAGAAGTTAATGCTTTTACAATCATTCGCTCAGCATTAGAGTCTTCTTTTTGAGTAAAAAACGGAATAAGCACAGGGAATAAGAAATTTAGCAAGCCATATTCACGTAGTAACTGGTAAGTTTTAAGTCCTTGCCCCGACTGCAATAATTTTAACGATTCATCAAATAAACGAGCAGCAGGAATATTAGTTAACAAAGGAGCCATCTCTCGAATTGGAGAAGCCGTTGCTTTATCTAAAAACATATCTAGCTTCGCCATAAAGCGAATAGCCCGTAGCATACGCACAGGGTCTTCTTGATAACGTATTGCCGGCTCTCCAATTAATGATAATTTTCCGGATCTTAAATCTTCAATACCATTGAAGAAATCAAAAATTAAGTTACGTTTTGTATCATAATATAACGCATTAACGGTAAAATCACGGCGTTCGGCATCGTCTCTTAAGCTGCCGTAAACATTATCACGCAGTAACATTCCTTCATCACTTACTTTTGATATTTTATCATTGCTATGAGAATCGTGACTCGCTCTAAACGTGGCTACTTCAAAAATCTCACGTCCATACACAATATGAGCCAAACGGAAACGACGACCGATTAAACGACATTGTCTGCCGAAAATACGCTGAATATCTTCCGGGCGAGCATTTGTAGCAATATCAAAATCTTTTGGTTTTTTCTCAAGTAGTAAATCACGAATACAACCGCCCACCACATAAGCTTCATAGCCAGCTAAGTGTAATTTATCAACAATAGAAAGCGCATTTTTAGGGAAACTCTTCGGACTGATGCCATATTGTGAAGCATTTACCGTGAATTTTTTATGTAAAAGATGAGAGGGTACATCTGTTTGATGCCCTTTAACGTTTTTTTTCGCACTTTGTTGTCTGGTCAATTTAGGCGTTGAGCGTTTAGTACGGTTTGGTTTTTCAACATTCCCCGTCTGTTTCACCCTTGGTTTCTGCTCATTTTCCTGTGTTTGTTTTTTAGACTTGGAAAACAATGACTTAATATAATTAAAAATAATACACCTCAAAATAGTAAATGCCTCTTAAAAAAGAGGCATTATGTAAAACTGATTATAAACCTAGCTGCTTCTCACGAATTTCAGCCAATGTTTTGCAATCTATACATAAATCAGCTGTTGGACGTGCTTCTAAGCGTTTAATACCAATCTCTACACCACAAGTTTCACAGAAACCATAATCATCATCTTGAATTTTATGCAATGTTTGTTCAATTTTTTTCAATAACTTGCGCTCACGATCACGGTTACGTAATTCTAAACTGAACTCTTCCTCTTGGCTTGCTCGGTCATTTGGATCAGCAAAGTTAGTCATATCCTCTTGCAGCTGGCTCTTTGTTCGTTCCGCTTCATCCATGATTTGGCTATGCCATGCTTTAAGAATTTTTGTGAAATGCTCACGTTGAGCTTCATTCATATATTCTTCATCTTTTTTCGGCTCATAAGGTTTAACACCGGCTAGTGCCAATAAACCTAGAGATGTGGTTTTAGCCACTTGAGTCATAGATTATACTCCTTGTTCAGAATTTTCATTGTTGGAATTATTATCCCCGAATACGAACTAACTTCCTTGTAATTTCACTATACGCGAAAATCAACATCTTCGGGCTTTCATAATAACGGCGGCTATAAATAACACAAAATCGCCTAACTAATCAAATGAATTTGCAAAAATTTTGCATTAAATTTCATTTATTTGACTTCGTTCAAAACAATAGCCGAATATTATTCGGCTATTGTTTTTTTGTTCACATCCTATTAATTTAATGCAATTACCAACTTTTTGACCACTCAGAAAGCCACTTTTGAACCGTTTCAGGCGATGGTTGGCTAAATTCTAATGTTTTGTAAGCTGGCATTTTTGCAAAGGCTGCATCAACACCTTCACTTAACACAGGATTCATCACATTATGGTATGAAATAATATGCTGTGATTCCGGTGTATGCAAAAAGTTCAAAAATTGATTGGCTAATGCTTTTTGCTGACTACTTTTTAAGATAGCTGCATTTTCAACTTGTACTAAATGCCCTTCTTCAAAAGGTGCTGCCACATATTTATCGGTATTTTCATGCCATTGATGATATAAGGGCGAAGTAGTATAACTTAATACTAAATCAGATTCGCCTTTTAAAAAAGCACCGTAGGTTTCAGACCACCCTTTACCAACAGTTACCGTGTGTTTTGCTAAGCTTTTCCAAGCATTTGCCGCTTTATTTCCGTAAACTTGGTTCATCCATAATAGAAAACCACGTCCAACGCTGCTGCTTCTTGGATCTTGATAAATCACTTTTAAATCTTGGCGTTCAACCAGCTCTTTTAAGCTTTTAGGTGGATTTTTTAATTTTTCTTTATCATAAATAAACGCATAAGAGCCGGTATCATAAGGGAAAAATATTTTGCTCTTAATCTCTAGAGGCGTGTTCACCTCAAATTCTGTGAACAGTCCCGATTTTTCCGCCTCAAGCTGTAAAAAGTTATCGATACCGACTACTACATCCGCTTTAGTTTTACTGCCTTCTAAACGTACACGATTAAACATCGTAACACTATCATCAAAAGGCATAAATTTTAAATCACAGCTACATACTTTTTCGAAGTTTTGTTCTAATTTTGGTGCAGGTCCGTATTCAGAAGCAAAAGAGCTATAGGTATAAACCGTTAGGGTGGGCTGCTGAGCAAAGGCTGTCGCGGCAAAAAGTGCCAGCGAAGATACAATAAATTTCATAACGTTTCCTTCTAAAAATCAATAAATAGAAGGATTTAAGAATGGCAGTTTGCTATCTCAAATCCCTACGCTGATATTAATCAGATCAGGTTCTATGGGTCTTTCTCAGCCACAAGCGGTCACAAAAACATTTCTTTTTGAACGTTGGCTTTGCCAACGGAAGCGAAGCTGTGAACAATCCTTCAAAGGATTGCGAATACATTTTGCAAATTTTTTACTAAAAATGACCGCTTGTAGCACCCCAATGAGAACGTTGCCATTGTAAAAAGTTTATCTATAAATTTCAACTTTAGGCAAACGTTTGCTATTTTATAAAAAAATCATTATACTACTGCTCTAGTCCAAACAAGGAACTAGAAATGAATCACCATACACTCACAAAAGTAAATTCTACAAAGCTACGCATCGTTTTTCGAGGCGTGGCTCTTTTATTATTCATTTCTTACTTTTTAAAAATCGCTTTTATAAGCGATTTTTTTATTCTTTATACTTACGTTTTCAAACAAAAGCGTTTATCACCCTAAATTTGCAGATTCAATATATAACACAGAGGAAGAGCATAAATGAGCCAATTGATTCGCACCCTAAAAAGCCATATTCGTGATGAAATTATCAAAAAAGGCGGCTGGGTTAATGCACATGCTCACGCTGACCGTGCGTTTACAATGACACCTGAAAAAATTACTGTCTACCAAAATGCTAATCTTCAGCAAAAATGGGATTTAGTTGATGAAGTAAAACGAAACTCTAGTGTTGATGACTATTATCGCCGTTTTTCACAAGCTATTGAGTTAATGATTTCTCAAGGGGTTACAGCATTCGGTACCTTTGTTGATATTGATCAGGTTTGCGAGGACAGAGCTATTATTGCAGCCCACAAAGCTCGAGAAGTTTATAAAAGTGATATTATTTTAAAATTTGCTAACCAAACCTTAAAAGGCGTGATTGAGCCAACTGCTAAAAAGTGGTTTGATATCGGATCTGAAATGGTGGATATGATTGGAGGCTTGCCATACCGAGATGAATTGGATTACGGTAAAGGATTGGAAGCTATGGATATTTTAATGGATAAAGCAAAATCTCTCGGTAAAATGTTGCATGTCCATGTAGATCAATTTAACTCACCAAAAGAGAAAGAAACCGAGCAACTGTGCGATAAATCTATCGAACATGGTATGCAAGGGAAAGTGGTTGCCATTCATGGTATTTCGATCGGCGCACATCCAAAAGATTACCGTAAAATGCTTTACAAAAAAATGCAAGAAAGTCAAATGATGGTGATTGCCTGCCCGATGGCATGGATTGATAGCGGCAGAAAAGAAGATCTGCAACCGTTCCATAATGCATTAACACCGGCAGATGAACTCATCCCGGAAGGAATTACTGTTGCAATCGGCACAGACAATATCTGTGACTACATGGTGCCACTTTGTGAAGGCGATATGTGGCAAGAACTCAGCCTACTCTCTGCCGGTTGCCGCTTTACTAATCTAGAAGAAATGGCAAATATTGCAAGTGTTAACGGTAGAAAGGTTCTAGGGTTAATCTAAATATCTATCGAACAAAAAGAGTGAGTATTTTAAAATACTCACTCTTTTTTATATCGCCTATTTTCTATATTTACCTGCCATAGCTTGGTAAACAGCATTCTCATTAGCAATAATCGCATATTTTGCATTTAAAATAGCAAGCTGCGAGTTACGTGCAGTGTTCATTGATGTAATCCAATCACGGAATTCGGAAATTCCTTGCTCATAGCGATTTTTATAGTATGAACTGATACGTTTGTCATGCTCATGAGTATCTTGCAAGGTTTTTAATGTGCTTTTTGCTTGTGTGTAGCTGTAATAATAACGATCAATCTCATTTAATGCTGAGGTAATTTTCTGCTCATAATTCAAACGAGCTGTAACATAATCAGTTTCTGAGATTTTTACATTATTTTTCACACGATTCCAATCTAAGAAAGGTAAATCCAATTTAATAAGACCATTACCTACAGGATTATCCGCCAAGTTACCTAAATTTTTCGCACTACCTGTAATTGAACCGCCAATAGTTAAGGTTGGGAACCAGCTTTTTTCTGTTGCCGTTAAAGTTTTAAACGCACTTTGTAAACGTTGTAGCGCTCCAACCACATCAGGGCGATTTGCAATAGCTGAAACCGGCACATTTAAATCAATATCTTGTAATTTCACATTCATAATATTCGGATAACGAATATTAAGCGGTGTATTTGGTTGAATATTTAACAAATTACGTAATGTCTGTTCCGCCACTTTTTGCTCAGTACGTAATTTAACCACATTATTTCGTGCATTTAATACGGTTTGCTGAGCTTGATCCACCGCTAGACGGTCGATTACACCTGCACTTAATTTATTATTTAAAATACGGCTGATTTGCTCATAATCTCTAATACTATCTTCCGTAAGACGAATAGCATCATGGTAATAAGCCAAATTATAGTAAGTCGTCACCACAGAGTTAATAATCGACAAACGAGTTGCTTTTAAATCTTCAATCGTCGCTTTATGAGTCCACTCAGCTGCACTCGCGGTATCCGCCAAACGCTGCCATAAATCAATGGTATAACTCAAATTAAATGCAGCTTGAGCTGTAGTGTTTGAAACACCTGTTGAAATATTATTTGAAGTAGAGCCTATACCTTTAGAAGCGGAGGCTGTACCAGAAGCACTAAAAGTAGGTACTAATTCAGCACCAACCAAGTTTGCTTTATAAAGAGCCTTATTAACGGCGATCCCGCTTTTTGCCAAATCAAGGTTATTTTTAATTGCTAAATCAACAAGGCGATTTAATTCCGCATCACTATAACCCTGCCACCATTGTTCATTGATTTGATATTGTTTGGTGATTTCTTCATAACTTTGATAGGTATCTGTTGCCCGTTGCAACGAACCATCACGACTCATATTCCCGGTTGTACAAGCACTCAAGGCTAATGCAAGCACTACGGAGAATGCTAATTTAGAGAGTTTCATTACACTTTCCTTACTTAAATAAAAATTTGTCGTATTTTACGTAAAAATATTTTCACTTGCCAGCTAAAATGAACAAATGTTCATTTAATCATTTAACAGTTCACCAATCAGATTTTGATGGCGAATTTTCTGACTCTTTAAGCACAAACGCTCTGTCATTAAAATAGATTTCAATTCAGCTAAAGCCTGCTTGAAATCATCGTTAATAATTACATAATCAAACTCATCATAATGGCTCATTTCTGACACGGCTTCCGCCATCCGTTTTGCAATGGTTTCTGCCGAATCTTGCCCACGCCCAATTAATCGTTTTTCTAATTCCGCTTTTGAAGGCGGTAAAATAAAGATAGTTTTCACATTCGGCACTTTTTCACGAATTTGACGTGCGCCTTGCCAATCAATATCTAAAAAGACATCTATACCTTGTTCAAGGCTACGTTCAATCATTGGCAATGAGGTACCATAGTAATTACCAAACACCTCTGCCCATTCTAAAAAATGCCCCTGTTCAATTAAACGCTTAAACTCATCATGGGTTGTAAAATAATAATGCACACCATCTTCTTCTGCGGGGCGAGGTTGACGTGTTGTGTGAGAAATAGAGAGTTGAACTTCAGAGCGGGGTAAATCTGCCAATAATGCGTTAATTAATGACGATTTTCCTGCACCACTTGGTGCTGAAATAATATAAAGATGACCTAAACTCATTTTAAAAATCTACAAAACAGGTAAAAATAATGGACAATTTTCATTGTCCATTACACGATAAAATTACTTGCGAGCAAGCGGTGGAACAAAGGTAATACCTAAATCCCAAGGTTGCTCAATCCAAGTTTCTTGAGGAATATCAATCACATAATCATCAACAAGTGGTGCACCATGTGGTTTAGCAAATACCGTTACAAAACGAGCTTTCGGATACATTCTACGAATTTCTTTTGCTGTGTTGCCGGTATCCACTAAATCATCTACCACAATAAAGCCTTCACCATCAGTTTGGGCCGCATGCAATACTTTTAGCTCACCTTGATTATCGTGCTCATAACTTGCGATACAAACTGTTTCTACGTGGCGAACACCCAATTCACGTGCTAAAACAGCAGCGGGAAATAAACCGCCACGGCTTACTGCAATAATCCCTTTCCATTGGGAAGCAGGTAATAAATTCTCTGCTAACTTACGGGCGTGCATATGGAACATATCCCACGTTACCACATATTTTTCATTTGTGTACTTTTCACTCATAGAAACAACCTAATATAAAATTGGGACCAACCCCTGAATATAAAAATTGCGTTAGGATAACCCGAAAATGCTTTTTTCGCCATCATTTCATTTAATTTTTTATCTAAACGCTCACACAACCGCACATTTAGTACAAAAAATACTCACAACTCCCATATCGACTAAAATAATTTTTCCAATGTGAAAAACAATTCTTTCCTTGTTTTTAGTGAAAAATCACCTTAACTTATTCTAAAATAGAGAATATCTATGCCGACTTAAATTTAAGCGGTCATTTTTTCGCAAAATTTTACAAAGGAGTTATCTATGTCTGAAATCTCAATTCTCGCCCCTCACCTGCTCTGGCAATGGTTTGATAAAATCTGTTCTATTCCTCATCCGTCTTATCACGAAGAGGAACTGGCTGAATTTATTGTGAATTGGGCAAAATCAAAAAATTTATTTGTAGAACGTGATGAAGCCGGTAATATTCTAATTCGCAAGCCAGCTACAGCAGGTATGGAAAACCGCCAAACTATCGCATTACAGGCACACTTAGATATGGTGCCACAAGCGAATGCCGACACTGTGCATGACTTCAAAAAAGATCCGATTCTTCCTTATATTGATGGCGAATGGGTGAAAGCTAAAGGAACAACACTCGGTGCTGATAACGGCATTGGTTTAGCCTCTTGTATGGCGGTGTTGGAAAGCTCGGACTTGGCTCATCCGACAATTGAAGTGTTGCTTACAATGACAGAAGAAGCCGGAATGGAAGGGGCGATTGGTTTACGTCCGAATTGGCTTACAGCTGATGCAATGATCAATACCGATACCGAAGAAAACGGTGAAATCTATATTGGTTGTGCCGGTGGCGAGGATGTGAATGTGAGCTTACCGGTTAAGTTAGAAGCTAACCGACAAGATACTGCGTTGACTATTACTTTAAAAGGCTTAAAAGGCGGGCATTCCGGCTGTGATATTCACACCAATCGAGCCAATGCAATTAAAGTTTTCACTCGCATTTTGGCTGAAGCACAATCAATTGCCGAATTCCAAATTGCTGATATTCAAGGTGGTTCGGTACGTAATGCTATTCCACGTGAAGCTCACGCAACCATCGTGTTATCTGCAAAAAACAAGGAAAAATTGACCGCTTGTTTAACCGAAATTGCTGCTCAACTAAAATCGGAATTAAAATTTGCTGAGCCAAATTTCAGCTTTTTTATTGAAGAAAGCCCAATTCCGGCACAAAGTTTCGATCTTCCAAGCACACAGCGTTTAATCCATTTTATCAATGTGTTACCGAATGGCGTTGTTCGTAATAGCGATGTGGTGGAAAACGTAGTAGAAACCTCATTAAGTATTGGCATTCTTAAAACAGAAAATAATGAAGTGAAAGCAACTATTCTTGCTCGCTCACTAATTGAGGGAGGGAAAGCAGATGTTAGGAGCAAAATCAGCTCGTTAGTTGCCTTAGTTGGGGCAAATGTTGAATTTAAAGGTAGCTACCCGGGCTGGGAGCCAAATCCGGATTCAAAAATCACCCCATTAACTAAGGCAATTTATGACGAGATTTTGGGCTATGAAGCTGAAATTAAGGTAATTCATGCCGGTCTAGAATGTGGCTTAATTAAGAAAATTTATCCGGATATGGATTTTGTCTCAATTGGCCCAACTATCTTAAATGCTCACTCACCGGATGAAAAAGTGCATATTCCTGCGGTGGAAAATTATTGGAACCTTTTAACTAAGCTCTTGGCTCAAACGCCTGAGAAATAAGCGTTATTTTAAAATGTTTTAGGGGCGAATGATCATTCGCCCCTATTTTTTAATTTGCGTAAATATCTTCCCCGTTACGTCTGGTTTTAAGCAAACGTAAAATCCAAACATATTGCTCTGGGTTTTTCTCAACAAAATATTCAATCACTCGGTTCATTTCACGAGCTGATTGGTTAGGGTCGCCCGAAAATTCAAGGGGAGGGAGAATTTCCATTTCATAAACTGCTTTTTCGGCATTGTAAATGGAAAACATTGGGATAACCTCTGCATTCGCCACTCTCGCCATTTTATTTAAGCCCGGTAAAGTCGCTTTTTCGGTCGCAAAGAAATCCACATAGACGCTTAACTCTTCGCCAAAATCTTCATCCGGCAAAAAATAACCGACATCACCTTTACGCACATCTGCCAAAAACGCTTTAATACCATTTTGACGGGTGTGCATTCGCCCACCTAAACGCTCTCGAGTAATATTCCATAACCAATCGACTAACGCATTGCGGTGTGGATTGTACATGGAAGTCATAGGATAACCTAAAGAGAACATTGCAACGCCTGCCATATCAATCGACCACGTATGTGGTACAAGCATAATTACGTTTTTCCCGCTCTCTTTTGCTTTAACAACATGCTCAAAGCCGGAAAACTCGCAGCGTTTTTGTAAATAAGAAACAGGGCGAATAGCGGTTTCACCAATGGCAAGCATGGTTTGCGCCACAGTAACAAACATCCGTTCAATCACTTCTTCTCGTTTTTGCTCATCCCAATGAGGAAAGCAGTAACGCAAATTCACTTTTGCTCGATGATAGCCTTTTTTATTTTTCTTTTTAAGATATTGGTAAGCCATTTTCCCAATCCAACCGGAAAACTTATCCCGCAAACGAGCCGGCACATAGGCTAAAATCACCAATCCAAACACCCCTAACCACACTCCCCAATATCTCGGGTGCAGAAAAGACCATAAGAATTTGTGCGTATAGCCGTCTTGGGCGGTAATTCGTGTCATATTATCTCTTTAACTCCCATATGTGCCTCGCACGAGCCGTGCCAGGCTAGATAATCTAAGTCCCTCCGGGACTTTAGCCACAGCGTGACTCGGTTAATCGAACCCCATACGGCTCGTATGGGGTAAAGTACTACTTCCTATCAATAATATTCTTCACAGCCAAAATCACCCCAAGCCCAATAAAAGCTCCCGGTGGTAAAATAGCTAATAATAATCCGGAATCAATATGCAGCACATCTATACGGAGTGCTTTTGCCCAATCACCCAGCAATAAATCTAATCCGTCAAATAAAGTTCCGTTGCCGATTACCTCACGCAATGCCCCTAGAACAACCAAACTTAATGTCATCCCTAATCCCATTGCAAAGCCATCAAAAGCAGAGAGTTTAACCTCATTTTTTGAAGCGTAAGCCTCTGCTCTACCAATCACAATACAATTGGTAACAATCAGCGGAATAAAAATCCCCAATGATTGATACACAGGAAATGCAAAAGCATTCATTAGTAATTGAACCGCAGTTACTACCGTTGCAATCACCATAACATAAATCGGGATGCGAATATCATGGGGGATCACTTTTCGGAAAAGCGAAATTGTCAGATTAGTACAAATCAACACAAACATAGTTGCCAGGCCTAATCCTAACGCATTGGTTACACTATTTGAAACTGCAAGTAGCGGGCAAAGCCCGAGTAATTGGACTAACGCCCCGTTATTTTTCCAAACACCTTCAGTAAATAGGTTTTTCCACACCGAAACTTGTTTAGGCTCAGCTTCTACATTCAGCACAGGAATTTGATTATCTGTTTCCATTTCTTCTACCGATTATTTACAAGATTGAAATTGCGCAAGCATTGCCGGATTTTGTGCTAATTCAGTAATCACCCATTTCGCACTTTGGCGAACGTTATTCACTACCGCACGAGGAGTAATAGTCGCCCCGGTAAATTGATCAAATTGCCCACCATCTTTTTTAACATTCCAATCGGCTTCATTTTCCAAACTAAATAATTTATTAGTAAAAGATAAAATCCAATTTGAAATACGGGTCTCAATTTTATCGCCTAAGCCTGGTGTTTCTTTATGCTCAAGGGTACGAACACCTAATACATTGCCATTTGGCTGAATCCCCATTAGCAGCACAATATTGCCCGAATAACCATCAGGAGCAGTGCCTTGAATAAGGTAAGCGGTTAGATTTTCCGATTTTTTTGCAAAATAAATACGATTTAAATAAGGCGCATGCTCTAGCTTAACCACTTTACAAGTGGCTAATACATCATTATCAAAATGTGTTCTCGGCACGACTTCTTCTAATAACTTGCGTTGCTGCATTGCGGTAACATCATCAATTTTGCCTTTTGTAAGCAAATACACACCGGTAGAAACCGCCGTACAAAGCAACGCAATCACACCTAAAATTAAGGCATATTTCAAAGTAACTTTTGAAGTATTCATTATCTTTTATCCAATTTTGTACCGTATAGTCTTGGCTGCGTATAATGGTCGATTAAAGGCACACAGATATTTGCCAACAAGACTGAAAACGCTATCGCATCCGGGTAATTGCCATAATAACGAATTACATACATCAACAAACCAACCAAACTGCCGAAAATTAACTTTCCTTTAGGTGTAATCGAGGCGGTAACAGGATCTGTTGCAATAAAAAATGCACCAAACATCATCGCTCCGCTAAACAGATGAGTAATTGGATGTAAGTGTAGATTATTAGAAAAAAGTTCTGTTACCAAACTCAACAATAAAAATACCGTCAGCATTGAAACAGGAATTTGCCAATGAATAATTCGCTTATAAATCAGAACTAACCCACCAAATAAAAAGGCAATATTCAGTTGAAACCAACCTGTTGCAAATAATCCACTAAAAATCGGGCTTGCCATCACAGCCTCAAAACCCAATTTATGGCCATTGCTTTTCATACTATCTAAAGGTGTCGCTTGAGCAATACCATCTACACTATTTACTAGCTGATATGCACTAAAGCCATCAGTGCTTACTCCCTTAAAAATAAGCGATATTGCGTCTGCAAACATTGGTGGTTCACTGAGCAAATGAGTTGGCACCATCCAAGATGTCATTTGAACAGGAAAAGAAACCAATAATAAAGCGTATCCTACCATTGCAGGATTAAACAAATTCTGCCCTAAACCACCATAGCTATGTTTTGCTAATAATAATGCGACTATTACCCCAATCAAAACTACCCAGTAAGGAGCATAAGGTGGAATTGACATCGCTAAAATCATCGCTGTTAAAATGCCGGATAAATCCGATAAATAGAAAGCGGTCTTTTTTTTGCGTAATTTTGCAATAATGATTTCAATCACTATTGCAAGACTAATCGCTAATAGCGTTTGAATGAGAACTCCAAACCCAAAATAATAAAGCTGAACCCCTAAAGCAGGTAGCATCATCGCAATTACCCACAACATAAAATTTGCTGTCAGATTGCTTGAATGCGTATGGGGGGAACTGACCATTTTAAACATATCTTTCCTTTTTCTAACCACACAAGCGGTCTTTTTTCATTCTTTTTTACAAAAAATCGGTAAAATTTGACCGCTTGTTATACCTTCGGCAAATTCAAATTAAAGCGGATTGCCAGTAAGCGAATAGTAATTACAGTAGCAACCGTTGTTAAATAAACCCAATCGCTTTCCAGCCCCAATGAGTTGGCCATTACAAAAATCACACCACCAATCAAACTTGCCGTCACATACACTTCTTTTTGTAGAACAATCAGCACCTCATTGCGTAAAATATCGCGAATTACGCCACCAAAGCAGCCTGTTACCGCACCAAGCGCGATACAAATCAGAGGATGCAAGCCGAAATCCAACCCTTTTTGCACGCCAATAACAGTAAAAACGCCCAGTCCAATTGCATCAAATACTAACAACCCTGTTTGCCAACTTTTGCGGGAAATTTGATTACGGAAAATGGCAGTGATAACTACTGCCAAAGTAATCATCAACACATAAATCGGCTGTTTCATCCAAAACACGGGAGTCGAGCCAATCATCATATCTCGCAATGTGCCACCACCAACACCGGTTACAAATGCCAGCACAAACATGCCGAAAATATCCATTTTATGCTGGCGGGCCGCGATAGCCCCTGAAATGGCAAACACAATAGTACCAATTAAATCCTGCACGAATAAAAACGACCAAGGAAATTCGGGGATTAGACTACTAAACATTATTCTTCTCCTGTTGAGCCGCTTTTTTCGCTTTGGCTCGAGCTATGGCTGCCGCAACAGCAGCTTTGCGTGGATCTTCGACTGCTGTTTCAGGAGCATTACCATTCGCCCCAACGATTTCATTTTCATTATCCGATTTTGCAAAATTCTCACTATTTTCAACCGCTTGTTGAGCCGCTTTCTTGGCTTTGGCCCGAGCTAATGCAGCAGCAACGGCAGCTTTACGCGGGTCTTCTGCCACAGTTTCGGGAACATGATTATTCGTCCCTATGGTTTCATCCAATTTTGCAGAATATTCACTGTTTCCGACCGCTTGTTGAGCCATTTTTTTCGCTTTAGCACGAGCAAGTGCGGCAGCAACCGCTGCTTTGCGAGGGTCTGTCTCATCCGGTGGAGTAATCACCGCCCTGCGGGTTTCAATTTCACTATCCGGATTTGCAATATTTTCACCGTTTCCGACCGCTTGTTGAGTCGCCTTTTTCGCTTTGGCTCTAGCAAGTGCGGCAGCAACCGCTGCTTTGCGAGGGTCATTAAGCGCGGTTTCTGGTGAATGATTCTCCGTTTCTACATTGTTCTTAACTGCTTGTTCCTGTTCTGCTAATTTTGCAGCTCGGCGGGCTTTACGCTGTGCCATTAAATCACTGTTGTCCGGCTCACCGTTCGCTTTAGCTTGAACAACCGGTTGTTCTGTGTGGTCCGATTTTTTCGCTTTCAAACGTTCAAGAGCGGCTTTAACCGGATCAATTCCGCCGGCATTTGCCACTTCTTCTCGGCGTTTCTCAGCGGCTTGGGTAATACGTGCAGTACGAGCCTCTTTTTCTTTTTGTAAACGAGCCTCTCGGGCTTCAAAACGCTGTTTGGCTTCCTCTGCTTTACGGGCTTTTTCTTCCACTTCATGAATTTTCGCTTTTTCTTGGCGAAAATATTGAATCAGCGGAATGTAACTTGGGCAAACATAAGCACAAACACCGCATTCAATACAGGCATCTAGGCGGTATTCTTTGGATTTATCGTGATCTTCCGAACGGGCAAACCAATAAAGTTGCTGCGGTAATAATCCAACCGGGCAGGCATCTGAGCAGCTCGAACAACGGATACAAGCTCGTTCCGGCTCCGGTGGTGCGTATTCAAAATGATCCGGCGCGATTAAACAGTTAGCTGTTTTGGTGATCGGAGCTTGTAACGAGGGCAAAATAAAGCCCATCATCGGACCACCGAAAAAGACCGGAAAGCGTTTGTCTGCTTGGTAATCAACCTGTTCCAATAAATGCTGAATCGGCGTCCCTAATCTTGCCCACACATTGCCTTTATTACGGATTTTATCGCCGGTAAGCGTTACTACCCGTTCAATTAACGGCTCATCATCAATAATCGCCCGTTTTACTGCAAATGCCGTACCGATATTGTGCATTACAATGCCCATTTCAATGGTTCGCTTGCCGGAAGGGATTTCCAACCCTGTCAGCACTTGCACCAGTTGATCCGAAGCACCCGATGGATATTTTGTCGGAATCGTTCGCACAAACATATCGTTTGAGCCCTTTAATGCTTTTTCTAATGCCTTAATGGCTTCAGGCTTATTGTCTTCCACCGCAATGACGACTTCCTCAGGGCGTAGCACATAACGTAAAATGCGGATACCCTCGATTATATCGTGAGTGTAGTCTTGCATTAAGCGATCATCACAGGTGATATATGGCTCACATTCTGCCCCGTTGATTACCAGTAACTTACAACATTTATCGGCAAAATTTAGTTTTGATGCCGTTGGAAATACCGCACCGCCCAACCCCGCAATACCGTATTGGTAAATTTTTTGAATAATTTGATCGCTTGTTAAAGTTAGAAAATCCTCAATCGGCTGACGTTCATCCCACTCATCTTTACCGTCGGTTTCAATAATAACCGTCATTTCCGGCAATCCGGAGGGATGTGCAGAGGGGTAAGGCTCAATACCGATAACCCTACCGGAGGTCGGGCTATGCACCGGTAATTGACGATAATCATCACCTTTAGTAAGTTGCTGGCCTTTTAAGACTTTATCCCCAACTTTAACCAATAGCTCACCCGCCCAGCCGGAATGCTGCACCAGCGGCACATAGAAAAAGCGAGGTAAATTTAAGCGACGAATAGGCTTGCCATTCGATTGGGCTTTATTTTCCATAGGGTGAATACCACCCGGGAAATCCCATAATTTTCCGGTTTCTTTATTTTGGCGGATTCGCTCAATCACTAAATTAGGATGGCTCATTTTGCCCTCCGCCGGTCACTAATTTTTTTTGTAGTTCGGTCGTATTCACAATCGGGATAATTAAATTTTGGTCAAATTGCCAATTCCAAGATTTTGTTGTTTGTTTTATCGGAATCATTTCAATACAGTTAGTCGGGCAAGGCGCAACGCATAGCTCGCAACCTGTGCAAAGATCAGCAATCACAGTGTGCATTGCTTTATTGGTACCGATAATCGCATCCACCGGACAGGCTTGAATACATTTAGTGCAGCCAATGCACATATCTTCAATTACAAATGCCACTTTCACTTCAGGCTCTACCATTCCATCTATTGCAGGCACTTCAACACCTAAAAGCTCGGCAAGATTCACTACCAAAGGCTGCCCGCCCGGTACACATTTAGTGATTACATCACCATTGGCAATCGCTTCAGCATAAGGTTTACAGCCGGGGTAACCACATTGTCCACATTGGCTTTGCGGTAACAAAGCATCAATTTTTTCAACAATAGGATCGGCTTCTACTTTAAGTTTGATTGAGGAATAGCCTAATACCGCCCCGAAAATCAGAGCAATAATCGCAATAGCAACAAGGATATAGGCAATAATTGGAAGATCTAACATTATAGTTTCACCAACCCTGTAAAGCCCATAAAGGCAAGCGACATTAAACCTGCAGTAATCAGGGCAATAGAAGCCCCTTGGAATGGACGCGGCACATCGGCAGCCGCCAAACGCTCACGCAAGGCCGCAAACAAGACTAATACTAAGGAAAAACCAGCAGCCGCACCAAAGCCGTAAAGCACAGACTCCACTAAGTTATTGGCTAAATTCACATTCAGTAATGCCACCCCAAGTACGGCACAGTTGGTGGTAATAAGCGGTAAATAAATGCCTAATAGCCGATAAAGCATCGGGCTGGTTTTATGTACGATCATTTCCGTTAGCTGAACAATTACCGCAATCACTAAAATAAACACCAAGGTTCTTAAAAACTGAGCATTTAACGGCACAAGCAGGTAAGTTTCCACCAAATAGGCAGAAAGTGAGGCAACTGTTAACACGAAAGTGGTGGCAAGCCCCATTCCGATTGCAGTTTCAACTTTTTTCGACACGCCCATAAACGGACAAAGTCCTAAAAATTTTACTAGGACAAAGTTATTAATTAAGGCAGTGCTGATGACTAACAAAATATAATCGACCATAACATCCACAGAATTACAGAATACAAGCGATCAAAAACGTAACTGATTTTGCAAAATAATAAAAAAATCTGACCGCTTGCTAAATCATCTCATAAAAATAAACATGGTATTATCCCTTGTTTTGCATTCATTCACAATAAGAAATCGGAGATAGTCAACGCAATCAAAAAGTGCCCTATATTTTGGCAGTAAATTCAAGTAAAATAGGGAGAATTTTTTTGTGAGGAAAACTAACGATGTCAACTCAATTTGTTTATACGATGCACCGTGTCGGTAAAGTTGTACCGCCAAAGCGTCATATCCTTAAAGATATTTCTTTAAGTTTTTTCCCGGGTGCAAAAATTGGTGTACTCGGTTTAAACGGAGCCGGTAAATCAACCCTATTACGTATTATGGCAGGTGTGGATAAGGAGTTTGAAGGCGAAGCTCGTCCACAGCCGGGCATTAAAATCGGCTACTTGCCACAAGAGCCTAAACTTGACCCGCAACAAACCGTGCGTGAAGCGGTGGAAGAAGCGGTAGCGGAAGTCAAAAATGCCTTAACGCAACTTGATGAAGTCTATGCGATGTACGCTGATGAAAATGCGGATTTTGATAAGTTAGCGGCTAAACAGGCGGAACTGGAAGCGATTATTCAAGCCCACGACGGTCATAATCTGCAAAACCAATTAGAGCGTGCCGCCGATGCGTTACGTCTGCCGGATTGGGATGCTAAGATCGAGCATTTATCAGGGGGTGAACGTCGTCGTGTGGCACTTTGCCGTCTGTTGCTCGAAAAACCAGATATGTTGTTGTTAGACGAACCGACCAACCACTTGGATGCAGAATCTGTGGCATGGTTAGAACGCTTCTTACACGACTACGAAGGCACAGTAGTAGCGATTACCCACGACCGTTACTTCTTAGACAACGTGGCAGGTTGGATTTTAGAGCTTGACCGTGGTGAGGGTATTCCTTGGGAAGGTAACTACTCTTCTTGGTTAGAACAGAAAGAGAAACGTTTGGCACAAGAGCAAGCGGCAGAATCTGCTCGTCAAAAATCGATTGAGAAAGAATTGGAATGGGTACGCCAAAATCCTAAAGGTCGCCAAGCGAAAAGTAAAGCGCGTATGGCACGTTTTGAAGAGCTTAACAGCGGCGAATACCAAAAACGTAACGAAACCAACGAATTGTTTATTCCACCAGGTCCAAGACTAGGCGATAAAGTAATTGAAGTGGAAGGTTTAAGTAAATCTTACGGAGACCGCACTTTAATTGATAATTTATCTTTCTCGATTCCGAAAGGGGCGATTGTCGGCATTATCGGGGCGAACGGTGCGGGTAAATCAACCCTATTCCGTATGCTTTCAGGGCAAGAACAACCGGATTCAGGTTCTATTGTAATGGGTGAGACTGTTACCCTTGCCTCTGTGGATCAGTTCCGTGATTCAATGGATGATAAAAAAACGGTGTGGGAAGAAGTGTCTAACGGGCAAGATATTCTGACAATCGGCAACTTTGAGATTCCAAGCCGTGCTTATGTTGGACGTTTCAACTTCAAAGGCGTGGATCAACAAAAACGTGTCGGCGAGTTATCAGGCGGTGAGCGTGGTCGTTTACACTTAGCGAAGCTTCTCCAACGTGGCGGTAACGTACTGTTACTGGACGAACCAACCAACGACCTTGACGTCGAAACCCTGCGTGCGCTAGAAAATGCGATCTTAGAATTCCCGGGCTGTGCAATGGTGATTTCACACGACCGCTGGTTCTTAGACCGTATTGCTACCCATATTTTAGACTACGGCGATGAAGGCAAAGTGACTTTCTACGAAGGTAACTTCTCTGACTATGAAGAATGGAAGAAGAAAACTTTTGGAGAAGCTGCGACTCAGCCACATCGTATGCAATATAAGCGTATCGCGAAATAATCAGATTATTAGCTTATAAGAAAATAGCGGATAAGGACAAGCTTATCCGCTATTTGTTTTTAATAAATAAGAATAATTCGTATTGATTTTGATTTAAATTAAGACTACACTAGCCAAGATACCGCTCATATTTTATTCTAGGAGATGAAAATGAAAAAAGCCCTTTCTACTCTCGCACTTGCAGTTTCTGCTTTTGCATCAACTACTACTTTTGCTGCTAATGAAGTAAACGTTTATTCTTACCGCCAGCCGTATTTAATTGAGCCAATGCTGAAAAACTTTGAAAAAGATACCGGCATTAAAGTAAATGTTATCTTCGCAGATCGTGGCTTAGTTGATCGTGTGAAAAAAGAGGGCGAACTTAGCCCGGCAGACATACTTTTAACCGTAGATATCTCGCGTGTTATGGAGATTGTAAATGCCGGTTTATCACAAAAAATTGAATCAAAAGTATTAGAGAAGAACATTCCTGCACAATTCCGTGACTCTCAAGGTGACTGGTTCGGTTTAACCACTCGTGCACGTGTAATCTATACATCGAAAGATCGAGTAGGCAAATTACCGGCAGGTTTTGACTACTTAGACTTAGCTAAACCGGAATATAAAGGCAAGGTTTGTGTCCGCTCAGGTAAAAACTCTTACAACGTATCGCTCTTTGCTTCAATGATAGAACACTACGGTGTAGAAAAAACCAAAGCATTCCTAGAAGGCTTAAAAGCAAACTTAGCACAGAAACCACAAGGTGGCGACCGTGACCAAGTAAAAGCAATTAAAGAAGGTATTTGTGACTACGCTTTAGGCAATAGCTACTACTATGGCAAAATGTTAGATGACGAAAAACAAAAAGCCTGGGCAGAATCTGCAATCATTAACTTCCCAAGTGGTAAATACGGTACACATAAAAATATCAGTGCCGTTGCAGTTGCAAAACACGCACCGAATAAAGCAAACGCAGTTAAATTGATTGAATACCTCAGTGGCGATAAAGCACAAGGTTTATATGCAGAACTCAACCACGAATATCCGGTAAAAGCTGATGTTCAACCATCTGCTCTAGTGAAAGGCTGGGGTGAATTCTCATCTGACACCATCAAATTAGAAGACATCGCAAAACACTATGAAGCAGCGTTAAAATTAGTGGATGAAGTTAAATTTGATGATTTCGCTGAGAAAAAATAATGCCGACAAGCGGTGAATTTTAAGCAAAAAATTGCAAAATTTTGCTAAAATTATACCGCTTGCAAAAGGACGCTTTGCGTCCTTTTTGTGTTTTTGAAAAAATATAACTCGAGCTTCGTTTATTTATTCTGCCAAATCTCCCCTCCCCTCTTTGCTAAAGAGGGGGGATCATTCAGAGAAAATGTAAAATTCGTCTGACTCTTTAAAAATATAAGGAAAAAAGATGAATTTGAAATCTTTGGAGATCAAGTCCCCCTCTTTAGCAAAGAGGGGCTAGGGGAGATTTGGCAGTAATGAAAACGGAGTAATAACTAGAAAATGAAAAAAAACCTCGGCTGGAAAACCCTTTCCCTACTAATTACGTTAATTATCCTCCTACCACTACTGGCTATCGGCTATCACGCCCTCAGTGGTGATTCGGAGAATTTGGCACATCTATGGAATACCATGTTGCCGATTTACATCAAAAATACCAGCTTATTAGTATTAGGAACCGTATTCCTCGCTCTTTTTTTTGCTCTTCCAACGGCTTGGATCATGGCAAATTATCAATTTTGGGGACAAAAAACCTTACAGTGGCTACTCTGTCTGCCACTTGCAATGCCCGCCTATTTAATTGCCTATCTTTATACCGATCTGCTCGACTACTCAGGTGCATTGCAAGAAATGCTAAGAAATATTTTCGGCTGGCAACGTCCACAAGATTATTGGTTTCCACAAATCCGCACCCTTTACGGTGCCTGCTTTGTACTTGCCTTAGTGCTTTACCCTTATATCTTCCTACTGGTTCGAGTCGCATTATTAGAACAATCGGAAAATCTAACCCACAGTGCCAAAATGCTTGGGGCATCACCGGCAGAAATTTTCCGCAGGATTACCTTGCCATTGATTCGCCCGGCAATTGCCATTGGAGCAGCTTTAGTTGCAATGGAAACCTTAGGAGATTTTGGAACTGTCGCCTATTTTGCCGTACCAACTTTAACAACCGCCATTTATGACTCTTGGCTGGGTTATCACGACCTTGGTACCGCCAGCCAAATTGCTATTTTTATGTTGCTGATGATTTTCCTGTTTTTAAGCCTCGAACAATACAGCCGCCGCAAACAGCAAAGCTATCAAAGGGGATACGAAAAAAAATCAGCCTTTAAACAACTTAAAGGTTGGAAATTAGTTTTAGCACTTACCTGGTGCTGGGGCTTGCTTGCCCTTGCCTTTTTTATTCCGCTTGCAAGACTGCTCTACTGGGCCTATCATTATTTTGAACAGTCTTGGAATTTAGATTTCGTCCAATTTGCAATAAATAGCTTAAAAGTGTCAGTTATTGCTTCTGTTATTACTGTACTGTTCGCCTTAATACTCCATTTTGCTAACCGTCTTGCTGTTGGTAAATTTTCGGTAAAATCTGCCCGCTTGTTGCTACAGTTTTCATCATTAGGTTACGCTATTCCCGGTACAGTCTTAGCAATTGGCTTGCTTTCTCCACTGACGTTTGCCGATCATAATTTACATGCTATTTTAAAGAGTCTTGAACTTTCACCGGTCGGCTTGATTTTCTCAGGCTCCTTATTTGCTCTGGTGATTGCCTATACAGTACGTTTTTTGGCAATGGCAATCGGAAGTCTGGAAACCTCATTCGGAAAAATTTCACCATCACTTGATATGGCAAGCCAAACGCTTGGTAAAAGTGGGTTAAAAATGTTTAAACATATTCATATCCCACTGATTTATAAAGGCATTTTAACCGGTGGTTTAATGGTATTTATCGAAAGTATGAAAGAGCTAAATGCTTCACTCTTGTTACGCCCGTTTAATTTTGACACCCTTGCCACCCATGTATTTACCTTTACCTCTGATGAACAATTAGAGCAAGCAGCTCTACCTGCGATTGTGTTAGTATTGGTCGGACTGTTGCCTGTCATCTGGCTGACAAGATCGCTGATTTCGCAATCGGAAAAAGAACGATAATATACGTAAAATCTATTCGGGCGGGTTTTAACCTGCCATCAAAACATAAGAAAAATTAAAAACGAAAATACAAAACAACGTAGGGGCGGGTTTCAACCCACCTACACAAGGAATTTTATGTCTGTTTTAACTATCAAAAACCTCTGCCTCGATTTCGGGCAAACTTCGGTATTACAATCGCTTAATTTAGCGGTGAATGAAAATGAAATTATCTGCTTACTCGGTGCAAGCGGTTGTGGAAAAACCACGCTTTTAAAAGCGATCGCAGGTCTATTACCGATTGAACAAGGAGATATTCATTTGGCAGAAGAATGTCTGAAAAGCAAAGCGGTAGAGAATCGCCAAATCGGACTAATTTTCCAAGATTATGCCCTTTTCCCCCATTTAACTGTAGCAGAAAATATCCAATTTGGGCTGTCAAAACTAGCAAAAACCCAGCAAGAAAGTATTACGGAGCAAATGCTTTCCGTGGTGAAATTGCAAGGTTTGGAAAGCCGTTTCCCGCATGAACTTTCTGGTGGCCAACAACAGCGTGTTGCTATTGCACGAGCTTTGGCATGCCGTCCGCAATTACTGCTATTAGACGAACCTTTTTCGAACATTGATAGCCAAACCCGATATGCTATGATCCAAGAGATTAAACAAATCTTGAAAAGCCAAAATGTTCCTGCGATTTTCGTTACTCACAGCAAAGAAGAAGCCTTTGCCTTCGCAGATAAAATTGCCGTAATGGATAAAGGCAAAATTATCCAGTTCGGTAGACCAAATGAACTGTATCATTCACCGGTTAATCCCTTTGTTGCAGATTTTTTAGGTGGAACCAACTATCTAAGTTGCACCGTGAGCGAAGAAAAGTTACTACGTAGTCCGATTGGAGAATTTCGTCTTTTTCCAGAGATGGAGGTAAAAAAAGGCGCGTGCCAATGGATGCTACGCCCTGAACAGTTGATTTTAAAACCAAATGAACTAGGATTGGGTAAGGTGGTTGGTAAGTTATTTTTAGGACTCTACTACCGCTACCAAATCGCTATTAACGGTGTGGAACTGACTGCTTACCAAACTCAAGATTTGAAATTAGGTGAACAGGTTGAAGTTGGATTTCAAGTGCGAGAATTTACTTTATTTTAGAAACTAAAAGGCTGAGACCGTTAATGACGGTATCAGCCCCAAATCGACAGTTTTATTTTTTGCAAGGTGAAACAAGTTCAATGATAGAAATACCCATCCAAGTTGAATTTTTACATACATTACCTGAACCATCGTGTCCACGAACCCCCGTACAAGCAGATAATGTAGCAATTAGTGCAGTAAAAGCAAAAATTTTTGTTATTTTTTTCATCAGTTAAAACTCCTTAATAAAATTATTTAGCAACTAAAAATTGCGGACAGATTTTATATTAAATTATACAAATTATCCATATTTTTATTATGACATTTAACTGTTCGTACCACCTAGAGATAATCTGCATAAAAACAGCATTTAAACAATTTAATTTTGGTAAAATTTACTGAATACTATTATGTAAGGAATAAAAAATGAGTGACCCGATTATACGCCAAGTTGTTCTTGATACTGAAACTACAGGGATGAATATGGCAGGAGGACCGCCACAAATAGGGCATAATATTATTGAAATCGGTGCAGTTGAAGTCATTAACCGCCGCCTAACAGGCAGAACTTATCATGTCTATATCAAACCGCCTCGTGAAGTTGATGCAGAAGCCATTGCAGTTCATGGTATTACAAATGAATTTTTGCGAGATAAGCCCGTTTTTGCAGAAATTGCCGATGAGTTTTTAGCATTCATCAAAGGCGCAGAATTAATTATCCACAATGCCCCCTTCGATGTGGCGTTTATGGATCAAGAATTTTCTTACCTACCAAATCCTCCGGCTAAAACGGCTGAAATGTGTACCGTTACTGATAGCCTACAAATGGCCCGCAAAATGTATCCGGGAAAACGTAACAATTTAGACGCATTATGTGACCGTTTAGGCATTGATAACAGTAAACGTATCCTTCATGGTGCTTTACTGGATGCGGAAATTCTAGCCGATGTATTCTTAATGATGACAGGTGGTCAGATTTCCTTATTAGGTGAGGAAGAAGTGGAAACTAGTCCAATAAGTGTGGATACAGAAGAGGAACTTCCAAGCATTGTGTTAAATGCTGATGATGCCATTATTTTAAAAGCGACAGATGAAGAAGAAACATCACATTTAGCATTATTGAAATTAATTGAAAAAAAATCAAAAGGAAACTGCTTATGGGCAAAAGCATTTACTGAAGAAGCAGAAAACCTTAATTAAGTTTAAAAAGCTACAAAAAACCCAGCTTTCGCTGGGTTTTCTTTTTGCTTTAACTGATTATTCAGCAACTACGTTAACTGTTACAGTTGCATTCACTTCCGGATGTAAGTGAACTTTAACATCATGTTCGCCAGTTGTACGAAGTGGACCTTCACCTAAACGAACTTCAGATTTAGCAACTTCAACGCCTGCTGCTGTTAATGCTTCAGCAATGTCTTTTGCAGAGATTGAACCGAATAAACGACCATCATCACCTGCTGTTGCAGATACAGATACTGCTGCGATAGCTGCAATTTTTGCTGCACGCTCTTGTGCTGCTGATAATGCTGCTGCCGCTTTCGCTTCTAATTCTGCACGACGAGCTTCGAAGTGAGCAATGTTTTGGCTAGTTGCCATAACTGCTTTACCTTGTGGGATTAAGAAGTTACGAGCAAAACCAGATTTAACTGTTACTTGGTCACCCACAGAACCTAAGTGAGCAACTTTGTCTAATAAAATAACTTGCATTGTACTCTCTCCTGATTATTGGTGGTTATCAGTATATGGAAGTAACGCAAGGTAGCGAGCGCGTTTGATCGCACGAGCTAATTGACGTTGATACTTCGCACGAGTACCAGTAATACGGCTAGGAACAATCTTGCCGCTTTCAGAAATGTAGTTCTTTAATGTAGCGATATCTTTGTAATCGATTTCAACAACATTTTCCGCTGTAAAACGGCAGAACTTACGACGACGGAAATAACGTGCCATTTGGCTTCTCCTGATCTATAAATTCAATTTGTTCGGTGTGTAAAACTAATTGGTTTAAACCGTTGTAGTCTTTGTGAGTATGGATAAAACCTTTAATTCTCACTCTCTCACCGAGCTTAATTTGTTGGGTTAAATAACTAAATTGATTGCCACTCAAAACCACTTGGATTTTGCACCACGCTTGGCGTTCTAAATTAACTTCGATTTGACTTGAACGATGTTCTAACCAAAAACTATAATTTGGAATCCCCAGTGGGCTTAGGCTCTGTTTAACTAAACTGACAACTCTGCCACTTAAGATTAAACAGTTATCAATCGGCGAATTACTCGCCAGCTTCCTCTGATTCAACTTCAGCTACCGCTTCAGCAACTTTGCTTTCTTTCGCTTTCGCCATTGGTGAAGCTTCAGTTACTGCCGCTTTAGTGTGAACGATTAAGTTACGAAGAACTGCATCGTTATAACGGAAGTTAGTTTCTAACTCGTCGATTACACTTTGAGGTGCTTCTACATTCATTAACACATAGTGTGCTTTGTGAAGTTTGTTGATTGGGTATGCTAATTGACGACGACCCCAATCTTCTAAGCGATGAACTTGACCGCCAGCTTCTTTAACAGATGCTGTGTAACGCTCAATCATTGCCGGTACTTGTTCGCTTTGGTCCGGGTGAACCATAAAAACGATTTCGTAGTGACGCATTGACTATCCTTACGGGTTAGCAGCCTCCAACTTTAGCCAGTCACCAACTTGTGGAAGCAAGGATTAAAAAACGGATGTGACTGAACGGCGGAATTATACTGAAAAAAGCATATTTTGCAAGCAACAATTAGCAAATTTGCAAAAAATCACTTAAAAACGACCGCTTGTTTTAAGGTTTATTTGTATTAAATAATCAAGTACAATACGCAAACGTTTGCTTTACTCTTTTCATCAAGGAATCCAAATGAATATTTTAATTATTGGCAACGGTGGGCGTGAACACGCTCTTGCTTGGAAAATACGTCAATCTCCATTGGCAGACAAAGTCTTCGTTGCACCAGGCAATGCTGGCACAGCAGCAGAAAACGACATTGAAAATGTGGCTATTTCATGCACAGATTTAAATGCCTTAGTTGCATTTGCTAAAGAAAATAATGTTGGTTTGACTATCGTTGGTCCGGAAACACCCTTAGTGTTGGGTGTAGTAGATGTTTTTCGAGCCAATGGATTAAAAATTTTTGGTCCAACACAAGCAGCCTCACAATTAGAAGGCTCGAAAGCCTTTACCAAAGACTTTTTAGCTCGCCATAATATCCCAACCGCAGAATACCAAAAGTTCACTGAAATCGAGCCAGCCCTTGCCTACTTAAAAGAAAAAGGCGTTCCTATTGTGATTAAAGCCGATGGTTTAGCTGCGGGTAAAGGAGTCATTGTAGCAATGACTTTACAAGAAGCAGAAAATGCAGTGTATGATATGCTTTCAGGTAATGCCTTTGGTGAAGCAGGCAGCCGTGTGGTGATTGAAGAATTTTTAGATGGTGAAGAAGCCAGCTTTATCGTAATGATTGATGGCAAAAATGTCGAACCAATGGCCACCTCACAAGACCATAAACGCGTGGGTGAAGGTGATAAAGGCTTAAATACCGGTGGAATGGGAGCATATTCCCCTGCTCCTGTGGTAACTCAAGAAATCCACAAGCGTGTAATGGAAGAAATTATCTACCCGACTATACGAGGAATGGCAAGCGAAAACAATCTATACACAGGTTTCCTGTATGCAGGCTTAATGATTATGCCAAACGGTCAGCCGAAAGTGATTGAATTTAACTGCCGCTTTGGCGATCCGGAAACTCAACCAATTATGATGCGTTTGGAATCAGATTTAGTCGAACTCTGCCTAAAAGCTTGCGAAGGCAAATTAGATAGTATTCAATCAAAATGGAGTGAAAAAGCCGCCTTAGGGATTGTACTTGCCGCTGAAGGCTACCCTGCTGATTACCGAAAAGGTGATGAAATAAGTGGTATTCCGTCTGCAACGCAAAATCAAAAAGTCTTCTTAGCTGGCGTTGAGCAAAAAGACGATAAATTACTCACCAACGGGGGGCGAGTACTTTGTGCTACCGCACTCGGCAACAGCGTGTTTGAAGCACAACAACAAGCCTTAAAACTTGCCGAACAAATCCAATGGAAAGGCAAATTTTACCGACGAGATATTGGCTACCGAGCGGTTGCCAGAGAACAGACCAAGTAATCTCAAAATCAATAGAAAAGGCATACAACCTCATATTGTATGCCTTTGTTTTTAAGGCTATTATGGGTTCAATTTCTATTAATTAATGCTAATAATAAAAAGTACTAAAATCCTATGCCAACCACAATATTAACCTCCTATTTTTACGATCCGAATGTTAAGGAAAACGCTAATCCGGCTAGCTTCGAGAAAATTGAACATATTCTAAACTCCCCTTTGGATTTGCAAAAAAACCAGAAAATCTTACCGCTTGTACAGGTAATTCAAGAAACACAAGCGGTCGAAATCTCACTAAATTTTGCAAATTCTGCAATATGGCAAATTACGCTTGAAAACGGGCAGATTCTCACAGGCAAAATCACAGAAGATAAAACTACTTTAACGCTCCCTACAGATTTGCCCTTAGGCTATCACACACTCTCTATTCAAAATGATAAACTTTCGGAAAGCTGTCCGCTAATTGTTACCCCACAAAAAGCCTTTCAACCCAAACCATTACAAAACAAGAAAAAGCTATGGGGCGCTTTTCTGCAACTTTACACACTAAGATCTGAGCAAAATTGGGGGATTGGAGATTTTGGTGATCTAAAACAATTTTTGTCAAATATGGCAGCTCAAGGAGCAGATTTTGTAGGATTGAACCCTACTCACGCGCTATTTCCTGCCAACCCTGATGCTGTAAGCCCTTACAGCCCTTCTTCCCGATTGTGGCAAAATATTATTTATATTGATGTGAATACTGTTGAAGCCTTTCAGCATTCCGCTAAAGCACAAAAATGGTTTAATTCGGTGGAAATCCAGCAACAATTGGCGGAGTTAAGAGCAAAAGATTATGTGGATTATTCACAAGTCATAGCACTTAAACTTCACGCATTACAGCTTGCTTTTGAACAATTTTCTGTACAATCACAAACAGAATTTGAGCAATTTATTGAAAAATCTGGCGAGCCATTAAAAATTCAAGCAACGTTCGATGCTTTACATCAATGGCTTTATGCTCAAACCGCAGAAAAAGGCGGCTGGACCAATTGGGCTGAAGAATATCAAGATTATCGTTTGCCAAGGGTCGCTGAATTTCAAAAAACGCATCGCAATTCCATCCGCTTTTATATGTGGCTGCAATTTCTCTTATTAAAGCAATTAGCCGAGTGTGACGAGCTGGCAAAATCGCTCAAAATGTCGATTGGTTTTTACCGTGATCTAGCAGTAGGTGTGGCTACTAATGGAGCAGAAACTTGGGCGGATAAAACTTTATTTGTACAAAATGTATCTATCGGTGCCCCACCAGATATGCTTGGCCCGAACGGACAAAATTGGGGACTTTCGCCAATGCATCCGCACATTTTAAAAAGCCGTGGTTACCAGCCTTTTATTGATTTATTGCGTGCTAATATGAAACACTGCGGGGCATTACGAATCGACCATATTCTCGGCTTTGCCCGTATGTGGTGGGTGGCAAATGGAGATTCGGCAAAAGAGGGGATTTATGTGCGTTATCCTCTGGAAGATATGCTCTCTATTTTGGCGTTAGAAAGTCAACGCCATCAATGCTTGATTATTGCCGAAGCTCTTGGCACTGTGCCGGAAGGCATTTTGGAATCCCTTGAACAAAAAGGTATTTTAGCCTACAACATTTTCTATTTTGAAAAAAATGAACAAGGCTATAAACCACTGTCAGACTACCCTTATCAAGCAATGACCACTCTCAGTACTCACGATTTACCGACTATCCAAGGTTACTGGAAAGGTTATGATTTTGAGCTGGGGGAAAAATACAACACTTACCCAAGCAAGGCAGTGCTACGAAAGTTAAAAGAAGATCGTGCTTACGATAGGCTGAATATTCGTAATGCAGTAGAAAAAGTAATGGAGCTTGAGCCGAATGAGGTAGGAGTAACCGTTAAGTTCACCCACCAACTGCAACGCTATGCTGCACATACCAACAGTGCCTTGTTTGGCACTCAGCCCGAAGATTGGCTGAATATGCTTGAGCCGGTAAATATTCCAGGAACCAGCACCGAATACCCAAACTGGCGGCGAAAATTATCTGCCACCACCAAGCAGATATTTAGTGATGCAAGCATCCAAAAACTGCTGGCGGATATTCATCAAATTCGCAGAAAACTATAAATAACAAGCGGTCAAATTTTGCAAAAAAATGCGGTATTATGTAGCAGTTGCACAAAGATTTCTCTTTTTGTTTCTGCTACATTTTTCTTATCTGTTATAACCTAAAGATAAGGAAAACGCAATGAAACACTCTCAGGCTGTTTTAGCAAAAGCATTAGCAGCAGCGATTGCTGAATGTGAACAAGAGGGTGAAGAGCTTGAAAAGAAAATCGCTTTACTTGAACATCAGTTGAAAGATGTTTATCAAAAACTCGCTGATTACCGCACCGCTCTCAATCATACTAAAAACACCCCATTTTCCACAGGTAAGAAAGCGAAAAATGCCCGCTTTCTTGCCTCTCCTCAAGAGTTAATTGCTCATATTCTAAAACAGCGACCTGAAAATGGTTAAGTACAAATGAAATTACCCACCAAGCGATGAAATTAGACGGACAAAAGATAGGACATACCTTGCCAACCCGGCAAACACAGACGATTTACACGATATTACGCTATCTAATGGATAAAGGACTGGTTGAAAAACGTTGGATTGAGGAAAAATGCCATTGGCGGTTAAAAGTAAAATAGCGACAGATGTCGCTATTATTGTTTCAGTCGCCAACGCACATCAACTACATTCTTTTCAATGCGTTCAACAATACCTTTATCAAGCCAGTGCTTTAATGCACCACGCATTGATACGGTATGTTGAGTGGTAATGGGAGTATCAGCTTGTCCGTCCTTAATTAGCACTAATCTAATCAATTCATTCACCGTAAAATAACGGTTTGGCTCTTGCTTTAAAACTTCAAGTACCATTTTCCGCAGTTTGCCTTTGAAATGGCGTTGATGCAGTTTGTAAGTGAAATGGGGCGTATTGTATTCCTCTACTGAATGGCGATGCTCTAATACTTCAAGGGCGTGGCGGAGCTTTTGGAGCTTATTGTCCACAAGAGCCAAGTGTTTCAGCACTTGTTCACGTTCTCGCTCAAATAAGTGGATTTTACGTTCAATTTGGTTGATACAGACCGATTTAGCCATTATTGCCACAACACCTCTTGATGTATGATTTTTCGTTGCCAATAACCACACCACTCATTGTTTTCGTTGGTGGTATGTAAACATTTGTCTAAAATGTCATTAAACTGCCAACCGTTCGGCTTTCTACGGTTATCTTCACGGTAAGCCACTTCGTGAGCATAATTGAGTAAATAGGCATTACTCATTTTATGTACTTGGCCGTAATACATTCGTTTAAAGCGGCTGAATAGACTTTCTGCTTGGTTATTGGTTACGCCTAAATCGCTACGGTATTCTTCCTTATGATTGACCGTGCGTAAATCGTAACGTGGCAATAATACATCGTAGGCAGAGCTTTCATCGGTATTGATACGGCTATTCGCTTGAATAAAACGGTTCGCAAACGTATTGACGACAGGCTGCGTTTCGGATTTTGCTACCATCACTAGTGAGCGTTTTGTCCCACAATGCAATACACTCTCACGCTTTTCATTAACGGTGTAATGCTCACGAGCCACAATCACACAACGTTTATCGGGGTGTTGATTGGCTTTCAAACGGTAATCCAAGCGGTCAGATTTCTTGTTTTCTTTGCGAGGGGCGGGGTGAACATAAGTACCGTCCATATCCACTTCCCCTGATAGGGGATGTAAATCTCGCTTATCTAATAAGGCTTTGCGGATTTTATGCGACAAAACAAACGCTGTGCGGTAATTGACTCCCGCATCACGAGCCAGTTGCAGTGATGAAATGCCTTTGGCGGCATTCACAAATTTGGCGATGATGTAGAGATAAGTTTGTAGCGATTTCTTACGATTGGCAAAAATCGTGCCTGATGTAATACTAAAAGTATGGTTGCAATGTTTGCATCGCCATTGTTTGCGACTGGCAATAAAATAGGCTTTATGCTGCACACCACATTTCGGGCAACAGACATTTTCCTGACTTCCCCAACGGATTTCGCACAGCATTGCAAACGCTTCGTCATCAGATAGACGGGCTATCTGTAATGACGAAAGCGTGCGGGCTTTGCTGGATAGAAGAAAATGTTGAGTCATAATCTTGTAAAATGTACAATATGGGTATATAAAGTAATTTCATCATACCCAAAAACTACATAAAAGTCAATATGAGATACAAAAATGAGTATAAGCAACCGTTTGAGAGAAGTGATGGAATACAAAGGTTTGAATATCAAAGCCTTTGCTGAGTTACTTGATATGCCTTACCGTACACTTCAAAACTACCTTTTAAATGAGCGTGATCCGAGTGTTGATGTCTTAATTAGAGTCAGCGAAATATTGAATGTGGATTTGAATTGGTTGATGCGTGGTGAGGGTGAAATGTTTCGTAGTTCTACTAATGAAAGTAAACTGAGTGAAAAAGAAAAGCAACTAATCAGCTACTATCGAAAAATGTCTAATGACATGCAAACTGCTTTTGATGCATCTTTTAGATTTTTATCTGAGAAGTAATAATCAAATAGAGAGATAGATTATAAAATCATTATTCCATTAATATCATAATCAAACATTGAGCTATAAAATGGGAATAATAGACAAAATGGGTACTGAAAATTTGGTTAAAGCCTTATAGTGCAAGGCTTTAACCTATTTTCAGTAGCCACTTTAACACCTTAAGAAGGTTAATATTTTATTTTTTAGTTCCTCTATTTCATTCTCCCAGCCTTTCTCTACTATTTCTATAATATATGAATATTTAAATCCCGTATTAATTAAAAGTTCGTAATATTTTTTAGCATTTTTTAGATTTTCTGGACAACTGAAATTAGGGGGGAAGTGATATTCTTCTTCATGATCTTTGCATTTTTTCATTAGTTCTTTTTCTATATTATCAAAAGGAATGTGCAATATCCTATTTTTTAACGTAACTGTTTTCTTATCTCCATCAAGAATAGCTAGAACATCCTTCTTATCTTTATCTAAAATATTAAATCTTGAGCCTTTTAGAAAATCTCTTACCTCTTCTGCACCCCCAATATAGAGAGTTCTAATTTTCTTTTCTGGGTATTTTCCTTTCAAAGAATCTAATAGATATCGGATATATTTTTCTAATACAATGTCCTCAACTATAATGTATTTATCATATTCCTGAAACCCAAACATCTCTCCTGCTACAAAGCCATATGATGTTTCAATAATATTAATTTTTCCATTATCATTTGACAAATAATAAATAGGAGTTCGAAATTCATTATATAACGTCTTCATGATTACTAAAGAATGAGAAGTAAAAATAATTTTTTTACGATATTTGTCACATAAACTATTTAGCTCCCTCACTAAATTAACTTGAGTTGAAGCATCTAATGAAATATCAATTTCATCAACAATAATAACATCTTGTTCTTTAGATGAAAGCATTTTATATATATTTATTATAAAATACTCTCCCGAGCTTAAATAGTCCTCTCTAATGTATTTTGTTTCTTGATTGGGATGAGGTAATAAATAATAATTTTCACCATTAACTTCTACTTCTTTAAGGTCATTAAATTTACTGCTGCTTGGATATATTTTATTTAAGAAATCTATAATCTCTTCATTTTTACTATATTGACCTTTTAAATACATTTCCCTGAGTACAAGATCAATTTTTGACAAGTTTGGATATGTGGTGAAACGATTACCAAGTGGTATTGGTAATTCAATATATAATTTCGATTTTATTATATTTTTGGTATTTAAATACTTTTTTTTCATTATCATAAAAATAATTTAAACTTTCAAACTCTTTTCCATCCTTAAGAATAGATATAGAAATATTAGTTTCTTTACCTATTGACAAAGATTTATTTTCCTTAAAAATACCAATATCTTTTGTTAGATACATTGATTTAATAATGCTTGTTTTACCAACCCCATTTTTTCCTACGATACAGATAATATTTCTATCTTCCATATCTAAATTAACATATCCATTTTCTATATGCTGTAGTTTATTTATATTTATAGATATTTTCATAAATTAACCTTGAGAATTTCTTTTATTGTCAACAAGCCATATTTTTTAGCTAATTTTTGTAGATAATCAGGTTCTATATTTATTGCATAAGAAATATTTCCAGCTAATTTTCTTTTGGCGGATAACTCGCTATCATTAAAGAAATTTATAAATTTCAACCTATCCTTTATGAAAAAATGTATACCAACCTCAATTTCATCTTTTACCTTTCTGTCTACGCTAATTTGATTATTGTTAATAATCAATCCAAGCATCTTTATTTTATTCTTTTTAGTAAATACTTTTGTCTTAGAATTATTTAAATGAAATAGGTTTTCCCCTTGTTGAAATACTTTCTCAATGTTATTTGTTATATAGTCTTTATCTATATCTGTATTGGATGAAATAATAATATCATCTGAATATCTGGTATAAATAAATTTATTATTACTACAAAATGACTTTATACTGACATCATACTTTCGCATTATATAATTACTAATAAAAGGAGATGTGGGGAAACCAACAGGTAACTTATCATCAACAGTTACAAGGCTTAATATTTTATCTAAATATAATGCTAAGTCTTCTTGATCTAAATATGATAATTTATGAATATCTTGATAAATATTCTCTTTAATTAAAGAACTTGATATGGAAGGGAAAAAATTTAATATATCTGTTTTATAAAAAAACTTACTGTTTGCATGTGGTAATAAGCAATCCTTAACATTAATCCCTCTTCTATAAGCAAAAGCTACATCATCCTCTATTGGGAGGCTTTTGAATATAAAATGAGATAGAAATGACAGAACTAATTTTAACTCATAGTTAGGAATATATATCTCTCTTTTATTTTTACAGAGTTTATCATAACTTTCTTCTATAGATATATTTTCAAAAATATCGAATGAAATCTTTTTGTTAAAATAAGATTCAAAAAGAAATTTTAAATTATGCTTTCTATCTTTCATTTTTTTCCATTAATTAAAAAAGGGCAATAAGTAACCACTAACCACTTATCGCCCTTTTTTAATCCATTTTTAACTATAATCTCTTTAGAACCAGCCATAATCTTCGTAATTAGAGCAGGATTCCTGTCTAAAGATAGGCTTCCTGATATTCTACCTTTAAAAGGAATACTTGTCAATAAGTTTTTAATCATACAATGCATTAGAGATCGCAATGAGATCTTTTGTCTATACCAAGCATAGGCATAGACTCACAAGTTACTAAGTTTATAGTTAGCTAACGGGATAAACTATTATGAATTTATGATGGGCGATCTAACATTAAGTAATTCTTTTAATACACTAATTTCATTGTCCTTCTGCTCAAGCAACCTATTCAATAAATTTTCCTTTTCATTTGCGTGAGCTAGTGCCAACTTCAATCTCTCAATCTCAACAAGTAACGCTGATTCACCCACACCTTGATACACTGAACCTAACGGTGATTCAATCTGAAAACAGATATTCTTACCATCAGCTTGCATAAGCTCAACAACATCAATATCGAATACTTGGGCTATTTGCTCAAGTTTTTCTAGGTAGATTTTGCTCTCACCTCGTTCAATCTTAGCGTAGCCATTTAAAGACATATTGAGCTTCTCAGCCATTTGTTCTTGTGACCATGAGTTACTTTCTCGTAGCTTGCGAATTTTCTCGTTGATATCCATTTTTCACTGATTGATTATTGATGGTACACACTTGTAGTGGCAATGAATAACCACTCTGAGTGGCTACATTATGTGATTATAATTCAGTAGAATTTTCTTTGAATCATACTACGTTTCAGATTTAAATTCAAACAACTTCGGGAGTTCAGATATGAAAAAGCACCTTATTTTCTTACCATTCAGCCTTGCTCTAACATCTTGTGCAGAGCTTCAATCTCTCGCAAACCTTGCCACATCTAATAGTCAAATGCCACCTCTCACATTTTATGAGCAATATGCCATCACAGATAAGGCAGCGACTGTATTACCTCTTTTAAGGCAAAATATCACTACATTCGTTGATGAAGATGGCACACATCAAGTGTTTAAATTTTCATCAACTCTTGTAAGTGAGACTACATTCAATTATTACGATCCAACCCTATCTTGGAATTTTACAAATGTCGTACGCCCGAGTGTAGAAGTAGTAAATAACAAGGTGAAAGATGTGAGCCTATCATTTAGCTCCGTTGTTAATTTTACTCACTCAAATTTCTATAAGCTCTTCAACTTAAATCCTAGTGATATCAAAATCTCTCAATTAAAACAGCATTGTCATTCTTATAGAAGAACAGTGCCATTTTATAAATTGGTAACAAAAAGCGGCTCTTCTCTATATATGATGGAAAATTTTGAGAGTGGATCTGCTAGTTCAGCTACAACATTTACATTTTTTAAGAAGTTACCAACTTGTAAAAGTTTAGGATATGAAAAAACCATTAAGCAATATGGCAATGATTCATTCAACCAATAATGAATAGGGAGAATTATGAAAAAGTCATTCAAAAAATGGATAAGCACTTCGGGAAGAGCAAATCGTTCTGAGTTTATCATTATAAGTGTTATCTCCCTAATAGCTTTTGTGCTTATCACCGCATTATTTATGAGAATATTTCAAAGTTTTCACGATGAGCATATTCAAAATTTCTATACGAGAGATTATGTTGAAAAGTCAATATATTTCGCCATCATAGAGCTATCTGCCACTGGAACTCTTGATAAAACAGCGAATACTCTTTATCAAGATTTAGAAGGATCGACATTTCAAAATATGATACGAGCTTCTTTTACTTATCTCCTATTTTTACCCTTTGTTATATGTTGGATTGCAGGAGCAGTACGCCGTTTGCACGATATCGGCACATTTGGTTGGTGGGTATTATTTATTCTAGCCCCAATTTGGTTATTCTTTGATAATTGGGTTATTATGATTCCTTTGTTGTTTTTATTTTTCAAAAAAGGTCAAGACTTTCATAATAAATACGGCCCACCACCTCATAACCCTAATACTCCAATCACACTAGAAATGCCGAAAGAATCGGAAAAACTAGCTAAGTTTGAAAGTAACGTGCTAAAGGTTGTGGATAATATAAAGCTCATTCTAAAGCCATATTGGGATTTACTATTAAGTAAAATAAAAAAATAATCAAAAGGAACTTATATGAAAAAACATTTTAAATTGATATCTGTATTGGCTGTTAGCAGTATGTTATCTGCTTGTGCTAATTTAGATTTAGGCACTATACTCAAACCACAACAAAATCAGCAGGTAGCACTAACTATACCTGATGGTTTTGCGGGTAAATGGGTAAACAAGAAGAATCATAGACACAAGCACTGCAATCCTCCAGCGGGAGATTTTCTTGAGCAACCACTCTTAATTATTAATCCGAAACAAAACCATTTAGAATTGCTCACTTGGGCGAGCTATAAAGTGCTTAAATTTAACTCATTAACGGAGAATGCGTTTAATGCACAAGTAGAAGTAACCTCACAAGATATCGATCCTGATACTACGAGTAATGTCACTCAAGAAACGCTCAACGCAAAATTGGTAAACAAAAATACACTTCTTATTGATGGAAAACGGTATTATCGTTGCCCTTAGTTTGCATTAAATACTTAATCAGCCACCTTATTGAAAGGTGGCTGATTTGTTTATTATTTACTCAAGTTGATAGATTCACACTGTTTAAAATAACAGCAATCAAACACCTAAAAATTCCTAAATTTTGGTTGTTTTCCGCAAAAATAGCACTTACATATCAATCAGTTAAAATTATTTTTTATATTTCACCAAAAATAACTTGACAAAGTTTTCAATTTTTGATTGAAAATTTCACTTGACAATACCCCCTGTTACTATTATCATTTTTGGCACGGATAATAGTCCCTTTATTACAACTTTTGATTGTTTTTAAGCCTAAAAAGGCTTGAAAAATCGAGAGTGGTAATAAAGGGATTTTTGTTCTTATGGCACAGCATTTCCTGTTATCAGCGAACGCTCGCCGCTTGTCACTGACACAAGTGGTTGGGCTTACTGATGCAGAAATACTGGCTCTACTCAAAAAGGCCCGCTGGGGAACGGAAGATGAGCAAGTTTGCCCTCGTTGTGGTGTCCGTCATTCCGCCTATTTCATTAACACTCGCCAACAATGGCAATGTAAGCATTGCCACGCTCGCTTTTCGATTACGACTGGCACGATTTTCCAATTTCATAAACTCTCATTACGTCAGATTTTGATGGCTCTGTATTTGTTTGCCACCGAAAGCAAAGGCTTGTCCGCTGTTTCGCTTTCCCACAAGCTCAACGTGCAATATAAAACCGCTTGGGTGCTGCTGCATAAATTACGAGAGTCGCTAAATCTCACTAAAGATTTAACCCCCTTATCAGGTGATATACATTCGGACGGTTGCTATGTGAACTACTACATTCGCCCGAAGAATTTTAAACATAGACGGATAGATAGGCGAGCCAAACGCAATCAACGTAAAGACAAGGCGTGTGTAATGGTTTTCCGCCAACGAGCGGCTAATCAGTCGATTATAAAAGGGGCGGATAGAAGTATTGTGGCAATGATTAAGGAAGAAAATACCGATGACATTCTTGCTCTTACACATCGTCTAGTGGAAGCTAACAGTATGATTTGTGCAGACGAAAATGCCGCCTATGACCTACTCAACATTCATTATCGGCTGGAGCGAGTGAATCACTCACAAGAATACTGCTCGATAGACGGTATCACCAACAATCTTACTGAATCGTTTTTTGCCCGATTCAGACGAATGATTACAGGAATTCATCACCGAATCAGTAACAATTATATGATGCACTATGCCAATGAAACCGCTTGGCGGGAAGATGAACGCCGTAAAAGCGTAAAAGAGAAATTTACCCAATTACTCAACAAGTGCCTAAGTTGCCCGCCCTCACGACATTTTGTGGGTTATTGGCAAGGGAATAAAAGACCGATTGCTGTCTTTGGGATAGCGAGTTTAAGTGAAAACGAAGCACACTATCACCTAGCAATTTAATCACACTTGATAAGAGGAAATCTTATGATAACGATGTTATTTTATGCTTCTATGATGTTATACGTTTTAGCCTTTTGTGCTGTCTGCCGCCAATGCCACCAGTTAAAGGCGAGGTACACGCTGATGTTATCCATAATAATGTTGGTAGTAGGTGTGCTACTTTATCAATGGCTGTCGCACCATAAGATACTGGTATCACTCACTGATGCGACTTTAGTCGTTATGCTATTAGAGTGGGGAACGGTTGGGTTAGGTGTGGTGTATCAGTTTGGTTATTTACGCACAAAAATCGGCACTGATACACAACGTGAAATGTTATGGAATTGCCCGACTTATGCGTTGATAATCCCGTTTTTATTAAACACCTCTGTGAAAAAACAATATCACACATTTTGGCAAAAATATCACCAGCATAACAATGATGTGAGTTTTCCCTATTAGCTACAGTATGCGATAATAAATGCCCTAGACTGAAAATCAGTTTAGGGTATTTCATTTTTAAGCGGTTTCAATGAATTTGAGGTCTTTGTGCAACTGCTACATAATACCGAAAAAATGACAAAATCCAACCGCTTGTGCTTATGTTAAGCAAGCTGTTGATGGTTGCGGGAAAGTTTAATCCAGTTGTAGTAGCCGTAAATTGAGTTACATAAATACATTATATACATCACTAATAACGGTAAGCTGGTTTCCCCATTTTGGAAGTACATTGCTGCCCATAACGAAATAGTCATAATATTGACAATAATCCATAATGCCCATTGTTCACGGTATCTCAGTACCATCAAAATTTGTGCAACGATGGAGATCACAACAGTTGCTCCATCAAGTACTGCTAATGCACTCCCTAAATATTTTAATAATTCAATATAAAGAACAGTTCCTACAATGGCAGAAAATATTACAATTAGCCATTGTTTAGCGGTTAATGACTTAGCAATAACCTCTTCAGCGCCGGCATTGTTCACTGTATTCTCACGGGTCATATTCTTACGCCAAAAGTAGAACCCAATAAACTGCACCGGCACATAAACGAATAAATTCAACATCATTTCGCCATACAAATTAAAGGTATAGGAAATGTAAGCATATAATGAGACGGAAATTAAACCGAACAAATAGTTGCTGATTTTACCTTTACCCACAAAAACCACACATAAAATACCGGTAATTGCTGCAATGGTTGCAATCCACGTATCGGGCTGATAAATGAAAATTCCGATTTGGATCGCAAGAAAAGTGAGCAACCAACCTGCCTCAAATCTGGTCCAACCAGTTAAAAATTCTTGTTTTAGCTTAACTAAAATCGATGTACCGCTCATTTTTCCTCCAGATAAAGTGAACCATTCTTTCCAAATTCTAATGTATAAAAAATGAAAAATCAAAATAAGGATACCATGTGTAACAAAATGGTATGATTTTAATAACTCTTCTCATAAATACCCCCAAAAAAACTAACAAAACACCGCCTATTTACACCATAAAATCCTGATTTTATACTTTTTTCGAATCTATTTTACCAATTAATAGATGTAGCCTTCATACTTACTAATTAACATAAATAAAAGGAATGGTTTATGAATAAAATTTATCGTGTAGTTTGGAATCACGCTAAACGTACTTGGATGGTTGTTTCGGAATTATCCAGAAACGCGACAAAATCAAAAACAAACAAAACAACACCTTCAGCCACTAATGTGATTAAACTTAGTGCATTAAGCCTTGCACTTTCCGCGGGTTTTGTGAGTGCGGCTCAAGTAGATTATACCGTTACTGTAGGTAAAATTCCTGATAACTCATCTACTGCAGAATCAGGTACTACGGTAACTGCTATGGCTATCGGATCAGGTTCTCAAGTAATAGCAACAAACGCTATCGATCCAGATACAAATGCCATGACTGGCCATACAGGCAAACTTTCAACTGCGATAGGCTATAATGCAACAGCCTCTCAAGATGCATCAACAGCTTTAGGCGGAAAAGCCAATGCTTCTCTTGCTTCAACTGCTATAGGTGCAGAAGCAACGGCATCTAACCGTTCTGTAGCTGTAGGATATTTGTCAAATGCAATAGGTTTCCGAGAAGTATTTATTGGTAACCAAGCTGGTGCAAACCACGACCAAACAAGACAATATAACGTAGGTATAGGCTTCTCTGCCGGAGCTAATCTGACTGCGAGTAATACAGTCTCTATTGGTACTGGAGCAGGAGATGGCACAGCTGCTGATCATAATATTGCAATTGGTACTTACGCAAACTCAAATATAGCTGGACCATTAAATGTTATTAATACTAAAAATAATATTGCAATTGGTAGTGCATCACTGGCAAATGGTGTAAATGGTTATACCACTCCTCCTACTGACCAAAATATTCCAAACACTAACCAAGGTGGTGCAACTGCTGTAGGTGATCACGCTTCAGCAACAGGTTCAGTAAGTACCTCTTATGGTTCTACTGCTAATGCTTCTGCTATTTATTCAACAGCTATTGGAGCGAAGTCTGCTGCTTCAGGTGATAATTCAACTGCAATAGGTTATGAAGCTAAAACACCAGGTCAGGGTTCAACTGCTCTAGGTTATTATGCTGAGGCTACCAAACTGCTATCATTAGCTGTAGGTAACAAAGCACAAGCAACTAATGACTATGCATCTGCATTTGGCCGTGAATCAAAAGCATTAGGTATGTCATCAGTCGCCTTAGGTAACCGCGCGACTGCCAATGCAACAACTGCTATTGCTTTAGGTATGAGTGCAAATGTAACTGAAGGTGGAAGGAGAGCTATGGCTCTTGGTGGCTTATCAACTTCAACTGCTTTCAATGCAACTGCTATTGGATATAATTCTGCTGCAAACCACGAAAATGCGGTTGCATTAGGTAGCAATTCAATCACAGAATCTACCGTAGGTACAAATGAAGCAACAGTAAATGGAATTACTTATAGTGGTTTTGCAGGTAATTCTCCAAACGCTACTGTAAGCTTAGGTGGAACTATCATAACTACAGATAATACTGGTGCAACTGTCTCTACTACGACTACCCGCACTATTACTAACGTAGCTGCAGGTAGGATTTCTTCAGGCTCAACAGATGCAATCAACGGCTCACAACTATACTTAACCCAAGAAGCATTAGGCAATGTTGCAAGCTCAACCGCAAATATTCTTGGTGGGAATGCAGCTGTAGGCAAAAATGGTACAATATCTAACCCAACTTACACTTTAGTAAGTGGTACACCAAATGATGATGAAAACGGTAATAAAGGAACATATAATAATGTTGCTGCAGCACTAAGTGCATTAAACACTGCGGTGATCAGTCCGTTAACTTTTAAAGGGGATACAGGAACTGATGTTGTACGTCGTTTAGGTTCAGCAGTTACTATCAAAGGTGGCTCTACAGGCACATTAACCGAGAATAATATTGGTGTTGTGGCTGATGGTACCGATACTTTAACCATTAAATTAGCAGAAAAAGTTAATTTAGGAACTAATGGTTCATTAACAACTGGTAATACTGTTGTTAATAATGCAGGTGTAACTATTGCTAATGGTGCGGCCGGCAAACCGGTAAGCCTTACTAACTCCGGCTTAGATAATGGTGGCAATAAAATCATCAATGTTGCCGCAGGCGATGCAGATACTGATGCGGTCAATGTCAGTCAGCTCAATCAAGCAATCAGCAAATTCGCAACTCATTACGTCAGTATTTCAGATGACGGTATTCAACGTGCTAACTATGATAACACAGGCTCTAGCGGCGTTAACTCAATGGCTGTCGGTGTTGCAACAAGTGCTAATGGTGATCTTGCAACCGCTTTAGGTTCAGAAGCAAAAGCAAACGGTGAACGTACAACCGCGGTTGGTCCTCGCTCAACCGCTGATGGTATGAATGCAACTTCTGTTGGCTACAATGCTAATGCAAACGCAACAAATGCCTTAGCAGTTGGTTCTGCAGCCAATGCAAATGGTGATACCTCAACAGCTATTGGTACAGCTTCAGCAGCAACAGCTGCCCGTGCAACTGCATTAGGTGCTAAATCAGAAGCTTCTGGTGAAAACTCGACCGCTGTAGGTTATGAGGCAAGCTCAAGTGGTGCAGGCTCTCTTGCAGCAGGTTATAACGCAAATGCTGCAGGTACACAGTCAACCGCTTTAGGTAACTCTGCCAATGCAGGTGGAATGTGGTCAACTGCTGTGGGTAGAAATGCCAATGCCGCAGGTGGCTCTGCTATTGCTTTAGGTAACAGTGCAAATGCTGCCGGTGCGGCTTCTGTTGCATTAGGTGTTTCATCACAAGCAACAGCAACCGGTGCTGTGGCTCTTGGTCAAAATGCAAAAGCAACACATCAAGGTTCTGTTGCATTAGGTACTAACTCTGAAACAGCAGCTGCAGTTGCAACAAAAAGTGCAACTCTAAACGGCAATACATACACATTTGCAGGTACTACGCCAAGTTCAACTGTAAGTATTGGTTCTGTAGGCAATGAACGTACTTTAACTAATGTAGCAGCAGGTCGTATTTCAGACTCGTCAACCGATGCTATCAACGGTTCACAACTTTATGCAGCTTATACCGAAATTGATAGTTTAAATACTAAAGTGGATGAGTTAAGCAATGGTACTCTTACTTTTGTGGATGATGCAGGAACTGCAATTGCTCGTAAATTAGGTGATTCTCTGAACGTTAAAGGCGGTGCCGATGCTGATAAATTAACTGATGATAATATCGGTGTAGTGGCGACAGATGCTAATACATTAACAGTTAAATTAGCCAAAGACATTGATTTAACTCCTGCCGGCTCTGTAACTGTTGGCAATTCAAAACTAAACAACAACGGCTTAACCATTAATAATGGTCCAAGTGTTACAACAACAGGTGTCGATGCAGGCAAATTAAAAGTAACTAACGTAGCTGATGGTGATATTTCACCTGTTTCAAAAGATGCTGTTAACGGTAGCCAACTTTATGCTACTGCAAGCTCTGTTGCCAACGCTTTAGGTGGTGGTTCAACTGTCAATACTGACGGCACAGTCTCAGCACCAAGTTATACTGTGGTAAATGGAGCACCTGCTGCCGAAGCAAGTAAAACGGTTAATAATGTAGGGGATGCAATTACTGCATTAAATGATGCGGTAACCAGTCCATTAACATTTGCTGGTGACACCGGCACTGCTTCTAAACGTAAATTAGGCTCTACTGTTACGGTAAAAGGTGGTGTGTCTAATGAAGCACAACTAACTGATAATAATATCGGCGTTGTGTCAGACGGTAATGGCACATTAACGGTTAAATTAGCTAAAGATATTAAAGTTAATTCTATCACAGCGAAAACAGTAACTGCCGATACAGTTAAAGCCGGAGATACTACTATTGATAACAACGGGTTAACTATTGCCGGTGGTCCAAGTGTAACTAAATCAGGTATTAATGCGGCCGGAAATAAAATCACGAATGTTAAAGCCGGTACAGCAGATACTGATGCAGTTAATGTTAGCCAATTAAGAGCATCTGAGCAAAATATTAACAATAAGATCAACAATATTGACGCCAAAATCAATAGAACCGATAAACGCTTACGCGCGGGAATTGCCGGTGCAACTGCTACAGCAGGCTTACCACAAGCATATTTACCGGGTAAAAGCATGCTAGCTACATCTGGTGGCACATACCGTAATGAAGCTGCAATCGCTGTTGGTTATTCTCGTATCTCAGATAATGGTAAAGTTATCTGGAAAGTAACCGGAAACAGCAATACTCGTGGCGACTTCGGTGGTAGCCTAGGTATGGGTTACCAGTGGTAATGGCTTTAGATATCTAGTTAATATCACTGAAAAAATAGAAAACCCGGTAAAAACCGGGTTTTCTTATTTCTATATACCATTTTAATTTGAAATATAAAAATTACGTTTCCTATTTTTCCGTTATATCGCCCTTTCTTACTTCTCGGCTAACCTCACCCGAACGGGTTTCTGTGCTAACTGCGGTAGTACTCACTTTCGAAAAGGTATAATCCGCTTGGTTAAACTCGCCGGTTTGGTTATGGATAAAAAACGGACGGTACTCTTTCACCCATAACGCTGCAGCTCCGCATACCGCAACAGGCATTACCACAAGATTCACAAATGGAATCATAGTAAATAAACTTACTAAAGCACCAAAGGTAAAGTTAAGGATACGGTATTGTGATAAGGCATTTCTCATCCGCTGAAAGCTAATTTTATGGTTATCAAACGGATAGTCACAATACTGAATGGCAATCAACCAAGCACTAAACACAAAAGCCAACACAGGGACAATAGTTTGCCCTAAAACCGGCACAAAACCAAGTAAGAATAAGGCAACTAATCTTGGAATGCTATACATCATTTTTTGCCACTCACGCTTTAGCATTCTAGGCACATCTTTTAGCATAGCCATAAATGACATATCCCCCAAGGGTTCACCTGTTAATTGCAACTCTACTTTTTCTGCCAACAAAGCATTAAAAGGAGCTGCAACAAAATTAGCAAGTGTGGTAAAAGCAAAATAAAACCCAACTAGGATCATCAGAAAAATTAAAGGAATAAGTATAAAGCTAAGCCACTCTAACCAATCCGGTAGTAGCATTGCCAATAATCCTCCAATATTGGCAAAAAACGCCCAAATCAACCCTACCATTAAAACAGTGTTAATTAAAATAGGGAAAATCACAAACGGTAAAAATTGACGTTGAAGCATCAATCTCCAGCCATAAATAAAATAATGAAAGCCTAATCCAACTTGGTTTTGTGGCTCAGAAAACAATGAAGACATAATCATTCCTTATTTTTTGCAAAAATTACACAGAAATATGGTAAGCTACGCACATTATTTTCGCAAACATGAAAATGAATTTTTATTGATTATTTGATAAAGAGGACACAATGGAACTGCATATTATTTTCTTTATTCTTGCTGGTGTGCTGATTGCAGTATTAATCGGCTTTAGCTTATGGTCTGCCCGTCGTGAAAAATCTACGATTTTCTCTAATACGTTTTCAACCCGCCCTATTGCGGTACCACCATCCAATCAAGGGCTTCAAGCTAATATCCCGACTTCACTCAAACCTCAGCCTGAGGAATATCAAGCGATGTCTGTACCGGAAGAAACCCCACAACAAATCCAGCAAGAAGTGGAAAGTTCTCTGCAAAATATCAAAATCAGCTTGCCGAACGAGCCACAAGTGAATGCAGAGCCAACATTTAGTACCTACGGTCAGCAAATTTCTAATCAACAACATATCCAAAATGCTCCGGATTTTGCTAATCCAACTATTAACACTGCAATTTTACCTGAAGAGCCAAATGTAGCAGTAAATGTAGCAGTAGAGGAACAAGTTGTGGAACCTGCTACCATACAAGAAGAAAATCCGTTTGTTACACTTTATATCTATGCCCCGCAAAATGAGCCTTTCCGCGGTGATTTAGTGGTACATTATTTGGAAGAAGTGGGATTACGCTTTGGTGAACACCAGATATTCCACCGCCATCAGCATATCGATGATTTATTCAGCCCGACTATTTTCAGTGCGGCAAACTTAATGAATCCGGGTACTTTTGATTTACACAATATCGCGAATTTCTCAACTGTAGGCTTAGTGCTATTTATGCAATTGCCGTCTGAGGGTAGCGATATCGCTAATATGAAATTACTGATTAACAATGCCGAACACCTAGCTGGCTCACTTGGCGGATTCTTATACGATGACAATCAACAACCATTTGACGAGCAATCCCGCCAGCGTTATATGCAGCGTGTGATGCACTAATCACAAAACGAGTTGCAAAAAAGTTTAGAAATCCGACCGCTTGTAACAAGCGGTCTTTTTTGTAGAGAATTTTACCAATGTCTTTATCCAATCAAACAGCCTTCTCTTTTGAAGAAAACGCCACTACGGAATTATCAGAGCAAGTTGAACAACTTCGCCAAAAACTGCGTCAATATGAGTACGAATATCACGTCTTAGATAACCCAACCGTGCCGGATGCAGAATACGACCGTTTAATGAATGAGCTGAAAAATCTCGAATGGCAGCACCCCGAGCTTATCACCTCAGATTCCCCAACTCAGAGAGTAGGTGCAAAACCGCTATCGGGCTTTGCTCAAATCACACATGAAATCCCGATGTTATCGTTAGATAATGCTTTTGCGAGTGAAGAATTAGATGGCTTTTTACGCCGTATGGAAAGCTATATTAGCGAGAACCCGGGTAACTTGGAGTTTTGCTGTGAACCCAAGCTTGATGGCTTAGCAGTGAGCATTTTATATGAAAACGGCATTCTCACCCGAGCCGCAACCCGTGGAGACGGCACCACAGGTGAGGATATCACAGCGAATATCCGTACTATTCGAAATATTCCGTTAAAGCTTAATCTACAAAATCCGCCTGCTCGTTTGGAGGTACGTGGCGAAATTTTTATGCCGCAAGCAGGCTTCAATACCTTAAATGAAAAGGCACTTGCTAAAGGCGAAAAAACTTTTGCTAACCCACGCAATGCGGCTGCAGGTTCGTTACGTCAATTAGATCCGAAAATCACCAGCCAGCGACCTTTGGTGCTAAATGCTTATAGTATCGGCGTTTATGAAAGTGATGATGAGCTACCCTCTACTCATTACGATCGCCTACAATGGCTAAAATCCATCGGTTTACCGGTAAATTCGGAAATTCGTTTAGCAAAAGGTAAAGGCGAATTATTGAATTATTACGCCGATATTCAAGCAAAACGCCCACAACTCGGCTATGATATTGACGGTACCGTGTTAAAAGTAAACGATATTGCCTTGCAAGAACAACTTGGTTTTATTTCTCGCTCACCACGTTGGGCAATTGCTTACAAATTCCCGGCACAAGAAGAGATGACAATTCTAAAAGATGTCGAATTTCAGGTTGGTAGAACAGGGGCGATTACCCCTGTCGCCAAATTAGAGCCGGTGTTTGTAGCAGGTGTGACCGTCAGTAACGCTACTTTGCATAATGGCGATGAAATTGAACGCCTAGGCATTGTCATTGGTGATACCGTAATTATTCGCCGTGCCGGCGATGTGATCCCACAAATTATCGGCGTGGTGGCAGAACGTCGTCCGGAAAATGCAGAAAAAATCGAATTTCCGACCGCTTGTCCTATTTGTCATTCAGCTGTTGTGCGTGTGGAAGGCGAAGCTGTCGCCCGCTGTACTGGCGGATTATTCTGCGGGGCTCAACGTAAAGAGGCCTTAAAGCATTTCGTTTCCCGCAAAGCGATGGATATTGACGGAGTGGGAGAAAAACTGATTGAACAATTAATGACGCGTGAGTTAATCCACACTCCCGCAGACCTCTTTAAGCTTGACCACACCACCTTAATGCGGTTAGAGCGAATGGGCGAGAAATCTGCTCAAAATGCGTTAAACAGCATTGAAAAAGCGAAAAACACCACTCTTCCTCGCTTCTTGTTCTCTTTAGGGATTCGTGAAGTTGGTGAGGCAACCGCATTAAATTTAGCCAACCATTTCGGCAATTTAGAGGCTATCCGCCAAGCGACTTTCGAACAACTAAAAGAAGTGCAAGATGTGGGCGAAGTGGTCGCAAACCGTATTGTCAGCTTTTGGCAAGAACCGCATAATGTGGATGTGGTTGAAGATTTGATCGCTCAAGGTGTACATTGGCAAGATGTAGTGAAAACGGAAATTGCCGATAACCCACTGAAAGATAAAAATGTCGTTTTGACAGGCACGCTTACCCAATTAACCCGTGATGAAGCCAAAGCGTTATTGCAAAGTCTGGGCTGCAAGGTTTCCGGCTCGGTTTCTGGTAAAACCGATTATTTAATTGCGGGTGAAAAAGCAGGTTCAAAACTCACTAAAGCCCAAGAATTAGGCATTCAAATTTTAAGTGAGCAAGAGTTTATTGAACTCACAACTCATTAATATTAGCGAAATCGGCGCAAAGCGAGTAAAATGCAAGCGGTCGTTTTCCAGAAAATTTTACAAAGGGATAGAATATGGCAATTTTAGTCACAGGTGGTGCAGGCTATATCGGTTCACATACTGTTGTTGAACTGTTAAACGAAAATCGAGAAATTGTAGTGTTAGATAATCTTTCTAACTCGTCTGAGGTTTCACTTGAACGCGTAAAACAAATTACCGGCAAAAGCGTAAAATTCTATCAAGGCGATATTTTAGATCGCGCAATGTTACGCAAAATTTTTGCTGAAAATCAGATTGAATCAGTCATCCACTTTGCCGGCTTAAAAGCGGTAGGCGAAAGCGTACGTGAGCCACTACGTTACTATCAAAATAATGTAACAGGCTCTATCGTGTTAGTGGAAGAAATGCTAAAAGCAAATGTAAATACCATTGTATTTAGCTCATCTGCAACTGTTTACGGCGATCCACAAGTGATTCCGATTGTCGAATCTTGTCCGGTTGGCGGTACAACCAACCCTTACGGCACCTCAAAATACATGGTCGAACGCATACTTGAAGATACAGTAAAAGCCTTCCCACAATTAAGTGCGGTAATCTTACGCTACTTCAACCCGGTGGGGGCTCACGAAAGCGGCTTGATTGGTGAAGATCCAAACGGTATTCCAAACAATTTAATGCCGTTTATCAGCCAAGTAGCTGTAGGTAAACTACCGCAGCTTTCTGTCTTTGGTGGTGATTACGATACCCACGACGGCACCGGCGTACGTGATTATATCCACGTGGTCGATTTAGCATTAGGTCATTTAAAAGCCTTAGATAAACACCAAAATGATGCCGGCTTGCACATTTATAATTTAGGCACAGGCACAGGTTATTCGGTGTTGGATATGGTAAAAGCCTTTGAAAAAGCGAATGGCATCACTATTCCATATAAAATTGTCGATCGCCGCCCGGGAGATATTGCCGTTTGCTACTCCGCCCCACAAAAAGCCCTTACTGAGCTGGGCTGGAAAACCGAACGCGGCTTGGAACAAATGGTGAAAGAAACTTGGAATTGGCAAAAAAATAACCCAAATGGTTATAAGAGCTGATAAAACTCTTCATCTCAACACATAATGTAAAGAGGTATGGTTAGCTAAAACCATACCTCCTTCTTTTAAAATGATATCGACTAAGGGCGAACGCCTAAGGTGTGGCAAATGGCATAAGTTAACTCACTACGATTTAAAGTGTAGAAATGGAAATCGTCCACCCCTTCACGGGATAACACTTTCACCATATCCATTGCAATACTTGCTGCCACTAAATTACGGGTGGTTTGATCATCGTCTAACCCCTCATACATTTTCCCCATCCAACTTGGAATTTTCACATTAGTAACCTTAGCCATTTTTTGTAATTGTTTAAAATTCGTTACCGGCAAAATTCCCGGCACAATTTCACAGTCAATACCGATAGCCACACAACGATCACGGAAACGTAAATAACTCTCTACATCAAAGAAAAATTGCGTAATTACATGGTTTGCACCTGCATCAATTTTACGTTTTAAATTCAGTAAATCAGCCTGTGCCGATTTTGCTTCAGGGTGAACTTCCGGATAAGCCGCTACGGAAATATCAAAATCCGCCACCGATTTTAATAATGCCACTAAATCAGACGCGTAAAATAGCTCTTTGTTGTACCCTTGCGGCACATCACCACGCAAAGCCACAATACGGCGAATGCCGCTATCCCAATAATCTTTAGCGATGACTTTTAATTCTTCCGGACTGGCATCAATCCCCGTTAAATGTGGAGCAGAAATAATCCCTGTTTTATCTTGAATTGATTTTACAATGCTATGAGTCCTATCACGCTCGCCTGAATTAGCACCATAAGTTACTGAAACAAACTTCGGCTTTAATGGGCTTAATCTATCAATTGACTCCCAAAGCATCGTTTCCATCTTTTCATTTTTAGGCGGAAAAAACTCAAAAGAGACATTAATTTTATGATTAATATCTGCAATATGTTGATTTAATGCATCAATTTGTGTTGCATAATTCATAAGCCAAGCTCCATGTTATTTATTAATATTCCTATAAAAAGATTAGTTGGATTCTATAACAAACAAAATTAAAAAAACAACAACTCCCAAGCTTTTGGGTGATGTTATTATTTCAATTTAATTATTAAAAATTTTCATAAACTCTCGATTTTTATATTGATTTTATTATTGTATAATGCCCACAAATTACACTAAGGAACTTAAAAATGAACAAAAATTTAATCACAGCTGCACTACTTGCCGTGTTGCCAAACCTTGCTTTTACTCAAACAAAGACAACTCAACTAGACGAAGTGAAGGTCTACTCTGCTTATGCTACCCCAATCAATCAAGATAAAACCGCTTCCAGTGTCACAGTGTTAACCGAAAAAGATTTCGCCGCACGCAATGCCACTTATGTGAGTGATGTGTTGAAGACCGTGCCGGGAGTGGCAATTGGGGCAACTGGTGGACGTGGAGCTGTAGCCAGCCTATTTTTGCGTGGCTCAAACTCAAATCATACGCTTGTAGTGATTGATGGGGTAAAAATGAATCCGGCTGATACTAATTTCAGCTTTGGCGGATTAAGTTTAAGTAATGTTGAACGTATTGAAGTCCTACGAGGTGAGCAATCTGCTTTATGGGGAAGCGATGCGGTTGGCGGTGTAGTATATATCACCACTAAAAAAGGCTTGTACAAAGATAAAGCATTTAACGTAGATTTTGATTTAGGTACAGGCTCACACGGTACTTATGATGGTTCTGTTACTGTCTCAGGTTATCAAAATCATTTTTACTATGCATTAAACGGTAACAGCCATCGTACTCGTGGTATTTCGGTCACCAGCCAAGACAAATTTAGCTATCGTGCCAAAGACGGTAATACTATCCAAACCGGCGGTGCAACCGAACGAGATAAGTTCCACAGCGATAATGTTTCTCTACGTTTAGGTTATGATGACAGCCACAAGGGAGTTGAAGTCTTGGCTTCTCGTGCTTCTCAATCTTTCCATAATGATAAAGTGACGGTAAATAAATTATCTAATACCTTATACTCTTCCTCTGAAAATCTCTCTGCAAATACTCTGCGTAACCGTGAAACCTTATTTAAATTAAGCGGTTATTTGGGCAATGAACAAGAGTTATTCACGCATAAAATCAATGTGAGCCAATTAAAACTAGATGGAGACAGATTTGATGCAACAGCTTGGTCTAACAAGCAAAGTAGCAAGGATTGGAAAAAATATAACGCAAATTATCAAATAGATATTAATTTTGATCGTGAAGGTGAAGTGCAACAAGCAGTGAGTTTATTAGCGGATTATCAACGTACAACCTATACGGCAACTGATTATAATGGTGTTAAAAAGCGTTTATCGGAAAAAAGTTTAGCAACCGAATACCGCTTATTTACCGAGCAAGATCACAGCCTGTCTCTAAGTGGGCGTTTTATTGATAACAGCAATTATAAAAATGCTTGGACAGGTAGAATTGCTGGTGCATATCGTCTGTTACCAAACGCACGCATCCACGCAGGATTTGGATCTGCTATTCTTAATCCAAATTTAATGGAGTATTACGGCTGGAACAGTAAATATTTAGGCAACACTGCCTTAAAACCTGAAAAAAGCCTTGGTGGAGATATTGGTGTATTGTTCGAAACTGCGGATAAACAACAAAGTTTAGATATTACCTATTTCAGCCGTCACGTAAAAAACTACATTGATAGCCGAGAAGTAAGCTGTAATCCTTTAACTTATGAATGTATCTATCAAGCGTTTAATGCAGACAAAAAAGCAAAAATTAAAGGGGTAGAATTGGTTTATCAAGGTAAATTAACACAAGATTTGAGTGTATTCGCTAACTACACCTACACGGATATTGAGCTAGATAAACAAAAAGACCAATATGGCAAAAATTATCTACGCCGTCCAAAACATAGCGCTAATGCCGGATTAGCTCATCAAATTACCGAAAAATTGGGTTCAAATTTGAACATTTCTTATGTAGGAAAACGTGAAGATATGTACTATGGACCATATCCGTATCAAGTATCTGTAAAACTGCCATCTTATACTTTGGTTAATATCGGCACAAATTACCAGTTCAACAAACATTTAAATGTTTATATTAATTTGAACAATCTGTTTGATAAAAAATATGAGAATGTATTGGGCTACGGACAAGACGGTCGTAACGTTTATGTAGGCTTAAAAGGTTCGTTCTAACTAAAAACGGGCGGGTTAAAACCCGCCCCTACTTTTGGGCACTCCCAACGTCTATGCAAAAAACCGCCAAAATTCTGACTACACTTTTGCTTACTGCCACCGCACAAGCCGAGCAATTTATCTCGCTCAATTTGTGTAGCGACCGCCTGCTGCTGGAACTTGCCGAACCTCATCAAATTGCCGCCCAATCGGTCTATTCCAATAACCCGAAAATGATGTTGGATAAGCTGAATTTAGACAAACCGCGCCTCAAGCCCGAACTGCCGGCATTATTGCCCTATGCGGATAAAACCATTCTCGTCAACACGCTTTTCTACCCTGAGCTTGCCGAACGGCTAACCCAATTCGGTTTTAAAGTTGTGCCACTTAACGACAACCCGCAAACCGCAGAAGAGCTGTTTGCATTGATTTTACAACTGGGCGAACTGACCCAAAATCAAGCTAAAGCGGAAGCCTTAGTCGCAAAACTGCGTTTGCAAAAAATCCCTGAAAAACGACCGCTTGCAGACACAGTGATCCTCTCGGAAACCGGCTTGGCGGAAATGCACCAACCACAATACCAAACGTTGCTCGCATTACTCGGGTTAGAGCCGGTCAAAATTCCACTTCCAGAACGGAATTTTTCCTTGGAAAAGCTAATTCAAAGCCAACCGCACCAGCTCATTCAACTCACCGACAATCAAAGCTACAACGCTCAAGCTGAATGGCTACATCACCCGACTTTGCAAAAAATCTTCGTAAACCGACCGCTTGTATCACTTCCGATGAAATACACCTACTGCTTCGACCACGGTGTTTGGCAGGGGGCGGAGTTGATTAAAAACAAATTATCCGTAGGGGCGGGTTTTAACCCGCCCGAAAAGGATAATATCGACTAGGAATAAACAATGAATAATAAGCCTATACGAAAACGCCTGCGATTACCATTTTATGAATATGCTCAATATGGTTGTTATTTTGTGATGAAAATGATAAAAGGGCGAGCAGGTTTTGCATATCGACAATACAATTTAGATCATCATTATCCTTTATTACCACTATAGCAACGTGGATTTTATGAGCATATTATTCGTGATAACCAAGATTATGAAAGAATCGCAGAATATATTGAAAATAATCCTATAATGTGGGAATTGGATAAATTAAATCCTAATTTTGAAGAAAACTACCCTACAAAATAATGAAAACAAAGATCAATCTATTACTTTTTATATTTTTAATCGCTCTTATCGCTATTGCAACAAGCTACCAACTCAACGACTTCGCTTCACTTAAAAATAACGAAGGCGTGCTGACGGATATGCGTTCTCTGGTGTTGCTGGAAATCCGCCTGCCACGTATCGCCCTTGCAGTACTGACTGGAACAAGTCTTGCCTTAGCAGGCAATGCGATGCAGGGCGTGTTTCAAAATCCGCTTGCCAGCCCGGGCTTGCTTGGGAGCAGTGCAGGAGCAACATTGGTGAGCGTGTTTATACTCTATTATCTCTCTGTGCCGTTTATATGGTTGCTGCTGGGCGGAATGGCAGGGGCGTTGTCGAGCTTTTTGTTGGTCTGGTTGATCACCAAAAATCACGGCACCACGATGATGATTTTTAGCGGTGTTGCAGTGAATGTGTTACTCGGTTCGACAGTTACGCTCTTGCTTTCCAACGCTGAAAGTCCGTGGGCGTTGGCGGAACTCTACCGCTGGTTGCAAGGATCATTAGTTTGGGCAAGATTGGATTCAGTGCTGATGTCGCTACCGTTTCTTGCTCTCGGTGTAATTTGCCTTTATTTCACACGCCGTTATTTAGATGTGCTGACCTTCGGCGAAGAAACCGCCTCAACAATGGGCGTGAATTTGCCTCGTAGCTTTTTTCTCCTCAGCCTTGGTGTCGCGTTACTGCTCGGGGCGACCATTCCACAAACTGGCACTATAGGCTTTATCGGCTTAATCGCCCCCCACCTTGCCCGACTTTGGATGAAAAAACCGCCTTCGCAGCTCTATCTGCCGAGCGCGTTAATTGGGGCGTTGATTATGCTCACCGCCGATCTTGCGGTGCAGTTTGTGCCGTTTTTTGCCAATATCTACATCGGCACGCTAACCTCCTTGCTTGGTGCACCGTTTTTGATTTGGATTTTAGTCACACAACAGCGACAAATTACGGGGTAAATGGCGATGATAAACATTGAAAATCTTTCTTTGCCCTACGGCATTAAACATCTCTCGTGCGTTCTGCCACAGGGGAAACTTATCGGTATTCTCGGGGCAAACGGTGCAGGGAAATCTAGCCTGCTCAAAGCAATAGCAGGGATTTTACCCCCAACAAGCGGTCAAATTTGGCTGGAAAATTGCAAAATCGGCGAACTTAGCCCTCAACAACGGAGCGAAAAACTCGCTTATCTTGCCCAAAATTTGCCGGTGGCGTGGCAACTTTCAGCGTATGAAGTGATTGCGTTGGGCTTGGCAAAACCGCTCCCAACACAAGCTGAACAGGAAAAAGTGCGGTCGGTTGCCGAGCAGTTTTCAATTCAGCATCTGCTTGAAAAGCCGTATCAAACCCTCTCGGGCGGGGAAAAAACACGGGTGCAGCTCGCCCGTTGTTGTGTTAAAAATGCCTCACTTTTATTGGCAGACGAACCGATTGCCGCCCTTGATCCTTACTACCAAATCGACATTATGCAGCAGCTTAAAGCTCTTACCCCACAAAAAACCTGCGTAGTGGTGATTCATCATCTCCCACTCGCCTACCGCTTTTGTGATGAAATTATTTTGCTCAAAGACGGCAATTTACTTGCCAACGGTAACACACAAGCGGTCATAAATGCTGAAAATCTGGCAAAAGCCTTTGGTATTAAGGCGGAAATGGATTGGGAGAAACGGGAAATGTGGGGGATTGAGAAGTTGGCATAGGGAGGTCGAGCCTCCCTGACTTTAGCCCTGACGGCACTCTAACCACGGTACTTGTGTGCCGTTGAGATTTCGATAGTAAGTCGAGCTATGCTCACGGGCGATTAACTCCACAGTGCTGCCGTCAATCGGTTGGTAGGAACGGTAGCTTACCTCAAACTTGTTGCCGCCTAATGTGCGGTTTTGCAGATGGTCAAACGGCTCGGCTTTGCCCCCGTCTAACTGAAAATAGATACCAAAATTTTCTTGCTTACGGCTTTCACGCGACAGCGGAAAATAGGTCGCCAAAAATGAGGTTTCACCGGTCGCAATGTTATTACAATAATAATTGTAGCGTTTGTAATTCGCGGTATTATTTAATTCCGCCTGGCTGATATTTGCTTTCAAATACCCTACCTGTGCCGATTTCTTTTGTACAGTCGGTGTACAGCCAAATAAGCCCGCAACAGTTACAGTGAGTAAAATAAGTTTAAATTTAGACATAAAAATTTTCCTAAAATAGGGTTAAAAACAAAGGTTATGATAGCGGCATTTAAGTTGGGTGCAAGCAGTCTGTCTTGTTAGAAAGTTTGCAAAGTTTTTGTGGCAGATTATGTTAATTCATTTAGAATTTTTAATTAATCCGCAGCATAACCATTTAGAGGTAATTTATCGCTATCTAAATAAGCTTTGCCGTTTTTAGCGACAAGGCGGTTTGCGCAAAACCATTCAACAACAAGTGGGTAGTAACTATGTTCTTGCTCCACCACTCTCGCCTGAACATCTTCCACTTTATCTTCAGGGTAAATTGGCACTTTGGCTTGTAGTACAATCGCACCAGCATCTACCTCTTCGTTTACAAAATGAATTGTCATTCCATGTTCTATTTCGCCCGCCTCAAGTGCTCTTTCATAGGTGTTTAAGCCTGGATATTTAGGCAATAACGAAGGGTGAATATTTAAAATTTTGCCGTCAAAACGTTGCGTAAATTCAGGGGTGAGAATCTTCATATAGCCGGCGAGTACAATCAATTCCGATCCCAATTTTTCAATTTGCTCGGCAATAGCTAAATCCATTGCTAAATTGCTTTCATAATCCTTACGGGAAAACACAAAGGTTGGAATACCTGCTTGTTTTGCTCTAACCAAACCATACGCTTCAGCCTTATTGCAAATTACACCGCAAATTTGACCGCTTATTTTGCCTGCTTTTTGGGCATCAATAATAGCTTGCAGATTAGAACCATTTCCTGAAATTAATACGACGAATTTTTTCATTTTATTGCTTATTTTGACATTAATAATTAGCTATATTATGCCTTGAATCATAAGGTCCGTACAGAGAATAAAGCAATCTTTAATAAGAATAAGAAAGAAACTAACTTAATAATAAAATGAAATCTTTGAAAGTATGGCTGGGGTACTAGGATTCGAACCTAGGGATGCCGAGATCAAAACCCGGTGCCTTACCGCTTGGCGATACCCCAAAAGAAAAAAACTAACTTAACGTTAGCTTGTGATTAAGACTTGAAAATTTGAAAATTAAGTGGCTGGGGTACTAGGATTCGAACCTAGGGATGCCGAGATCAAAACCCGGTGCCTTACCGCTTGGCGATACCCCAACACTAATTTTTGTTAATCGATAAATGGTGCGGGACGAGGGACTTGAACCCACACACCTCGCGGCGCCAGAACCTAAATCTGGTGCGTCTACCAATTTCGCCAGTCCCGCAATGGTGGCTACAGCGAGATTCGAACTTGCGACCCCAACATTATGAGTGTTGTGCTCTAACCAGCTGAGCTATGTAGCCATTTGCGTTCACCATATCGGTCAACGGAGTGCATTATGCTGATTTTAGAGCTTCTCGTCAAATACTTTTTCAAAAAAAAATGATTTTTTGATTCGCTTGAGTAGATATTCATCATTTTGATGTAAATCTAACATTTTTTGTTTATAAAATAATAAGTTATCTTTGATTATTTTCCAGTTTGCATTTCATCTTTTAGTCGAGCAAGAATCGGTTCAACATCAGGGAATTTATCCTCCCATAACGCAAACGCAAAAGCTGCCTGCCCGACTAACATCCCTAACCCGTCTTGGCACTGTGTAGCACCGCAGCTTCTGGCATAATTGAGGAAAGGAGTCTGCATATCTGGCGCATATTGCATATCATAAATTTTAGCCGAGGTGAGTAAAGCAGGTGGTAGCTCCACATATTTTCCCTGTAAACCAAGTGAAGTTGCATTAATAATTAAATCAAATGCTTGGTTTTCCAACTGTTCAAAACAAGCGGTCTGAATTTTGCCAAATTTTGCAAATTTTTCGACTAAAATAACCGCTTTATCATGGGTTCGATTATAAAGTGTAATATCTAATCCGGCTTTGAGTAGCGGTAATAATACCCCTTTAGTCGCACCGCCAGCACCTAGTATTAAGGTTTTCTGACCTGATTGTAACCAACCTAGCCGTTTCAAATCTGATGCTAAACCTTCCCCATCGGTATTATCAGCATATAATCGACCATCTTCTAATCGTTTTAAAGTGTTACACGCCTCAGCTAATAGGCAACTTTCACTATGCTCATCAGCTAATTTAAAAGCTCGTTCTTTAAAAGGTGCAGTAATGTTACAGCCTCTCGCACCTTGAGCAAAAAATGCTTTTAACTGTTGCTCAAACTCAATTTCATCGCCCAATTTCGCTAAATATTCGATATTTTTTTTGGTTTGTAAGCCAAATAATTGATGAATACGAGGCGATTTACTCTGTGCAATCGGGTTCCCCCATACAGCATATTGGTTCATTGGTTATCCTTGTCTAAAAATCTGTTGGCTAAATATATCTCGAATTTCAGAGGGGTTTTCTCTTTCAAAAGTTGGGGCATTTAATACCGGAAACGCATCACCAAATTGCTTTTTCACCTCTAAAGCCGTTCTACATGGAGGAAGTCCGCTCAAATTAGCACTGGTAGAGGTTAGTGCAAAACCGGTTGCTTCACATAATTCAACAACTGCAGGAAGATGGCATAGGCGTACTGCAATAGAATCAAATTTTCCTCGTAAATAAGCTGGTACACTTTCCTTTGCCGGCACGACCCAAGTTATCGCCTGCTCCCCAACCAAAGCTAATTGTTGCCAAGCAGATTCGTTCATTTTGCTCTCATCAATATAGGGTAATAAATAGCTTAAGTTAGAAGCCAGTAAAATAAGCCCTTTTTCCTCCGGGCGTTGTTTAAGCTGCAGTAATTTTCGCACTGCTTTTTCACTTTGCGGATTGCAGCCTAAACCAAATACTGCCTCTGTTGGATAAGCAACAACTTCTTCTTGTTTTAATTGATTAACAACGTCTAAAAAATTATTCATTGGGTTTTATTTCTGTTTGATGCATGCACTCTTTATTAGCGCAAATATAGATTTGTTTACCGCGTACTTTTTTGATAATAGCTAATTCGCAACCACATTCGCTACATTGCTGTTTAATCGGTTTACTCGCTAGAGTAAATTTACACTCGGGAAAACCTGCACAGCCATAAAATGTTTTTCCGGAACGCCCCCGTCTTGCCACTAATTTATGCGTTTTACACTCTGGACAATCTAATTCTTCTTCAACTTCACTCTCTTCTTGCACAATAAAGTGACATTCCGGATAATTGCTACAACCAATAAAAATACCGTAGTTACCTTGTTTTAGCTGCAGATTTCCACCGCATTCGGGGCAAAGTTCATCTAGCTCTTTGATAATATGGCTGGCTTGGTGTAAAGGTTTAATATAATCGCATTCAGGATAAGCCGAACAGCCTAAAAAAAGCCCTTTTTTACCCTGTTTCAGTTGCAAGGCAGAACTACACTCCGGACATTTCTCTGTCTGTTTAGTAGATTTAAAAAGTGCCATACTTTTCATTCACGAACAATAAAAACTTAAATAAGTTGGTAGTGAATCACAAAAAATTCATTATCGTTTGGATAAATTGCTCGAATTACTTCTTTAAGTTGTCCCAAGCTCATATTTTCTTGCAAAGCGTGCTGTTCATTGAGTTCATTATATTTAATCGGCGTGACGGAAAGCACTTTAATACGTGCAAAAAAGCGATCCGTTTCATTAGTAAAAACATCTAACTCTTGATTCGGACGAAAGTAGGACTCCGCTTTATCTCGAATCGTAATGGTTTTTTTACCACTTAAAATATCTGCTTCAAATCGGCTAAAAAAAGTAATTTTATTCATATTCATTGTAATCAATATCCATTAAATGGCTAAAATGATCGCTGTAAAAACCTCGGCTAACCATAAATCGCCACATTTTTTGCTTGGCTTTGAGATCCCACTCAAGCGGTCGTTTTTTCTCAAAAATTTGCTCAGCTAATGCAAACCAATCAACCTCTGCATTCTCTAATTCTTGGTTGATTAACCAATCTTTGATACCCTTTAGCTTTAATTCTTGCTTTAAACGTCGAGGTCCAATGCCTTGCGATGAGCGGTAACGAATGAAAGTCACACAAAAACGTTCATCACTTTGCCAACGATTTTCTTGAGCTTTTGCAAGTGCTTCATCAATTTCTTCCAGAGAATATTCTTTCTGCTTTAGCTTTTGTCTGAGATCATTTTCGCTATAATCCCGTTTGGAAAGTAAATATAGCAGATAATTTACTGCCGTGTACTTATTTGTTCTAGCTGTAGTTTCTGATATCGTCATATTGTCTAAATAAAAATGCGATTTCCACTTATAAGAGGAAACCGCACTCATTTTAATTAATTATAGTTCTTCGTCATTAAATTCTTCATCAATATCTGCACTATCTTCAGCATCTGATTTACTTGCAGTTAAATTTGGCGAGCTGATTAATGAAGCACGAATTTCCTGCTCGATTTTCTCTGCTACTTCAGGGTGCTCTTTTAACCATTTAATCGCATTATTTTTCCCTTGACCGATTTTATCGCCTTCATAGGAAAACCATGCACCAGCCTTTTTAATAAAACCATTTGCTTCAGCAAGAATTAATAATTCATTCATACGTGAGATACCCTCACCGTACATAATATCGAATTGGACCTCACGGAATGGTGGAGCAACCTTGTTTTTAACTACTTTCACTTTGGTTTCACTACCAATCACTTCATCACCATCTTTTACCACACCGCTGCGGCGGATATCTAAACGAACAGAAGCATAGAATTTAAGTGCATTACCACCTGTGGTTGTTTCAGGGTTACCAAACATTACACCGATTTTCATACGGATCTGGTTGATAAACACAACCAAACAGTTAGTCGCTTTAATATTAGCCGTTAATTTACGTAACGCTTGAGACATTAAACGAGCCTGTAATCCCATGTGTGAATCACCCATATCGCCTTCAATTTCAGCTTTTGGCGTAAGCGCTGCCACAGAGTCTACAATAATCACATCAACTGCACCGGAACGTACTAGTGCATCACAAATTTCTAAGGCTTGTTCACCGTTATCCGGCTGAGAAATTAATAAAGCATCAGTATCTACCCCTAACTTACGCGCATAAATAGGATCTAAAGCGTGTTCTGCATCAATAAAAGCACAAGTTTTTCCCGTTTTTTGTGCTTCAGCTACAACAGATAATGTTAATGTGGTTTTTCCTGAAGATTCCGGACCATAAATTTCAACAATACGCCCCATCGGTAATCCACCAATGCCAAGTGCGGCATCTAACCCAATAGAACCGGTTGAAACTGCTTCAATATCTAGTGCTTGAGTATCCCCCAAGCGCATAATTGATCCTTTACCAAATTGCTTTTCAATTTGGGCTAAGGCTGCTGCTAACGCCTTTTCCTTTTGATCCGGATCAGTTTGCTTTACTGCTGCATTCTTTTGGTTTTTTTTATCTACCGCCATAATTTATCCTTTATACGATTATTGGGTTAAAGCAGCCCTAAGCCGCCAAAAATAACTGCACGTTATTATAGTGTTTATTTATACAGTTTCAAGTACTTTTTTTACGAATTTCGATCAGCATCACAAAAATCAATTTGAGAAATTGCCAATGCCCTTTCTTCATCAAACGGATTTAATGCATTAATCAGCATCACCTTTTCATAAAGTGGCAAATCAGTTTTTTTAATTTGTGTTAAAACCACTTTTTGTTGTTCAAGCAATCGGGTTAACTGTGTACCTTTGAGCAAATAATTTGCAGAGCTATACCAAATACCTTGCTTCAAGAAGAGTAAATTACCTATAGAACAATCGCTCACATAGCCATTATTTACAATAATCACCTCTTCATTTTGCAAAATATTGAGCGAATCAAACCGCTTGCGATCACTATATTTTAAATGATAATCCCAATTTTCCACTTCCACACAGCGGAACCGTTGAATCTGTTTCGGGTGATAAGGGAAAAATTTCACCTCAAACTGCTCGGCGTTGTAATCAATGCGACAACGTATTTTCCCGTGTTGAAATTCTGTTGGAACTTGTAAAATTTGGACTAACGAAAAAGTCGGCTCACAGCCAAAAAAGGCTCTTACCGCTCGCTCAAAGCGTTGTTGATGATAGGGCAAATTTTGAATCTGCCCGTCAATAATTGAAAGAGTTTCAAATAGCGGAAATTGGTACATAAACTTTCTCCAAAATCTCGTTATACTCTTGTTCCAGCACACTTTGTGAGGTAATACCACCACCACTGCGGAATAATAAGCCGTTTTCGGTTTGCTCCATATAACGAATTGCCACCGCACTTTCTAATTTCTCGCCATCAAAATAGCCAAAAATGCCGGTGTAATAACCACGTTTGCCTAACTCGGCTTGTTGGATAATCGCCACTGTTTTTTCTTTCGGCGCTCCGCTGATTGAGCCAGCCGGCAGTAATTGTGCTAATATTGTGCCGATATTTTCCTGCCAATTTTCAGCTAATTCGCCGCAAATTTCCGAGCTGGTTTGTAAAATCGTGCCACGGTGAGTTTCTACTTTTTCCACATAGCGATATTTGGTTACTTCAATATTTTGAGCCACCAAGGCTAAATCATTGCGAATCAAATCCACAATGGTGTTATGCTCGGTAAATTCTTTCACAGAGTCCATCAATTTCTGCTCGGCATTTTCTTCATTCGCATTAATAGTGCCTTTCATCGGGTAAGAAAAAATTTTGTTATTTTCAATCCTCACAAAACATTCTGGCGAAAAGCAGACAAACTGCCCGTCAAAATAACACTTATATTTAGCTTGGCTTTGAGCAAAAATTTCCTCCAAGCTGTAATTAGTTTTAACCACCGTTGGGTAGGTTAAATTCAGTAAATAACTATTGCCCGCCTGAATCTCTTTTTTCACTAATTCAAAGCCGGCTTGGTAATCGGCAAAATCCATTGGCGTGGCTGAAAACTTAAAAGGTTTATCATTTTTTTTAAACGGTTTTTCTACATTCGATTTGCAAAAAAAATCAAAAAAAAGACCGCTTGTTGCTGCGTTTTCTAACGGAAAAATACGCGGTTTTTGCTGTTCAAAATCAATTAAAAAGAAAAACGGTCGCTTTTGCTTGCCATAATCATTGGCTGTTTGAATAAAATATTGCATAACTTACGCTAAATGCTGAAATTGGCTGAATCTTTAAAAGCTCTGTTATAATGCAAAGCAAGAATTTTGAAAAGCATTTTTTGAAAAAGGTTTTACCGATGAACGCATCACTTAATATTGATGAAATTTGGCTTTACGTTGCCCTTGCACTCTGCTTGCTGATTGGCATTTATCTGTTTTTTCTGCAATCCCGTTATCAGCGAGATGCCTTTGAGTTAAGCCAAGATCTTAACAAAATCACCGAAGATTTTAACCAAATCAGCCGGAAATATGAAAATCTCAGCCAAGAAAAAAGTCAGCTTGAGCAATGGGCTGTGCAGCAGCAAGCCAAATATGAATCGGTGTGCGAACGGTTAAGCGAGCGAGATAGCCAACTTCAGCGTTTTCAGCAAAAAATCGAGCTTGCCGAGCAACAAGAAAACCAGCTGGAACGCTATATTAATGAACTGAAAGAACGCATTGGTTCGGCGCAAGCGAAAGCGGAAAGTTTGGAAGAACAGCTGCAATTTAGCCAAAGTTCGCTTTCTCATAAAGAGCAGGAAAATCAGTCTCTGTTTGGGCGATTAAACGAGGTACAAAACGAGCTGACCGAATTACGCACCACCTTAAGCGAAAAACAGGCGAATTTTGATCAGCAACAACGCAATTTTGTGGAAGTTAAACAACAGCTTAATATGGAATTCCAACATTTGGCACAACAAATTTTGGACGAAAAAAGTAAGCGATTTAGTGAAACCAACCAAAGCTCGCTTGAAGCCCTACTCAAGCCGTTTAAAGAACAAATTGAAGGCTTCCAAAAGCGGGTGAATGAAGTACATAGCGAATCGCTTAAAGGCTCAGCGAATTTAGAGGCAGAAATCAAACGAGTGTTGCAAATTGGGGCATCAATGTCAGAAGAGGCACAAAACCTCGCTACCGCCTTAAAAGGCAACAATAAAATTGCCGGCAACTGGGGCGAAGTACAGCTTGAAAGTGCATTACAATCGGCAGGCTTATTGGCAGGCGAGCATTATCAATCCCAAGAAAGTTTTCGAGATGAAGAAGGGCGGCGTTTCGCTCCGGATTTTGTAGTACATTTGCCGGATCAAAAACACCTGATTATTGACAGTAAAGTGTCGTTAGTCGCCTACGATCAAGCGGTCAGATCCGAAGAAAATTTTGCAATTTCTCAAGCCTTAGGCGAACATTGTCGCTCACTCAGAACCCATATCGAGGGACTTTCCAAGAAAAATTATAGTGCCTTGTTAGGCGTGAAAAGTCCTGATTTTGTATTGATGTTTGTGCCGATTGAGCCGGCTTATATCGAGGCGATGAAACACGACCCACAATTGTTTAATTTTGGCTATGAACGCAACGTGATTTTGGTTTCCTACACCACACTTATGCCGATTTTACGCACGGTGGCGAATTTATGGCGAATTGAGCGAGGGAACACGGAAGCTCGGGAAATCAGCGAAAAAGCCGGCGAAATTTATAACCAAGTATGTGCCGTGGCTGATCGTTTAGCCAAATTGGGTAATACGCTGAATACCGCAAATAATCAATATAATCAAACAGTTACTGCTCTTGTTGGACGACAGGGCTTAATCGGCAAAGTGGAACGTTTTCAACATTTATCCAGCAAAGCCAGCCAAATTCTGCCACAAGTGGAATTGTTGGAAAACGAGGCAGATACAATAAAATTGGAAATGGTGTCTAGGGAATTTGAAGAATCAAATCTCCCCCTCCCCTCTTTGTCTAAAGAGGGGTGATCCATCATCTAGTAAATAACCTTCATCTGGCTATTTAGTGATAGAAGAAAGATGGATTGAATATTTATGGTGATCTAGTTCCCCTCTTTAGACAAAGAGGGGCTAGGGGAGATTTGAAAAATTACATAAAACAAAATGAATAAAAAATTACTTATCATCGACAACCACGACTCTTTTACCTTCAACTTGGTGGATTTACTTCGCAAAATCAATATTCCCACCAAAGTGGTATTAGTAGAAGAACTTAGCCTAGACGAGGTTGAGCAATTTAGTCATATTTTAATTTCGCCCGGTCCTGATGTGCCGAGAGCTTACCCACAAACCTTTGCAATGTTGGAACGCTATCACCAAAGCAAATCGATTTTGGGCGTGTGTTTGGGGCATCAAACGATTTGCGAATTTTTTGGCGGTACTTTGTATAATCTGCAAGATGTCCGACACGGGCAGCAACGCACGTTAAGCCAAATTCAGCCGAACCCGATTTTTAACGGCTTGCCGAATACCTTTCAAGTGGGCTTGTATCACTCTTGGGGCATTTTGCAAAATTCTTTGGAAAACACACCGCTTGTTACTACCGCCATTTGCGACCAAAATGTGTTGATGGCGTTCAAACATCGGAATTTGCCGATTTACGGCGTGCAATTCCACCCTGAATCCTTTATCACCGAATATGGGCTTCAAATTTTGCAAAATTGGCTGGCGAATTAAACAAGATTTTCAGCCGAAAATCCGCTATAATCTGCGGTTATTTACCTTATTTCAAAACAAACGAGAACAGCTTTAAAAAATGAAAGATTCCATCATTAATAAATTAGAAAGTTTAAGTGAACGCCACGAAGAATTACAGGCACTTTTGGGTGATGCGTCGGTCATTGCCGATCAAGAAAAATTCCGTGCCTATTCCAAAGAATATTCCCAATTAGAAGAAGTAGTTGGCACATTCAATCGCTGGAAAAAGCTCAATAACGATATTGAAGAGGCCCAATTATTGCTAGATGATCCTGATATGAAGGATATGGCAGCCGAAGAAATCGCTGAGAACAAAGCCGAAATTGAGAACCTTGAGCAACATTTACAAATTTTATTATTACCGAAAGATCCGAACGATGAATACAACGCCTTCCTTGAAATCCGTGCCGGTACAGGCGGTGATGAAGCAGGGATTTTCGCTGGTGATTTATACCGTATGTACAGCCGTTACTGTGAAAGCAAACGCTGGAGAATTGAGGAAATGTCAGCCAACGAAAGCGAACAGGGCGGATACAAAGAGATCATCGTCAAAATCAGCGGTGAAGGTGTTTACGGACAGCTTAAATTTGAATCAGGTGGCCACCGCGTACAACGTGTACCGAAAACTGAATCACAGGGGCGTATCCATACCTCAGCCTGTACGGTGGCGGTAATGCCTGAGTTGCCGGAAAGCGAAATGCCGGAAATCAATCCATCGGATTTGCGTATCGATACCTACCGTTCATCGGGTGCAGGCGGTCAGCACGTCAATACCACCGATTCTGCGGTGCGAATTACCCATATTCCGACAGGGATTGTAGTGGAATGCCAAGATGAGCGTTCACAACACAAAAACAAAGCCAAAGCCTTGGCCGTGTTAGCCTCTCGTATCGTGCAAGTAGAACAAGAACGCCAAGCAGCAGAACAAGCGGATACCCGTCGTAACTTGCTTGGCTCGGGAGACCGCTCGGATAAAATCCGTACCTACAACTACCCGCAAGGGCGTGTAACCGACCACCGCATCAATCTCACGGTTTACCGCTTAGATGAAGTGATGAATGGCAAAATTGATGAATTAATTCAGCCGATTATTACCGAATACCAAGCAGATCAGTTAGCGGCGTTGTCGGATCAAGCATAAAAATAGAGTTATAGCTGCTCTTATTAAACTAATTTGGTGCAAAGGCTACAAACTCATTTTTAGGAACGAGAGGAATTTTAATATGAAAAAAGTGTTACTTATAACAGCCACTACTCTACTTGTAGGTTGTAATAATTTTATCACCTCTACCCAAACACAAAAAAATGAAGTGATTACTCCAACTACTGAATACTTTATTGGTGAATGGGAATGTGCAATGAATGGTGTGGCTGCAACCTCAAACAAAGTTAAACTGAATAAAAATGGTAAAGCAAGTTATCTCGGTAATGTAACATTACCTACGGAAAAACCACTATTCAACTATGCTCTTGAACGTTCAGGAAGCTGGAAATTTGCAGATAATATTTTAACCTATAGCTTTAATCAGAGTAAGGTTTCTCGTGCACACGCTGACGAAGTACAAGCAAATATTCAAGCTGACCAAGAACTACAAAACTTAGAAAAAGAATACTTTAAGGCATTAAATCAACAAACCAAAAAATCGGGCAAATCTAACGTTAACCTTTCAGTAAGTAACTTTACAAGCAAAGCATTTAGTATTGAACAGAAAGTTGCTGAAACTGTACGTTCGGGGAATTGTGTAAGGGTTTTATAATTTACTATTCTAAATTGAGAATAGATCGTTTTTTTAGAATATATCAATATGGAACCAAATTTCTCTTATCAATGGCAATTTGGCATAAAGCCCAACACCTTAGCCAATCTCGTGGTTGCCGGTAGAAAGACTGCAACTTGCTCTGGTTACTGCTTTTATGCGTCAGAAAATCAACCGCTTCCACAAAAAGGCGAAAAACACATCGTATTAGACAGCCAAAATCAAGCTGTCGTGTGTATTCAGCTGAAGGAAGTCTTCATCGAACGCTTTAATGAAGTCACAGAAGAGTTTGCCCTTGCTGAAGGAGAAGGCGACTATCAATCTTGGAAAATGGCCCACCGCGATTTTTTTAAAGGGGAACTTGGCAAGGAGATTGATGAACACTTTGAAGTGGTTTGCGAACGGTTTTATGCGGTAAATATTTTCCCCAAAACTTATGCGGAATGGCTCACTTTCGCTGAACAAACTTTGCTTGAAAATGCGGAAAACAACCCATTTTTAGATGCCAAATTTGATGCAAATTTGCTACTACAAGCGGTCACAAAACGCTCAAAATCGGCAATTTTTGCTTTTGCAGAAACCAAACTTTCAGAGCAGGAATTAGTGGAACTTGCTGAAAAGCTGGCGCGGCGTGCAAACGGCGAGCCGATGGCGTATATTTTAGGCGAGAAAGAATTTTGGTCTTTGCCGTTAAAGGTTTCAACCGCGACCTTAATTCCCCGCCCGGATACGGAACGTTTGGTGGAATTAGCATTAGATTGGGCTCACAAGCGGTTAGAAAAACAAAAAAATTTGCAAATTTTAGATTTAGGCACCGGCACAGGGGCAATTGCGTTGGCAATGGCGAGCGAGTTGGGCGATAAAGCCGATATTATCGGTGTGGATTTTCAGCTTGATGCCGTCAAACTAGCAGAGGAAAATCGTCAAAATCTTGGCTTTAATAACGTACGTTTTATACAAAGTGATTGGTTTTCCAGCTTAGAAAATCAGCAATTTGACTTGATTTTATCGAATCCGCCCTATATTGATATGGATGATGAAAACCTCCGTTTTGGTGATGTGCGTTTTGAACCTTTAACCGCTTTAGTTGCCGATAACAATGGCTTGAACGATTTGCAAAAAATTATCGAAAATGCACCGCTTCACTTAAAGCCACAAGGGGCATTAATGCTGGAACACGGTTGGCAACAAGCTGAAATGGTACGAAATTTATTTAATTTAACCTTGTGGGAAGCCGTTGAAACAGTACAAGATTATGGCGGTAATGACCGAGTGACTAAAGCAGTTTTAAAAGAATAAAAGGCAGGAAATGGACGATATTATTCAAGAATTATTAAGAGAGCTGGAAGAACCCCAAATTACGATTAGTGAAGTGGAATTAAAAAAATATCTTTATCGTGAAATTTTGCGACTCACTACACTTATTGATAGTAATGTACGCGAGCAGCAAGTGTTTGGGCAGATGTCTGCCTTAGTAAAAAAAGCTCGTTATAATGTCAATGGCGAAACAGATGAAGAACGTATTAATCAACTTCTGACTTTGGTTTATCACAAGTGGGGCTTCAGTTGCTATTATGAAGATTATTTCCATACGGAAAATTTATTGTTAAATCAAGTAATCCGTAAAAAACGCGGAATGCCTGTGTCACTGGGTTCAATTGTGCTTTATTTAGCCTCGGTGTTAGATTTACCGCTCTATCCGGTAAATTTCCCAACCCAGCTGATTTTACGAGCTGAAATCCGTCAACCGAACGGAGCAACCAAAGTTCGTTTTATCAACCCTTGGAACGGCGAATTTTTAACAATTGAAATGCTAAATAAATGGCTAGAGGGAGAATTAGGCTTTGGCTCTGAAGTCACTCCCGATCTTTTAAAACGAGCGAATGTGACCGAGTTATTAGAACGCATCGAAACCGTGTTTAAAATGGCCCTTACCCGAGAAGGGAAATACGAAGAAACGCTACGCTTAATTGAATACCGCCTAGCCTTTAGCCCGGAGGATCCATACGAGATTCGTGACCGAGGTATGGTGTTAGCAAGTATGGATTGCTACCAAGCAGCGTTAGAAGATATTAATTATTTTATCGACCAATGCCCTGAAGATCCATCTACAGAATTACTGAAAATGGAAGTGCAAGGCTTGGAACGCAAAAGCCAAAAAAGTTTGGTGCATTAACTTTACCTCTAGCACGCTAAAGCGTGCTAGGACACTTAAAATTAAGGAACCCCTATGACAGATAAAATTGTAAAAGTCGGTAATATTGAAGTGGCGAATAACAAACCATTTACTCTATTTGGTGGTATGAATGTGCTGGAAAGCCGCGATATGGCACTTCGTGTGTGTGAACAGTATGTGGAAGTCACGCAAAAATTGAACGTACCTTATGTGTTTAAAGCATCGTTTGATAAGGCGAACCGCTCATCTATCCACTCTTACCGTGGGCCTGGGATGGAAGAAGGGTTGAAAATTTTTCAAGAATTAAAACAGACTTTTGGTGTGAATATCATTACCGATGTGCACGAAATTCATCAATGTAAACCTGTTGCAGAAGTGGTAGATGTCATTCAACTGCCGGCATTCTTAGCTCGTCAAACCGATTTAGTGGAAGCGATGGCTCGCACCGGTGCGGTCATTAATGTAAAAAAACCACAATTTTTAAGCCCCGGTCAAATGGGGAATATCGTGGAAAAAATCGCAGAGTGTGGCAATGAAAACGTGATTCTTTGCGACCGAGGTACTAACTTTGGTTACGATAATTTAGTAGTGGATATGTTAGGTTTCGGCATTATGAAAAAAGTATCGAAAGGTTGCCCGGTAATCTTTGATGTAACCCATTCACTACAGTGCCGTGATCCGTTCGGCGCTGCTTCAGGTGGTCGTCGCTCACAAGTCACCGAACTTGCCCGTTCAGGCATGGCTGTTGGTTTAGCAGGGCTTTTCTTAGAAGCTCATCCGGATCCAAATTCCGCAAAATGTGATGGCCCATCCGCCCTACCGCTTTCAAAATTAGAAGCCTTTGTGTCTCAAATGAAAGCGATTGATGATTTAGTGAAATCCTTTGCAGAAATTGATACGGCTAACTAAGGCTCGCTGATTTAGGCGAACCGCTGTGTTCGCCTCTTTATTCGTTATTTTGATAAGAAATTCAATGAATTTAACCCCTTTTTTTATCGCTTTTCGCTATTTTAGATCGAAAAGCGCAGACCGTTTCGGACGATTAGTTACCAACCTTGCAAGCCTTGGCATTGTGCTGGGGGTGATGGCATTGGTGATTGTATTGTCTGTAATGAACGGCTTGGAAAATATGCAGAAAAACAATCTGCTTTCTACCTTACCGCACGCGATTATTTCTCCCCAAGAGGGAAACTTTAGCAAAGATGAAAAGCTGAACCTCCCTGCCTTTGTAAGCGGAAGTGTTGCTATTAACCATGCTAACGTCATTATTCAAAGCTCAGAGGGAATTAATGCCGGTCAGCTTATTGGTGTTGAGCACTCAACTGATGATCCACTATTAGTTTCAGAAAATATTTCCCAATTATTACCAACCGGTGAATTTAAAGTGGTAGTTGGTTCACGTTTGGCAAATAAGCTCAATTTAAGCGTAGGCGATAAGCTACGTTTAATGATTACCGAAAATAGCCAATATACTCCTTTAGGACGTGTGCCGGTACAACGGTTATTTGAAATCTCAGGCATTTACCAGTCTAATCGAGAGGCGAGTGAGTTTACCTTATTTGCGAATTTAGCCGATGTAGGACGTTTACTCAGAATTACCGAAGACCAAGTTCAAGGCGTACGTTTATATCTGCAAGATCCGTTCCAAGTGACCGAACTTCCACAATATTTTATGGAAGAAAACTACCAAATCAGCGATTGGCGTGAACAAAAAGGCGAATTTTTCCAAGCGGTGAAAATGGAAAAAAATATGATGGGCTTGCTCATTAGCCTGATTATTGTAGTTGCTATCTCTAATATCGTCACATCGCTTAGCTTAATGGTGGTGGATAAACAGGGCGAAATTGCCATTTTGCAAACCCAAGGTTTAACCAAAAAACAAGTGATGCAAATTTTTGTGTTCCAAGGAGCAATTGTGGGCGTGATTGGATCATTAGTCGGTGGAGCGATTGGTGTGCTGATTGCGATGAATTTGGATCAAATCATTTTATTGCTTAACCCAACCATTCATTTACCAAGCTTAATTTCGGGCTCACAAATTGCAATTATTATCGGCATTTCTATTTTGCTGTCGCTACTTTGCACCATTTACCCTGCTTACCGAGCCTCAAAAATTGAGCCGGCTCAGGCATTGAGATATGAATAACAATTTACAAAATTTTAAGCAAAAATGACCGCTTGTATTGACGATAAATCAATGAATTTAGTGTGTTAGGACAAAAAATGACAGAATTACTCCGCTGTGAAAATATCAGCAAATTTTATGATGAAGGCGAACAGAAAGTTCAGGTACTAAAAGAAGTTTCGTTTTCAATGAACACCGGTGAGTTAGTGGCAATTGTTGGTAGCTCCGGCTCGGGTAAAAGTACCTTACTTCATACGCTTGGTGGTCTAGATCAACCTAGTTCAGGAGAGGTGTGGATTCGCGGGCAATCTTTGCAAAAATTAAGCTCAGATAAATTAGCCCTCTTACGTAACCAAAATTTGGGCTTTGTGTATCAATTTCATCACTTAATGGCCGATTTTTCCGCTCTTGAAAATGTGATGATGCCAATGTTAATCGGTAAACAAAACAAAACCGAAGCGGCCAGCCGTGCAGAGAAAATGTTACAAGCGGTCGGATTAGCTCATCGAATTACACATCGCCCGTCAGCATTATCAGGTGGCGAACGTCAGCGTGTGGCGATTGCTCGTGCTTTAGTAAACAATCCAGCTTTAGTGCTTGCCGATGAACCGACAGGCAATTTAGACCAAAAAACCACCGAAAGTATTTTTGAGCTGATTCAACAACTCAATCACGAGCAAAACATCGCCTTCTTATTGGTTACCCACGATTTAAACCTTGCCAATAAACTTTCACGCCGTTTAGTCATGCGAGATGGTGTGCTGAGCGAGGGAAATTAATGAACACTCCGTTTTTTATCAGTTGGCGTTATCAACGTGGCAAACAGAAAAATCGATTGGTTTCGCTGATTTCGCTTTTCTCAAGTATCGGTATTGCCCTTGGTGTGGCGGTGCTGATTATCGGCTTAAGTGCAATGAATGGTTTTGAGCGCGAGCTAAACCAACGAGTGCTTTCTGTTGTACCACATGCAGAATTAGTGTCTTATCAAGGTAATAAAAGTGTACCGATTGGCAATGCTTCAAAATTAGAAACATTGGTAAAAAAAACCAAAAATGTGACCGCTAGTTCACCTTTCGTGAGCTTTACCGCATTAATCGAAAACGGCTCACAGCTTAAAATTGCTCAAGTGCGAGGGGTTGATCCACAAAAACAAGATCAAGTCAGCCGCCTAAGCCAATTTATTCCGCCAGAACAATGGCAAGCGTTCTCCAAACAATTTCAGGCTCATGAAGACGGTTTAATTCTCGGAGCGGGTATTGCTAGAGCATTAGAAGTTTCTGCCGGTGATGAAGTCACTATGCTGATTCCACAGCCAACAGAAGACGGGAAATTAGCTCAGCCGTTGCGTTTTAATATGTCTGTCACCGGCGTGCTACGTTTAGAAGGGCAACTTGACCATAGCTACGCGCTAATTCCGCTTAATAAAGCCCAAGAGTTAATGGAATATCAGCCGAATGAAATATCAGGACTTGAAATCAGTCTGTCTAATCCTTTTGATGTACAACATTTGGAAATGCCACAGCTCAACGGCTATCCACAACCGCTGTATTTAAACACTTGGATTGAGAAATTTGGCTATATGTATAACGACATTCAGTTGGTTCGCACCGTTATGTATATTGCGATGGTGTTGGTCATTGGGGTGGCATGTTTTAATATTATTTCTACCTTGATTATGGCGGTAAAAGATAAGCAAGGCGATATTGCCATTCAGCGAACCCTTGGAGCAAATAACGGCTTTATCCGCCGAATTTTCCTTTGGTACGGCTTGCTTTCAGGAATGAAAGGGGCTGTATGCGGTATTATTTTAGGCGTAATTTTATCGCTAAATTTGACCGCTATCATCAAGGCTGTTGAAGGATTTTTTGGTATAAAATTACTGTCTGACGGTGTTTATTTTGTCGATTTTCTACCTAGCGAGCTGCATTGGCAAGACGTAAGTTATGTGCTATTGGCAACTATCATCTTAAGCTTATTTGCCAGCCTATACCCTGCTAACCGGGCAGCAAAACTAGAACCGGCTAAGGTATTAAGCGGACACTAACAACCAATATTGACAAAAAAGCTGCTAACGATTTTTCAAAGAGTTAGCAGCTTTTTTAAATTAAATAATGTGCTTAATTATGGATTAAACGGGAAGAACCACGGAATAAGGATAATACCCAAAATCCAATATAAAAGATTAAGCGGCAAGCCGATTTTGATGAAATCAGTAAATTTATAGCCCCCTGCACTGTAAACCATCGTATTAGTTTGATAGCCTACCGGTGTCATAAAGCTAGTGGCCGCAGCAAACATGACAGCGATAATAAAAGGTGAAGCATCAACACCAAGCATTTTGGCCGTTGAAATAGCAATAGGAGTCAATAATACTGCAGTTCCCGCGTTACTCATAAACTCAGTGAGTATCATTGTGAGTAAATATAACACTGCAAATACAACCAACGGTCCAAATTCACCTACTTTTCCTAAAGTATTATCTACAATAAACTGTGCTGCACCACTATTTGCCATGGCTTCTCCCAATGGCAATAAGCCGGCAAGTACTAAAATAATTTTCCAGTCAATAGAACGGTATGCTTCCTCGGCTGTTAAACAACCGGCAACACACATCGCAACAGCCCCTAATAATGCACTAACGGCAATAGGTACTAAGCCTAATGCAGCGGTTGCTACAACAGCTACCATCACAGATAGGGCAAATTTGCTGTGCCATGATTCTTCCTCTTTCACTAAATCGGAAGATAACACAATAAAATCTTTATCTTTACGTAAGCTTTCCATGTCATCTTTGGGTAATGTCAGTAAAAGAATATCCCCCATTTTAAAAGCTGTAGAGCGTAAACGTTCACGAATGACCTGACTACGACGTTGTATGCCTAATACTGTCGCATTTTTATTCCAACGCTGTCTTAAAATCGGGATAGTACCGCCAATCCAACGAGAAGTAGGTGAAATCATTACTTCAGCTACCATCAAATCATCCTCAAGGTTCTCCTCATCACTATCACGTCGCCCATAAACAACATGGTGTAAACCATATTTTCCGCGAACTTTAGCAAGGTCTTCAGATTCCCCTCGTAGCAATAAAATATCGTGTTTTTGCAGCACTTGATGGCTTGGTGTAGATAATCTCTCACCATCACGCAATACACCAATAGTGAATAAATTAAATTCTTCGTTTAAACCTGAACCGGCAGTACTGCTACCAATTAAAGGCGAATCCTTATTTACTTTTAATTCAGAAACATATTTTCCAAAGCCTTCGCCATCTTCCAGCTGCAAGCGTGATTCCGGCAATAAAAAACGGCTGGTTAGTAATAAGTAAACCACACCAACTGCAAAGAAAATAAGCCCTAAAGGCGCAAACTCAAACATACTGAAACCGGAATGGCCTTGTTTTTGAGCAATAGCATTGACTAACAAATTAGTTGAAGTCCCGATCAGCGTACAAACACCCGCCATTTGAGAAGCAAATGAGAGTGGAATCAAAGCCTTAGATGGAGCCATTTTAATATTTTGTGCAGCAACAATAACAATTGGAATTAACACGGCAACTACTGCTGTATTATTAACAAAAGGAGATACTGCAGCATTCACTCCACATAATATCAACAAAAACAACCAAGGTGATTTCGCATTTGCCAATAAGCTCCCAACCCTATCTAATGCGCCGCTGTTTTGTAAACCCGCTGCTAAGACAAACATTGCAGTAACAGTTACTGTTGCGGAATTTGAAAATCCACTCAATGCAGATTGAGCATCAACCTGCCCTAATAAAACCAATGAACATAATACCAAAATGGCTACGGCATCCATTCGCATTTTTTCTGTTGCAAATAAAAACACGGCAATGAAAGTTACTGCTAACGTTATTACAATGTCCCAAGACATAACTTTACTCCATATTAAATATGTAAATTAAGATAATCCATACCTTATACTGACTCTTAAAGTGAGTGTTCATTGCAAAATAGAAAGACTATCTTAAGAATTAAGACAGTCTTTCAGCAATGTTATTCATTATCTAAGAGCGATATTTTTGATGTTGCTTCACCGCTTTACGAATTTGGCGGATATTAGTCCGGCGACGATTAGCAGTTACATCAACTTTCGTTTCGGTTTCTGCTGGTAAACCAACCAGCTCACGCAAATAGTTCACTTGCTCAAGCCCCATTTCTTCCCAGCCGCCACGAGGTAAGCCTTTATCCAGCTTAATATTACCATAGCGGATACGAATCAAGCGGCTTACTTCCACCCCTTGTGACTCCCACAAACGACGAACTTCTCGATTACGCCCCTCGGTTAAAGTCACATCAAACCATTGATTTAAACCTGTACCACCAACAACTTTAATCTGTTTAAAATTTGCCGGACCATCTTCTAATTGAACACCTTTGCGTAAACGCCCAAGCATTGCATCATCAATATTACCAAATACTCGCACCGAATATTCACGCTCTACTTCACGACTTGGGTGCATTAAACGATTAGCTAGTTCGCCATCTGTTGTAAATAGCAATAAACCTGAAGTATTAATATCTAAACGCCCAACTGCAATCCAACGCGCGCCATTTAAACGTGGTAAACGGTCAAATACTGTAGCCCGTCCTTCAGGATCAGAACGCGTACATAGTTCCCCTTCCGGCTTGTAATACATTAAGACCCGGCAGATCTCTTTTTGCGTTGGGATCAGATTAATTAAATGCCCGTCGATACGAATTTTAGTCGATGAACTCACCTGAACACGATCACCTAATGAGGCAATTTTGCCATCTACACTCACTCGTCCGGCAGCAATAATCTCCTCAAGTTCACGGCGAGACCCTTGCCCTGCGCGTGCTAAGATTTTTTGTAGCTTTTCACCGACTACTTTCCCTTGTTTATCAGCGGATAAAGCGGTCGTTTTTTCGATTTTTTTTACCGTTTTTTGTACCAAAGGCTTAGAAGTCGGACGCTGTGGTTTTTCCGCATTTTTGCCGAATTTGCGTTCATGGCTATCTGCTTTTTCATCTGTCTTTTTAAATGAACGGTTACTACTATGAGATTTCGCATTTGGCATCGCCTTACCAAAGCAAGAATTATTGGCTGGTTTCTTTTGAAAAGTTGTCATAAAGTTCCTTTTGTCGCTTTCACAAGCGTCTGAATTATTATCTCTCCCTTTGTGGGAAAGAGCTAAGCTATTAATTAAACGGGGTCAAATCGCCCGAGCCTGCTCGAATGACAGCAGGACTATCTCCGGTCAAATCTACCACCGTAGTCGGTTGTTGCCCTAAATATCCACCATGAATAATCAACTCAACACGGTGTTCTAAATAATCTCTAATCGCATCAGGATCAGATTCTGTTACTTCCGTTTCCGGCAACATTAACGAGCAAGATAAAATTGGCTCGCCCAAAGTTGAAATTAACGCCAATGCAATCGGATTATTCGGCACCCGAATGCCGATAGTTTTCCGCTTTGTCATTAATCGACGAGGTAATTCTTTGGTTGCAGGCAGAATAAAGGTGTAAGGGTTTGGCGTATTATTTTTGATTAAACGATAAGATTGATTCGTCACCAACGCATAAGTCGAAAGCTCGGATAAATCACTACACACCAAGGTGAAATTATGATTTTCCGGCAATTTACGAATTGCTACAATTCTATCCATCGCATGCTTATCACCCATCGCACAACCCAACGCATAGCCGGAATCTGTCGGATAAACAATAACCCCACCTTTTTTGATAATCTCAACCGCCTGTTGAATCAAGCGTTGTTGCGGATTGTCTGGGTGAATATAAAAAAACTGTGTCATATTATCCTCAAGCCAAAGGCTACACATAAAAATTGTCGCAATTATACACGAATCCAACTGAAATACTGAATAAATATCTCAACTAATCTCTTGACTTATCCTTAATGTACTAGTTTAATAGTGCAAAGAAAATAAAAATAGCAGGAATCTATTATGCCTCAATTAACTGTTACTCAAACGGAACTTCCTTACTTTGCCGATACCACAACGGTTTACTACCATTTATGTGGCGAAAATCCGCACACTTTACTATTAGACTCTGCCGAAATTCAAAGCAAAAACAGTTTGAAAAGTTTATTGTTTGCTAAATCAGCATTGCATATTTTTTGCGAAGCACAAACCGTTACCTTTCAAGCTTTAACTGCGAACGGAAAAGCCGTGTTACCATTCATTGAACAAACGCTGAATCAACTCAACCCTGCGCCTACTTGCAAATTTTTGGTAGAAAATGACCGCTTGCAAGCCGAATTTCCGGAAATTAACAACCATTTAGATGAAGACAGTAAACTGAAAACCACTACTGTATTTGACGGTTTGCGTACTGTTAATCATCTGTTTAGTAATGCTGAATCGCCTATTTATTTAGGTGGCTTGTTTAGTTATGATTTAGTTGCTAATTTTATCCCAATGGAGAATATTCTCCTGCAAGATGACGGCTTAAACTGCCCGGATTACAGTTTCTATCTGGCTGAGCAGTTAGTGACTATCGATCATCAAACACAAAAAGCCTTTTTAAGCACCTTCTGTTTTGATTCTAATGAGCAACAAAATCTGGCTCAACAAGCGGTCGAATTTGCCGAAATTCTTGCAAAACAGCAAGGGCAAACGCTTGATCTAAACATTCAAGCTGCCCACGCTGAAGCCGAAACCAATATTGAAGATGAAGATTTCAAGACAATTATCCGTAAATTAAAACATCATATTAACATCGGTGATGTGTTCCAAATCGTACCATCTCGACGTTTTAGCTTGCCTTGCCCGAATAGACTTGCCAGTTACAGACAGCTAAAAATCAATAACCCAAGTCCTTATATGTTCTTTATGCAGAGCGAAAACTTCACCTTATTTGGTGCTTCGCCTGAAAGTGCATTGAAATATTCACAACATAACCGTCAGCTGGAAATTTACCCGATTGCAGGCTCTAGACCTCGTGGTTTTGATGCACAAGGCAATATCGATCCGGAATTGGATTCTCGCTTGGAATTAGAGCTTCGCTTAGATCAAAAAGAACTTGCCGAGCATTTAATGTTGGTGGATTTGGCTCGTAATGATGTGGCTCGTGTAAGTGAATCCGGCACTCGCCGCGTGGTGGATTTAATGCAAATCGATCGCTATTCACAAATTATGCACTTGGTTTCTCGTGTGATCGGCACGCTTCGCTTTGATTTAGATGCCCTGCACGCTTACCAAGCCTGTATGAATATGGGTACATTGACCGGTGCACCAAAAATCAAAGCTATGCAGTTAATTTATCAAGTCGAACAACAAAAACGCCACAGCTACGGTGGTGCAGTGGGTTATTTAACCTCGGAAGGCAATTTAGATACCTGTATTGTTATCCGCTCCGCATTCGTGCAAAACGGTATTGCCTATGTGCAAGCCGGTTGTGGCGAAGTGTTAGATTCCGATCCACAATTAGAGGCTGATGAAACCCGCCATAAAGCACGAGCGGTGTTAAAGGCAATTGGGCAAGTAAACGCACAGGCAAATGGTTAAGGGGAAACATTATGGCAAACATTCTTTTTATTGATAACTTTGACTCTTTTACCTACAACCTTGTAGATCAATTCCGTGAATTAGGACATAAAGTCACCATTTTCCGTAATGATTACCCATTAGAAGATTTTTTAGACAAAGCATTAAGCACAGAGGATTGCTTAGTGGCACTGTCACCGGGGCCTGGTAATCCAGCAGAAGCCGGCAATTTATTAGAGATTATCCGCCGCTTAAAAGACAAAGTACCGATGATTGGGATTTGTTTAGGCCACCAAGCCTTAATTGAAGCCTTTGGTGGCAAAGTGGTGCATACCGGCACAGTTTTACACGGCAAAGTGTCTCGTATTGAGCACGATAACCAAGCGATGTTTGCAGGCATAAACAACCCGATGCCGGTGGCTCGTTATCATTCCCTCATGGGTGATGATTTACCCGAGGAATTTATCATCAATGCGAAATATGAGCATATTGTGATGGCAATTCGTCATAAAACCTTACCGATTTGTGGCTTTCAATTCCATCCGGAATCCATTTTAACGGTGGAAGGCACAAAATTACTTAAACAATCAGTGCAATGGTTATTAGAGAGCAAAAAATGATTAGTGTATATGGTTTAAAGCAGACATTAGCAGACCGCCGAGCAAAAATTGCCGAGGTCATCTTTGATTGTTTGGAAATGAGCCTTGGTGTGCCAAAACAACGCCATGCCTTGCGTTTTGAACTGCTAGAGGCGGAAAACTTCTACTTACCAATCAATCGCAGCCAAGATTTTATTGTGATTGAAATTAACCTCATGTTAGGACGTAGCGAACAGATCAAAAAACGGCTAATAAAAGGTTTATTCAGCTCTTTGCAATCTAAAGTCGGGATCCTACCGATGGATGTGGAAATTACCATTAAAGAACACCCCGAACATTGCTGGGGCTTTCGCGGGATGACCGGTAACGAGGCAACCGATTTAGAATACCAAGTGCATCGTTAGTACTTCTATTGCTATTTTAGGTATTTAAATAAGGAATATATTATGCAGACACTCTTAGATAAACTATTTGCAAACCAAGCCTTAACTCAAGAGGAATCACACGCTTTTTTTAATGAAGTAATAAAAGGCAATGTCTCAAATGAACAGCTTGCAGCAGCGTTAATTGCCTTGAAACTGCGTGGCGAAACAGTTGCAGAAATTGCAGGAGCGGCAAACGCAGCACTTGAAAATGCCAATCCGTTCCCCACACCGCATTATGCTTTTGCTGATATTGTCGGTACAGGTGGCGATGGGCATAACACCATCAATATTTCGACTACTTCAGCACTTGTTGCCGCAACAATGGGTTACAAAATTGCTAAACACGGCAACCGTAGCGTTTCAAGCAAAACAGGCTCAAGCGATGTGTTAAGCCAATTAGGCATTAATGTAGGCATTAGCCCACAAAACGCACGCCTTGCTCTTGATGAAACCGGTATCTGTTTCTTATTTGCCCCAACGTATCATAGCGGTTTTAAATATGCAGCTCCGGTTCGCCAAGCCTTAAAAACCCGTACAATCTTCAATATTTTAGGGCCTTTAGTTAATCCTGCTCACGCTAAACGCCAGCTATTAGGAGTTTATTCCCCAGAGTTAATAAAAGTATATGCCGAAACAGTCAAAACACTAGGTTGTGAGCATACTATTGTCGTACATGGTGCGGGGCTAGACGAAGTGGCTGTGCACGGCGAAACACAAGTTGCTGAAATTAAAAACGGGCAGATTGATTATTACACCCTAACCCCCGAAGATTTCGGCATTCCCCGCTACTCACTTGATGCCCTAAAAGGTGGTGAACCTGCAGAAAATGCAGAAAAAATCACCGCTATATTACAAGGAAAAGGTGAGCCTGCTCATATTGATGCGGTAGCGGTAAATGTGGCATTACTGCTGAAAGTATTTGGAGAAAGCAATATCAAAGCCAATGTATTAAAAGTGAAAGAAGCCCTTGCCTCTGGCAAAGCCTTTGAAACTTTGCGAAAATTAGCAACATATCAATAACCATATCGTAGCGGCGGGTTTTAACCCGCCTTTATTGACGAACGATTAAAGCCTTCCACCAACTAAAAGACTATTACGTGAAAAAAAGTATTTACGACACCCCCATTTTCTTTGAACGCTACCAGCAGCTACGGCAAAATCCTATCAGTATGAATGAAGTCGTAGAAAAACCGACAATGTTCTCGCTACTGCCCTCACTCAAAGGCAAAAAAGTGTTAGATTTAGGCTGTGGCACAGGAGGTCATCTCGCTCATTATTTAAGCTTAGGAGCGGCAAAAGTAGTCGGCTTAGATTTATCCGAATTAATGCTGCAACAAGCCGAAACCGAACTTTCTACACAATGGCAAAAAGGCAGCGATTTTTCGCTTTACTGTCTGCCAATGGAGCGTTTAGATGAAATTGAAGAGGGTGATTTTGATGTTGTTACCAGCTCTTTTGCTTTTCACTACATTGAAAATTTTACTGATCTACTTGCAAAAATTTCCGTAAAAATGCCCGCTTGCAGCACGCTGATTTTCTCGCAAGAACACCCGATTGTGACTTGTTATAAAGAGGGTTACCGCTGGGAGAAAAATGACGCAAAACAACAGGTTGCTTATCGGTTAAATTATTATCGAGACGAAGGCGAGCGGGATCGCAGTTGGTTTCAACAGCCTTTTAAAACCTACCACCGTACAATGGCAAGCATTTTAAATCAGCTCATTCAAAGTGGCTTTGAGATCATTCAGGTAGAAGAGCCGATGCTTGCCGAACAACCCGAGTGGCAGAATGAATTTAAAGACTTGCAACACCGCCCGCCATTGCTGTTTATTAAGGCTCAAAAACGCAAATAATCACTAAAAGTGGCGATTTTACAACCAATCAAACTCCATTTAGCGAAAAATCATTTGCTCAATTTAGCCGAAAACACTATTATTCTTCCACCAGTACGGAGCGGTAGTTCAGCTGGTTAGAATACCTGCCTGTCACGCAGGGGGTCGCGGGTTCGAGTCCCGTCCGTTCCGCCAACAAATTTAAGCCTCTGAGAAATCAGAGGCTTTTTTGTTATTTGTATGTCTGTATTCTAATTCCTCTCTTTAAAAAAGAGGGGAATTTCATTGATCATCTATTTATATTCAAACCTCAATCAACTTCTGTATCTGCCCTAACCCATTTAACCTTGTACTGGTTAAGTGCGGAGATATTTTTAGCTCATCAAACATCACCTTTAAATTAAAATCTTTCAATTCTTCCGCTGATTTTTCTAACAACGCAATCTGCACAATCATTAAAATCCCTTGCATTAAACGGGCATCGCTATACGCCTCAACCTTGCGGGGCGATAATTGAAATTCAAACCACAGTCGGCTTTCACAGCCTTCAATTTCAGGCAGCTCTATCAATCTTTCTTCACTAGGTTTAGGTAGTTCACGACTCAATTGAATCAACAAGCGGTATCTTTCTTCCCAAGATTTGCAAAGCTCAAACTTTGCGTAAATTTCAGCTAACGTCATACTATCCTCAATATATTTGCAAAAGATTTTAACAATCTGACCGCTTGTTGTTAATGATTTTCTGAAAATTTGCTAGAATACCTGCATTTCGTATTAGGACAGAGGAAAACAAAATGGCATTAGTCCCTATGGTAGTTGAGCAAACCTCAAAAGGCGAACGCTCTTACGATATTTATTCACGTTTATTAAAAGAGCGCATTATTTTTTTAAATGGTCAAGTTGAAGGCCAAATGGCAAACTTAATTGTGGCACAGCTACTTTTTTTAGAAGCAGAAGATCCGGAAAAAGATATTTACCTATATATTAATTCACCGGGCGGTGTAGTTACCGCAGGCTTAGCAATTTACGATACTATGAACTTCATTAAGCCTGATGTGGCAACACTTTGCACAGGACAAGCAGCTTCTATGGGCGCTTTTTTACTCTCAGCCGGAGCGAAAGGTAAACGCTTTGCTCTACCACACGCTCGCATTATGATCCACCAACCGTTAGGCGGTGCAAGAGGTCAAGCAACCGATATTCAAATTCAAGCGGAAGAAATTTTACGTTTAAAAGAAACCCTAACCCGTCGTATGGCAGAACACAGTGGTCAAAGCTACGAAAAAGTGTTAGCAGATACCGAACGTGATAATTTTATGTCGGCTCAAGAAGCAGCGGATTACGGCTTAATTGACAAAGTATTAACTTCACGCGGGGAATTTGCATAATGGCATTTGAAAAAGAACCACACTGCAGCTTTTGCGGCAAAAAACGTACTGAAGTTGAGCAACTTGTTGAAGGCTCTGAAGGCTATATTTGTAATGAATGTATTGAGGAATCTTATGCGCTTTTACACGGTGATGAAGAATCTTTAATTGATGAAAACCAAGAAGATGAAAGTAGCTTTTTTACCCACGTGCCGACTCCGCACGAATTACACGCGCATTTAGACGATTATGTGATCGGTCAGGAACATGCGAAAAAAGTGCTTTCGGTAGCGGTTTACAACCACTATAAACGCTTAAAAAGTGCCTTATCAAACCACGAAGCAACAAACGGTGTAGAACTAGGCAAAAGTAATATTTTATTAATCGGTCCGACAGGAAGCGGTAAAACGTTACTCGCCGAAACACTCGCCCGCCGTTTAAATGTGCCTTTCGCAATTGCGGATGCCACTACCCTTACCCAAGCAGGCTATGTGGGCGAAGACGTTGAAAACGTCATTCAAAAACTATTAATGAAATGTGATTTTGAAGCAGAACAAGCAGAGCGTGGTATCGTCTTTATTGATGAGATCGATAAAATCACCCGCAAATCGGAAAGTGCTTCTATTACTCGTGATGTTTCAGGTGAGGGCGTACAACAAGCCTTATTAAAACTGCTTGAAGGCACAGTGGCGAATATTAACCCACAAGGTGGTCGTAAGCACCCGAAAGGGGAAACTATTCCTGTGGATACTTCAAAAATCCTGTTTATTTGCGGTGGTGCTTTTGCAGGCTTAGATAAAATCGTGGAATCTCGTACGAATACGCAGGGTGGTATTGGCTTTGGTGCGGCATTGAAAAAAGATAAAGACCGCCAAGATTTAACTGAATTATTCAAACAAGTTGAGCCGGAAGATTTAGTCAAATTCGGCTTAATCCCTGAATTAATCGGTCGCTTACCGGTCGTTACACCATTACAAGAGTTGGATGAAGAAGCGTTAATTCAGATCTTAACAGAGCCCAAAAACGCGATTATTAAGCAATACCAAGCGCTATTCCAAATGGAAGGCGTGGAACTGCACTTTACTAAAGATGCGCTAACTGCAATTGCCCATAAAGCAATTACCCGTAAAACAGGAGCGCGTGGTTTACGCTCAATTGTCGAAAACCTATTGCTCGATACAATGTACGACCTACCAACCTTAAAAGCGAAGAAAGTCACTATCGGCAAAGGCTGTGTAGAAAATGGCGATAAGCCGAAGGTGGAATAATCCATTCTTCATAAAAAGGTGCATTAATGCACCTTTTGCTTACTTACTGAATTTACCGTTCAAATTAATGAGCGATAAAACGAGCAATAAAATGAAAATCTGGCAAACAAAATCTCTTATTACTTGGCTGCTTTCGCCACTTTCGCTACTGTTTTGGTTAATTAGCCAAATTCGCAAGCGGTTATATTCTCTGAATATTTTGCAATCGTACCGCTCGCCTGTGCCTGTTTTAGTAGTGGGTAATATTTCTGTTGGCGGTAACGGTAAAACGCCTGTGGTAGTGTGGCTGGTTGAGCAGTTACAGCAAAGAGGAGTAAAAGTTGGGGTAATTTCTCGCGGTTATGGCGGGAAAATCAAGGAATTTCCACAGCTAGTCACGCTACAAAGCTCAGCGGAGATGGTAGGCGATGAACCGGTATTGATTGTGCAACGGACTAATGCTCCGCTAGCAATTTCACCTAACCGCCAGCAAAGTATTGAATTGCTATTAAGTCAATTTGAATTGGATCTGATTATTACCGACGATGGCTTACAACATTACGCTTTAGAGAGAGATATTGAATGGGTAGTAGTTGATGGCACAAGGCGTTTTGGTAACGGTTTTGTACTACCAGCCGGCGGATTACGTGAGCTGCCAAATCGTTTAAATTCAGTAGATGCAGTTATTTGCAACGGTGGCACACCTAACTACAACGAACATTTGATGACACTTGAGCCGTCTGATGCAATTCATCTTTTAACAAATGAACGTAAGCCTTTAAGTGAATTTCGCTCACCTTGTGTGGCGATTGCCGGTATCGGGCATCCGCCTCGCTTTTTCACAATGCTGGAAAAATTAAGCATTCCACTTATAAAAACACAAGGTTTTGCCGATCATCAAACCTTTGATGCTAATCAACTTAAAGCCTTAGCAGACGAGCAAACACCGTTGTTGATGACAGAAAAAGATGCGGTAAAATGCAAAGCCTTCGCGCAAAAAAATTGGTGGTATGTGCCGGTTTCTGCAAAATTTTCAGAAAAATCGACCGCTTGTTTAATCGAACAGGTGATGCAAAAAATCAAAAAAGGAACAAAAGATGAATGAAAAATTACTGAATAACCTAGCTTGTCCGGTTTCGAATGAAAAATTGGAATGGGATAAAGAAAACAACCGTTTAATCAATCGTAAGCTTAATATTGCCTACCCAATTAAAAACGGCATTCCAGAATTACTGCCTGAGGCAGGTGAGTCGTTATAAAAAGAGGGCTGATATTAAATTATCAGCCTTCTATTTAAGAGATAAAAATCAATATAGCTTAAAAATTACTTAAACAAATTACCTAAAATACCCTTTGCTGCTTGAGCTAATAAATCATTTGCATCAAGATTTTGTAAGTCTTCTACTTTTCCGTTCGGCGTTAAAGTATCCACAATTTTTGGTAATAATTGAGCCAGTAAATCGCTTGCATCCGCAGCCTCTACACCAGCTTCTTGAGCAACACTTTGAATGTTTTCTTGGCCAAATACATTACTTATCTGCTCACTTGAAACAGGTGCGTTATCTTCATCACTACTGATCCAAGTGCGTAATACATCATCTAATCCACCTTCTTGGAATTTAGCAATTAATCCTTCAATACCACCTTGTGAGGCAATTAAATTTTGAATTAATTGGGTTGCCGTTGACTGATTACTGCCACCTAAAACAGATGAAGCAAGTGAACCTAAAATATTCCCTAACATAATTTCTCCTAAACAAGCGGTCGATTTTTCTGAAAATTTTGCAAAAAATTAACCCAATTCAGCCGCTTGCAATACTTAATTAACGAGCCAGAATTGCTCGCACTCTTTCCAAATCTTCCGGCGTATCTACCCCTACCTGTGGGGCTTCTTTCGCCAGTTCGATATGAATTTTTTCACCATACCATAATGCACGTAACTGCTCTAAAGATTCCAATTTTTCCAGCGTTGTCGGCTCCCAAGCGACATATTGCTTCACAAAACCGGCACGGTAGGCGTAAATGCCGATATGACGCAAATAACCTTGGCTTGCAACAAATTCATCATCACAATTTGGGAAGTTATCACGGGCAAACGGAATGCTGGCACGTGAAAAATATAACGCCATTCCGTTACAATCTGCCACCACTTTTACCGCATTCGGGTTGAAAAGCTCTTCTCGGCTTTCAAGCTTGACCCCAAGCGTTGCCATATTAACTTGGTAAGCATCTAAATTGCGAGCCACTTGCTCCACAATTACAGGTGGCACTAATGGCTCATCACCTTGAATATTAACGATAATTTCATCATCATGAATATTCATTTTTTCAATTACTTCCGCCAAACGTTCTGTACCTGAATTGTGTTTGTCTGAAGTCATACACACTTCTGCCCCAAAGGTTTTTGCGGTCGCTTCAATTTCTGGGTGATCAGTGGCAATAATCACACGCGTTGCACCCGCCAGTTGGGCTTTTTCCCAAACATGTTGAATCATCGGTTTGCCGGCAATATCCAACAATGGCTTACGAGGCAAACGACTAGAGGCATAGCGTGCCGGAATAATCACAGTAAAGTTCATAACAATTCCTTATGCTTCTTGCGCATCTAAAAACCGTTCTGCATCAAGGGCTGCCATACAACCTGTACCGGCAGAGGTAATCGCTTGGCGATAGTTGTGATCCATTACATCACCTGCCGCAAACACCCCCTCTACCGAAGTTGCCGTTGCATTGCCCTCTAAGCCTGATTTTACTTTGATATAACCGTTTTCAAGTTCTAACTGCCCGTCAAAAATACCCGTATTTGGAGCGTGTCCGATAGCCACAAAGAAACCATCTACTTTGATTTCTTCAGTTAAATCTTCTTTAGTTGATTTTAAGCGTAAGCCGGTTACGCCCATATTATCGCCTAAGACTTCTTCAACCGTGCGGTCGGTATGCAGAATAATTTTGCCTTCTTCAATGCGTTTTTGTAGGCGGCCTAATAAAATTTTCTCGGCACGGAAGCTATCACGACGATGAACTAAATGCACTTCACTGGCTAGGTTAGCTAAATATAAGGCTTCTTCAACAGCAGTATTACCACCACCCACTACCGCTACTGGTTTATTGCGATAGAAAAAGCCATCACAAGTGGCACAAGCAGAAACCCCTCTACCTTTGAAAAGTTCTTCCGACGGCAAACCTAAATACTTAGCAGATGCGCCTGTGGCAATAATTAACGCATCGCAAGTGAAAGTGTGTAAATCACCTTTTAACGTAAACGGACGTTGGGATAAATCTACCGTATGAATATGGTCAAACACGATTTCCGTATTAAATTTTTCCGCGTGTTTTAACATTTTGTTCATTAATTCTGTACCGGTCGTTTGCTCAAATTCACCCGGCCAGTTTTCAATTTCATCGGTAGTCGTTAATTGTCCGCCCTGTTGCATACCTGTTACCAACACAGGGCTTAAATTTGCACGAGCCGCATAAACCGCTGCCGTATAGCCTGCCGGGCCTGAACCTAAAATTAACAGTTTAACGTGTCTTGTTGTCATAATTAATCCTCTGAATGAAATTGGCATCTATTTTATCTCAAATTTACATTTAACTCTATTTTCGTTTTCGCTCACATTTTTTTGATTTTGTGACAAAGTTAACAGAAATATTCTTCGATTCCATGTAAATTAAATAAATCCAATGTTTTATGGAGAATAAAGTATGAAAAAATTAATTAATACTGTAGAAACAGTCCTAGATGAACAACTTTCAGGATTTGTTAAAGCACATTCTTCTTTAATACTAAATACTGAACCTACCTATATTCATCACAAACCGTCAAGCAATCAGCCTAAAGTTGCTCTAATTTCAGGTGGTGGCAGCGGACACGAACCAATGCACGCAGGCTTTATCGGTAAAGGAATGTTAGACGGCGCTTGTCCCGGAGCAATATTTACTTCACCAACACCAGATCAAATGTTTGAATGTGGTTTAGCCCTTGATCGTGGTGAAGGTGTGCTTTTAATTATTAAAAATTACACCGGCGATGTACTGAATTTTGAAACAGCTACGGAATTACTTGCCGATGCCGGTATACAAGTGGCAACTGTATTAGTAGATGACGATGTGGCGGTAAAAGATAGTTTATATACTGCTGGACGCCGAGGTGTAGCAAATACGGTATTGATTGAAAAATTATTGGGTGCTGCGGCAGATAAAGGTTATTCATTAGCTGAATTAGCCAAACTCGGTCATCAATTAAATAACAACGGACATTCTATCGGTATTGCACTTGGTGCTTGTACCGTACCGGCAGCAGGAAAACCCTCTTTCACGTTAGCGGAAAATGAGATGGAATTTGGGGTAGGTATTCACGGCGAGCCGGGGATTGAACGCCGTACCTTTGAAAATCTAGATAAAACAGTTAAACAAATGTTTGAAACGCTGATCGAGCACGGCAATTATCAGCGAACGATTCGCCACTGGAATCAGGAAAACCAACAATGGGATGAAGTTGAGGAAAGTAAACAAGCATTAAAACAAGGTGATCGAGTTATCGCTTTGGTGAACAATCTTGGAGCAGTGCCATTATCAGAACTTTATGCAGTCTATGATGCTTTGGAAAAAGAGTGTAAAACATTTGGGCTGCACATTGAACGCAATTTAGTGGGTTCTTATTGTACCTCTTTAGATATGCAAGGTATCTCAATCACCTTACTTAAAGTAGATGATGCGATTCTTCAATTATGGGATGCTCCGGTAAATACGCCGGCATTGCGTTGGGGTGAGTAAAGTTTATCTTTTAGGAAACAGAAAATGGCTATCTCTAAACAACAAATTTTAACGTGGCTTAATAATTGCCAACAAGCAATGGATGAAAAACGTGATTATTTAACCGAATTAGATACGGTTATTGGTGATGGCGATCACGGCCTAAATATGCAAAGGGGGTTCACTAAAGCCGTTGAAAAAGTGAAATCAGTCGAAGATAAAGATATTGGTACTATCTTAAAAACAGTAGGTATGACTTTACTTTCGCAAGTAGGTGGAGCGAGCGGACCACTTTACGGCACGTTTTTCATTAAAGCCGCACAAAGTGCCAATGGAAAAGAAACATTAACGTTTTCTGAGTTACTCACGATGTTGCAACAAGGCACAGAAGGCATTATCCAAAGAGGTAAAGCTGAAGTGGGCGATAAAACGATGGGCGATTTTTGGCTACCGTTATTACAGGAGCTTGAACAAGCAGACAGCTCCCATTCCATCGAAGAGATTCTCTTACAAGCGGTCGAAAAAGCTGAAAGTTTTGCAAGTCAAACAGTGCCGTTTATTGCTAAAAAAGGGCGTGCAAGTTATTTGGGTGAGCGTAGTATCGGACATCAAGATCCGGGGGCAACCTCAAGCTACTATATTTTCAAAGCACTCTCAGATGCAGTGCAATAAGGAGGCATAATGGTCAATTTAGTGATTGTTTCCCACAGTGCCAAGCTGGCGGAGGGAGTTGGAGAGATTCTCTCTCAAATGGCTCAGGGCGGCTGTAAAATCGCCCTTGCCGGTGGTATTGAAGATGCTGAGAATCCGATTGGGACTGATGCAGTAAAAATTATGCAAGCAATTGAGTCAGTATTTACCCCTGATGGCGTGATTCTATTTGTGGATTTAGGCAGTGCAATTTTAAGTGCCCAAACGGCAATTGATCTGCTTGAACCCGAAATTGCCGATAAAGTGGTGATCAGCTACGCACCATTAGTAGAAGGTGCATTTGCTGCCGTTGTTGCAGCCTCTGCCGGAGATAGTTTAGAAGATATCTTAAAAGAGGTAAATGAAGCGGCTTCTCTTAAACAAGAACAAGCCTTTTAAATATAAAGATGCCGTAAAATATAAAAATTCACGGCATCTTTCCTTTCTCAAAATGGCTTTATTAATACAAAAGAGAATAAAGCTGTCTTCTAAACTTAGGCACAATCGGATCATTTCCTAGTGCCGATAAAATCGCTAAAAACTGTGCTTTTACCTCACCGTTTGCCACCGTTAAATCGGATTTTAGCCAATCAAATAACAGGCTTAATGCCTCTTCATTCTTATGTGCTTGATGTAATTGGTTAGCAAGTTTAATCGCAATTTCAGGGTTTTTGTTTTGAGCATAATCGATTTGTAATTGCTGTAATTCAGGAGAGTCATTCGCCTGCTCTAATAACTCAATTTGTGCCTGTAAACCTTGCCAGCGGCTATCTCTATCTTGTAGCGGGATCTGTTTGAGAATCTCACGTGCCTCTTCTACTTTTTTCATTGTGATATAAGTTTCTGCATAAAGCAGAGCAAAATCACTGTTTTTCTTATCTGTCATTTCCCACGCAGATTTCAGTAACGGCAATGCGTCTTCATAACGCCCGTCTTGCAGCAACTCTAAGGCTTGAGTAAATTTCAGTTCTTCTTCCTTTGGTAAAATATTTGCCAAACGAATACGTAATTCCTGCTCGCTCACCATACCTTGAATAGCATCTATTGGCTGACCACCGGCAAATAGATAGAGAGCCGGTAACTGCATAATTCTAAACTGTGCTGCAAGCGTAGGCTGCTCATCACAATTTACTGTTGCCAATAAAAATTGTTTTGGGTTTTCATCCGAAATACGGCGTAATAACGCATCCATTTCCAGCGAAGCAACTTCTCTAGGCGAAATAAAGCTAAATACAGTCGGAACCTGCCCCGCTGTACTCCATATTTCACTAAAATTTTGTTCACTGACACTAACTACATAATCCATAAAAACCTTCTTAGCTTAACAAAAAATTATGTTTGATATGGTAGCATTAGTAGGAAGTTTCAATAGGTAAACCGTTTCTTTCCCAAGCCTCAAAGCCACCTTTAACACTATAGACATCTTCAAAACCCTGTTCAATTAGAAATTGTGCCGTACTTTGGCTACTAACGCCATGATAGCAAATCACGATAACAGGCTCATCGTAATCTACTTCATCTAAAAATTTGCCATAGCTTTGGTTGGTTAAATGAAAGGCATCTTGCGGATGGCTGTAAACATAACGGCGAGCATCACGAATATCGGCAAGAACTGCGCCATCGTTTTCCATTAATTCCCAAGCCTGTTGGGGAGTAATTTCTTTAAAAGTTATTTCCATAAATGATGTAATCCTCAATAAAAATGGTGGAACTATACCATAAAATCCCTCAAAAAATGGCTATTATTTCAAGTTGAAAAATCAATGCTTTTCAGATATAATTGCGAACCATTTTCAACTCCGTAGAGTTAATCAATAATTTTTTAAGGGTTATTATGAATCAACTATTTCAATTTTTAGAGCATTACACAGATTTCATTATTTTAGGATTATTAGGCTTACTCAGCGTTGTCTGTTTATGGAAAGCCATTGAGCGTATTATGTTTTATGCGAAAGTAGATATTACTAAATACCATACGCTAGAAGAATTAGAAATAGATTTAACACATAATCTCACAACCATTTCAACCATAGGCTCAAATGCTCCTTATATCGGCTTATTGGGAACAGTTGTGGGTATTCTCTTAACTTTCTATCATTTAGGTCAATCAGGTGGCGATATTGATGCTGCATCTATTATGGTCAACCTTTCTTTAGCCTTAAAAGCAACTGCCGTTGGTATTTTAGTGGCAATTATTGCGATGGTGTTCTACAACGGTTTTGGTCGTAAAGTAGAAGAAAATAAATTGAAATGGTTAGCTTTACAGGCTAAAAAAGCTTAATTTTAAGACAAACAAGCGGTCTAATTTAAACCATTTTTTGCAAATTATAAGACACAACCAATGAAGAAATTTGATGAAATCAATATCATCCCTTTTATTGACATTATGTTGGTGTTACTTGCAATAGTACTGGTAACAGCCTCATTTATCTCGCAAGGTAAAATCCAAGTTAATGTCCCAAAAGCAACTACTACACAGCCAATGAAAGCAGATGAGTTGGCAAAACTTTTAACCATTACAGAGAACAATGAGTTTTTCTTTAATGATAAAGCTGTCACCAAAGAGCAGCTGGCAACAGAAATTGCGACTTGGGATAAAAGTCAGAAAGTCTCATTAAAAGTAGATGGTGCCGTTGCTTTTGAGAAGTTTGTAGAACTAACGGATATGCTATCAGCCAATGAAATTAAAAATGTGGCAATTATTACTAAAAAAGAGAGTGCATCACCAAGTACCAAACCTGCTCAAACAAGCTCCCCAGTAACTACAACGCCTTAATAGGACAAAACGAGAATGAGAAAAAAACATTCCCATATCGGGCTCATTAGTTCTTTGGCAATTCATGGTGCATTAATTGGCGGTGTTTATATGTGGTTAAGTGACCACCCAATCGAAAAAGCTGCCGAGCAAAATGCATTATCACTGGAAATGGTTGCGGCCTTACTTGAGCAGCCCCAAGTTGCGGTCGCACCAGAGCCTGTTAAGGAAGAAATCAAAGAAATTGAAGAAGAAAAAATTGAACCCAAACCGGAACCCGATGTGATTCCTGATCCTACTTTGAAACCAAAGAAAGAAAAGCCAAAAGAAGATAAACCGAAAAAAGAGGAAAAACGCAAAGAGCCGCCTAAAAAAGAAAAACCTAAAGAAGAAAAGCCAAAAGAGAAACCAAAACCGAAAGAAAATAAGCCAATTAAAGCGTTAGAGAGAGGCATAGAAGCCAAACAAGGTATTGTTGCTAAAGCTATTCCAAATGCAATTCAAGGTGAAAAAGAGGTTAAAGGTGTTGTAGGTGGGCAGAAAAATGGCTCGCTAAATTCAACTTCAACTGCCGGCTCTAGTAATGCAAACGGTGGTAACGCTAATGAAATTTCAGCTTATAAAGTGGCATTACAACGTGCATTACAGCGTAAAGCAAATAACTCGTACCCTCAACGTGAAAAAATGATGCGTAAAACAGGGACGGTAACGATTAAATTTAGTATTTCCGCATCTGGAGCAATTTCGAATGTCTCTGTAGTCAGTTCATCAGGTAACAGTAATTTGGATGCCGCCGCCGTAAGAAGTGCGGAAGGTCTAAATGTATCTCCTCCACCTGCTGGATTCCCAACTCAAGTAACCGTACCGGTTAAATTTGCGATTGAATAAAAAAATCCCCTCAAAAATTTAGTTTTGAGGGGATTTTTATTTAATGCTTACTCTTCGCCCAATAACTTCAGCTCACGTGCTTTGATTTGGTTTTTCAGAATTTCAACTAATTCAGTCACTGCATAAGTACCTAAATCTGCACCTTTACGGGTACGCACTGACACTTTGCCTTCGGCAATTTCTTTATCACCACAAACCAGCATATAAGGCACTCGACGTAAAGTGTGCTCACGCACTTTAAAGCCGACTTTTTCGTTACGAAGATCTGCTTTAACACGAATACCTGCATCTGAAAGCTGTTTAACAACTTGCTGAACGTATTCGGCTTGGCTATCGGTAATGTTCATCACAACGGCTTGCACTGGAGCTAGCCACGTTGGGAAGAAACCTGCATATTCTTCGGTGATAATGCCGATGAAGCGTTCGATGGAGCCAAGAATTGCACGATGGATCATTACCGGTGTTCGACGACCGTTATCTTCCGCTACATAAGAAGCATCTAAACGACCCGGTAGTGCAAAATCTAATTGCACCGTACCACATTGCCATTCACGGCCTAGGCAGTCACGCAATGCAAATTCAATTTTCGGTCCGTAGAATGCCCCTTCACCTTCTTGGATTTGATATTCCAACCCATTGTTACGTAACGCATTTGCTAAGCCCTCTTCTGCTCTATCCCACATTGCATCGTCACCAATACGGTTTTCTGGACGGGTAGAAAGCTTAACCGCAATGTTAGTAAAGCCGAATGTGCTGTAGATGTCATATACCATTTTAATGCACGAAGTTACTTCAGATTCGATTTGTTCTTCAGTACAGAAAATATGTGCATCATCTTGAGTGAAGCCACGCACACGCATTAAACCGTGTAAAGAACCTGATGGCTCATTACGGTGGCAAGAACCAAATTCCGCCATACGAATAGGAAGATCACGGTAAGATTTTAAACCTTGGTTAAAAATTTGAACGTGCCCTGGGCAGTTCATCGGTTTGATTGCATATTCACGGTTTTCAGATTGTGTGGTGAACATTAAATCTGCATAATTTTGCCAGTGACCCGTTTTTTCCCAAAGCACTCTGTCCATCATAAACGGACCTTTCACTTCTTGATAATCGTACTCTTTTAATTTGGTACGTACGAAAGTTTCCAATTCACGGAAAATCGTCCAACCGTCATTGTGCCAGAACACCATACCCGGTGCTTCTTCTTGCATATGATATAAGTCTAACGCTTTACCGATACGGCGGTGATCGCGTTTTGCCGCCTCTTCTAAACGGGTTAAATATTCCGCTAATTGTTTTTTATCTGCCCAAGCCGTACCGTAAATACGTTGCAACATTTTGTTTTTGCTGTCGCCACGCCAGTAAGCACCTGCGACTTTCTGTAGTTTGAAATGTTGGCAGAAACGCATATTCGGCACGTGTGGGCCACGGCACATATCAATATATTCTTCGTGGTGATATAACGCAGGTGTAGCTGTACGTTCGATATTTTCATCTAAGATCGCCATTTTGTAGCTTTCGCCACGTTTCTCAAAGGTATCGCGAGCTTCTTGCCAGGTTACCGGGCGTTTTACCACATCGTAGTTGGTTTTAGCTAATTCCAACATACGTTTTTCAATTGCATCTAAATCTTCTTGGGTTAAAGAACGGTCTAAATCCACATCATAGTAAAAACCGTTTTCAATAGTTGGCCCTATTGCCATTTTGACATCCGGGAATAATTGTTTAATGGCATGACCAAGTAGGTGAGCACAAGAGTGGCGAATGATCTCTAAACCATCTTCATCTTTTGCAGTAATGATTTCAAGAGTGCTATCTTGGCTGATAATATCGCACGCATCGCGGCGTTCACCGTTTACACGACCGGCAATGGTAGCTTTAGCAAGACCTGCTCCGATAGATTGAGCAACTTCCATTACGGAAACCGGGCTATCAAATTGGCGTTGTGAGCCATCAGGTAAAGTGATAATAGGCATTTTGTATCCTTGTTACAGTGGTAACCCATACGAGAGGTTACTTGTTTGGTTTATAGAATTAAAAAACCGCTTACAAGCGGTCTTATTTTATTAAAATTTTGCATTGCTTATTATTGCCCGTACAAGTGGGGAATAAAAGCTTGGCTATTTTAGCACAACCAAGTGCAGAAGAAAAATTAAACATTTTGATTTTACTTATTTTACAATCAATACAATTCCCCTCTTTAGCAAAGAGGGGCTAGGGGAGATTTGGCAGTACTGATTTACGAAGAAATTAGGTTAAAATCCTGTTTTTCAACTTTTATGATTTTTTTATCTTATTTTTTCCAAAACAGCACTTCACTACTTTTCCAAATCGTTTCAGCAATTTCCTGTGGTGATTCAGTTCGTAACTCACAAAGGCTATGAAAAGTGTTTATCAAACGTTCCGGTCTATTTGGTTCACCTTGAAAGCCACAAACAGGCATATCAGGGGAATCAGTTTCTAATAATAAGCTGTCTAACGGCAATTTGCGGATTGCCTCTCTAGTCTTATTAGCCCTTTGGTAAGTAATAGTACCTCCTACTCCTATTTTATAGCCTAAATCGACAAAACGTTTGGCTTGCTCATAGCTTCCTGCGAAACCATGCACTACACCGCTTCTAGACAATTGAACTTTTTTCAAAAAAATGGAAAGTTGATCATGGCTCCGCCTGGAATGTAAATTCACCGGTAAGTTGCATTGTTTAGCGAAAGCCAGTTGAGCCTCTAAAAACTCACACTGTTTCTTCCATAACGCCGGTGAAGTCAGCTCAACAACAGCTTTTTCCAAACCGATTTCAGCGATCGCAGTGCATTGTGGATCTTTCTGTTGAAGTAGATTTTCCAATAAATCCAAATCTTGCAAGGTATGTTGTTGAATATAAAGCGGATGTAAACCTAAACCATACACCAAATTTTCTGGTTTTTCTTTGGCACAAGCGGTCACTTTTGCGAAATTTTTTGTAAAGACAGATACAATCAGAATTCTCTCAACCTGATTTTGTTTAGCATTTTCTACTAGAGTAGGCACGCTTAAATTAAGACTTTCGGATAAATAATCCAGATGAGTGTGGGTATCAAAAAATCGCATAGTAAAACTAAGAAAAATAGGGACTTCATTGTCCCTATTTTTAATTATCTAATCAAGCTTAGTTTGTTATATAGGCTTGTTCATCACGTCCTTCAAATGGTTTTAGAAGGGTGAAGAAGCAGATAATACATACTAATGTAATAGCTAAACCAATATATACAGATAATTGGTAATTTAAACCAAAGCCGATTTTGTTATACGCTAAGTAAGTTGCACATACGGTCGTAATGAACCATGCAGGGATCGAACATACCCAGTGGAACTTTTTATAACGATATAAATAGGCTGCAGCTGTCCATAACATGACCATTGCTGTCATTTGGTTTGCCCAAGTGAAATAACGCCATAATACGCTGAAATCCAATTTCGATACAATGAAACCAAGCACAAACAATGGGATAGCAATATATAAACGTTTTACTAAAGTACGTTGCTCTAAACCAAAAATTTCTGCTAATTGTAAACGTGCTGCACGGAATGCGGTATCGCCTGAAGTAATTGGTAATACAACTACACCTAAGACCGCAAAAATACCGCCAATAAAGCCTAAGAAGTGTAATGAGCTATCATATACCACTTTAGACGGTGAACCTGCACTAATTGCATCTTGTAATGCTTGTGGGCTTTCATAGAATGCAAGACCAACCATACACCATACTAATGCAATCACACCTTCGGTAATCATTGCACCGTAGAAAATAAAACGACCTTCACTTTCATTTTGTGCACAACGAGCCATTAACGGAGTTTGTGTTGCGTGGAAGCCTGACAATGCACCACAAGAAATCGTTAGGAATAGTAATGGCCAAATTGGAACATCACCTTTCACTTGGAAGTTTTGGGTAAATTTTTCCCAGGTTAAGCCTTGACCGTCTGCATTTACAGTACGGAAGAAGTCAATCGGATCAGCAACACTTAAGTGTGCAGAAACTAAGCCATATACCATACCTACAGACATGAATAGCAATAATGCACCGAAGAATGGGTAAATACGACCGATGATTTTATCCACAGGTAATAGCGTCGCTAAAATATAGTAAGCAAAAATAATCAATGTCCAAACGGATATAACAGTCGCTTTATCCATTCCCCAAACAGTTACACCACCTGATGCAACAGCTTGTTTGATAGCTTCAACATCACCTAGCTCCATTGTACCTTGAGTTGCTCCTGCAACGTCCATTGTAATGGTAGCTAATAATTGAGCAGGACTTGCTACGAATACCACGCCAACTAATAAAAGTAGAATTAGCGCCATCACGTTAATAAACACTTTGACCGGGCGACCTAAGAATTTACCAGCAAGGTTTGGCATTGTTGCACCACCGTTACGGATACTTAACATACCGCAGAAATAGTCATGCACAGCGCCGGCAAAAATACAGCCGATAACAATCCATAACATTGCTACAGGTCCGTATAACGCGCCAAGGATAGGACCGAAAATCGGCCCCGTACCGGCAATGTTTAATAACTGAATAAGCCAAATTTTTGTCTTAGACATTGGCATATAGTCAACACCGTCTTTCATAGAATAGGCAGGCGTTGTTCTTTTTGGGTTAATCACGAAAATCTTTTCAATGATCTTTCCGTAAACAAAGTAGCCGAGCACAAGAACTGCTACACAGAAAAAGAACCATAACATAATAGTAAATCCTATAAAATTATAAATGAGAAAAAGATTATTTTTAGTCAAAACGACCAAAAGACGTGCTATTGTAAGAAGGAGTGCCGGTAAAGTAAAACAAATTGTTAGGTTTGTATGAATATTTTCCTAAAAGTGTGAAGCCCATCAAAAATCCCCTTAATTTAAGGGGATATGAAAAGTACTAGAAACCTAATTTTTGAATTTTTGCTTCGATACCTTTAGCATCTAAGCCAAGCTCTGCATAAGCCTCTGTTTGGGTCGCTTGAGGCACGAAAAAGTCAGGAATACCAAGCATAACAAGCGGTTTGATTTTGCCAATATTTTGCAAATATTCATTTACAAAACTCCCTGCACCGCCTTGAATTGCATTTTCTTCCAACGTGACTAAAAGCTCGTGAGAATCTGCCATTTTTTGGAGTAATATTTCATCAAGTGGTTTTACAAAACGCATATCAACTAACGTATAATCATATTTCTCCGCAACGACTTTTGCCTCATCTAACAAAGCACCGAAATTAATAATAGCGACTTTTTTCCCCTCTCGGATCACTTTACCTTTACCAATTTCCAATGCTTGCATCGGCTGTAGCGCTACTCCTTTTGCATTCCCTCGTGGATAACGGATTGCAGTTGGCGTATTCATCGTATAAGCAGTATAAAGCATCTGACGCATTTCATTTTCATCACTAGGTGCCATAATAGTCATATTCGGAATACAACGCATAAAACTTAAATCAAAAGCTCCCTGGTGAGTTTGACCGTCTGCCCCAACAATGCCGGCACGGTCGATAGCAAAAATAACAGGCAGATTTTGAATCGCTACATCATGAATTAGCTGATCGTAAGCACGCTGCAAGAAGCTCGAATAAATTGCCACCACCGGTTTGTAACCTGCGATAGCAAGCCCTGCACCAAAAGTTACAGCATGTTGTTCGGCAATCGCGACATCAAAATATTGCTCAGGGAAGCGTCTTGAAAATTCCACCATCCCCGAGCCTTCACGCATTGCAGGGGTAATACCTATAATTTTCGGTTCACTTTCAGCCATTTCACACAACCAATCACCAAAAATATTGGAATAAGTAGGTAATGTTTTCGATTTAGGCAGCTCACTTACCGCTAAATCAAATTTCGGCACACCGTGATAACCAATCGGATCATTTTCCGCCGGTGTATAGCCTTTACCTTTTTTGGTACGAACGTGTAAAAACTGAGGTCCTTTCAGCTCTCGCATATTACCAAGCGTTTTCACCAACTCATCAATATTATGTCCATCAATCGGACCGATATAATTAAAGCCCAACTCCTCAAAAAGCGTACTTTCAGGAGAGAAAATCACCCCTTTCATATGCTCTTCGCTTTTTTTCATAAAGTTTTTGATAGTTGGTACTTTATCAAGAATTTTCTTGCTACCATCACGTACCGATGTATAAAGTGAGCCTGAAAAAATACGTGCAAGATGATTATTTAATGCACCTACATTCTCCGAAATAGACATTTCATTGTCATTTAAAATCACCAACATATCAGTATGCAATGCACCTGCGTGATTTAACGCTTCAAAAGCCATCCCGGCGGTAATAGCGCCATCACCAATCACACAAACAGTTTTACGACCGGCGTTTTCTTTTTCGGCAGCAATCGCAATTCCTACCCCTGCACTAATTGAAGTGGAAGAATGCCCCACACTTAAAACATCATAAGGGCTCTCCTCACGCCATGGGAAAGGATGAATACCATCTTTTTGACGAATAGTGTGCATTTGATCACGGCGACCGGTTAAAATTTTATGCGGGTAAGCTTGATGACCAACATCCCAAATTAGTTGGTCAAACGGTGTTTGATAAACGTAATGCAATGCAACGGTAAGCTCAACGACACCTAGCCCCGAAGCCAAATGTCCGCTACTTTGGCTGACAGACTCCAATAAATAGGCACGCAGCTCATCGGCCACCGTTTGAAGTTGATCTTTAGCAAGTACACGCAAATCTTCCGGAGAGTTGATGCTGTTTAACAAAGAATACTTCTTTTCCATAATGTTTATCTTCACTCCTACTAATTTCTTCCCTCATATTTGAGGCAAGCTTCCCACAAAATAGAGAACAGGATATCGCAAATTTTTGACGAAAATGAACCGCTTGTTTCTGATATTAACAGAAAGCCGCTCTAATTCCTTTATGCCTTTAACTCTTCAGTTAAAGTCGGTTGAATGCTATTTAAAATTTCTTTAACCACACGTCCGTTACCTACAACTAAATTACCTGATTTCAAGTAATCTGTGCCGCCAACAAAGTTGGTCACAATCGCACCCGCTTCACGAGCAATCAGTTCACCGGCTGCACAATCCCAAGGTTTTAAGCCAATCTCAAAGAAACCATCAACACGACCTGCAGCAACATAAGCTAAATCTAAGGCTGCTGAGCCCGTACGGCGGAAATCTGCCACACCATTATGCATCAAACTTTCAAGCATATTTAAGTGTGCAGGACGATGTCTAACTACTTTGAAAGGAAAGCCTGTTGCAAGTACCGCGCCTTTTAGGTCACGACGTTCAGCATCAATACGTACACGAAACTCGTTTAATTTCGCACCTTCGCCACGTACTGCTGTGAAAAGCTCATTACGGATAGGATCGTAAATAACACCTACAGTGGTACGCCCATTTTCACGAATAGCAATAGAAACCGCAAAATGAGGTAAGCGTTTTACGAAGTTAGTTGTGCCATCTAATGGATCAATCACCCACTGCACATTTTCATTGCTTCCGTTTAAAATGCCTGATTCTTCTGTAACAATTGAATGGTCAGGATACGATTTACGAATCACATCAATAATTGCCGCTTCAGCCGCTTTATCAATTTCAGTAACGTAATCATTTGTATTTTTTTGTGATACCTGTGTATCTTGAGGCGATTGTTCATAGCCTTTGGCAATAATATTGCCTGCTTTTCGTGCAGCACGAATAGCAATGTTTAACATTGGGTTCATATTTCCACCAGATTTTAAAGAACATAAGGAATAGCGATTATAAAGAAAGTAGTCGGATAAAGAAATAACAAGCGGTCTAATCTGTGAAAAATTTTGCAAAAAATTCGCTTTTTCTAACCGCTTGCAGTTACGATTCGTTATAATAGCCCTTATCTTAGCCCCTATTAGGTATTAAAAATGCAATTCAAATTTAAAGAAAATCAAGATAAAGCCCGCTTCAAAATAAGAGATGAGCGTCGTTTTAATGAATCATCACCCTCTTCAGAAAAAGGAAGAGCCGGTGCTTTTAACCGTAAAGGTGAACATTCCAAATATGAACATAAAGACAACCGCAAACCTCGCGTTAACCGCGAGCAAGAAAATACGCCTCAAGAACGAATTTATCCAACTGAGGGCAGAAAAGCTAACGGTGAAGGTCATGTTCAAATTTGGGTAAAAGGTGGAAACGCGACAACAAAAGGGAAAAAGACAGGCCCACTTTCGCCAAGAGCACCAGAAAAAATCAAAAAAAATCGTGCCGAGGAGATGAAAATTTACGGCGAAAATTCCTGTATAACGCTTTTCCAACAACGCCCTGAAGCGATTGTCCGTTTATGGGCAACCGTAGAGGGAGCGAAAAAATTGGGCGATATGATGAGCTATTTAGCAGAAAACAAAAAAGCTTATCATGTGATTGACCGAGAAGAGATGGAACGAGTAACCGGTACCGAACATCACGGTGATGTCTGTTTATTGGTGAAAAAAAACTTACCATTCGTGTTAGAAGGTTATCTGCAAGTACCAAAGCAACAGGATTGTTTAATCCTATTAGATGGTGTCAATAATGCTCAGAATGTAGGCGGCATTGTACGAACCTGTGCCTTTTATGGCATCAAAGGAATAATTACTGAAAATGCCGATACCTTAAATTCCAGTGCTGCTGCCCGTGTTGCAGAAGGCGGTTTGGAATTTGTTCGTACGCTGGAAACTAAAAATAAACAGATTGCTTTAGTACAATTGCGTCAAGCAGGTTACCAAATTGTACATTTAACTCGTAATAAACAAGCCCAATCACTCGTCAAAACTAAACTTGCAGAAAAAGTCGTATTTGTGTTAAGTGAAGTTCCAAGCAGTGATATTGCCCATGCAGAAGATACTACCGTACAACTTTCCTTTGGAAACCCACTTAATAGTGGATTAAATGTTGCTGTGAATGCCGGGATTTTACTAAACCAATGGTATCAGACTCACATACTTTAACTCCTAATCTAGGTTAACAAGATGAATCAGCAAAAACCATTTGAAAAAATTGCAATTGTAGGCACACCTCGCCACGACAGTGCATTCGAAACCCATATTGCGATTTATAACTGGTTAAAAGATCGCAACTACACCATTTTAGTTGAATCAGCAGTTGCCTCACAGTTAAAGCTTGAGGAAAGCTACAACTTAGATGAGATCGGTCAACGTGCAGAGTTGGTGATTGTAATCGGTGGAGACGGCAATATGTTAGGAGTCGCCCGTGCATTGGCAAAATATCGGGTTCCTCTTATTGGTATTAACCGTGGTAATCTGGGCTTTTTAACGGATATTGCCCCTCAAACCGCGTTTGAACAGCTCTATAGCTGCTTAGTGAAAAATGAATTTATCATTGAAGAGCGTTTTTTATTGGAAGCCTATATTGAGCGTAACGGTAAAATTATTGCTTCTAACAATGCACTAAACGAAATTGTAGTACACCCAACCCAAGTTGCCCGTATTATTGAGTTTGAGGTTTATATTGACGGTAAATTTGCTTTTTCACAACGTGCAGATGGGTTAATTATATCAACGCCTACAGGTTCAACAGCTTATTCACTTTCGGCCGGAGGCCCGATTCTGACGCCAAATATGAATGCCATGGCATTAGTCCCAATGCATCCACACACCCTATCTTCCCGACCGTTAGTGGTTGATGGTGATAGTCAAATTTCCTTACGCTTTGCCAAATATAATACTCCTGACTTAGAGGTGATTTGTGATGGACAAGAGAAAATGAACTTCACCCCTGAAGATAGAGTATTAGTCAGAAAAAGCATTGATAAACTACAGCTTCTACATTTGAAAGATTACAACTACTTTACGGTGCTAGGCTCAAAATTAGGCTGGGCAAGTAAATTATTCTAACAAGCAAGCGGTCATATTCGGTAAAAATTTCACTCAATATGACCGCTTTGTTTTTATGATTTTAAAAAAGTTTTATATAAATAGTACTATCTATCAGGCTCAAAAATGCGTAAAATGGGCTATAAATAACCCACGCAAACGTTTACTTAAATTTTAGAGGAGTCCGCAATGTTAAAAAGAGATATGCATATCGCAGATTACGATGCTGTGTTATGGCAAGCAATTCAAGATGAAGATCGCCGTCAAGAAGAGCATATTGAACTAATTGCTTCAGAAAATTACGCAAGCCCGCGTGTAATGCAGGCTCAAGGTTCACAATTAACCAATAAATATGCAGAAGGCTACCCGGGTAAACGCTACTATGGTGGCTGTGAATATGTTGATATTATCGAACAATTAGCTATCGACCGTGCTAAAGAGTTATTCGGTGCAGATTATGCAAACGTACAACCACATTCAGGCTCTCAGGCAAACGCAGCAGTGTATATGGCATTATTAAATCCGGGTGATACTATTTTAGGGATGAGCTTGGCTCACGGTGGTCACTTAACTCATGGTGCATCAGTAAGCTTTTCAGGAAAAATCTATAAAGCTGAACAATATGGCATTACGGCTGAAGGCTTAATTGACTATGATGCACTACGTAAACAAGCATTAGAAGTAAAACCTAAAATGATTGTTGGTGGTTTCTCTGCTTATTCACAAATCGTTGATTGGGCAAAAATGCGTGAAATTGCTGACGAAGTGGGAGCTTACTTATTTGTGGATATGGCACACGTTGCAGGCTTAATCGCTGCAGGCGTGTACCCTAACCCACTTCCGCATGCACATGTTGTTACGACAACAACACATAAAACTTTAGCCGGCCCTCGTGGTGGTTTAATTTTATCTGCTTCAGGCGATGAAGAAATGTATAAAAAACTGCAATCTGCTGTCTTCCCTGCCGGTCAAGGCGGTCCATTAATGCACGTGATCGCAGCGAAAGCCGTGTGTTTCAAAGAAGCTTTAGAGCCGGAATTTAAAGCTTACCAACAACAAGTGGTAAAAAACGCTAAAGCTATGGTGGATGTATTTAAACAACGTGGTTTTGATGTGGTTTCAAACGGTACGGAAAATCACTTATTCCTTGTGAGCTTTGTAAAACAAGGCTTAACAGGTAAAGCAGCAGACGCCGCTTTAGGTGCAGCAAACATCACCGTAAATAAAAACTCGGTACCAAACGACCCACAAAAACCGTTTGTAACATCAGGTATCCGAGTAGGTACTCCATCTGTTACCCGCCGTGGTTTTAAAGAAGAGGATGTAGCGGCATTAGCCGGCTGGATGTGTGATGTGTTAGACAGCTTAGGTAAAGATAATCACGAACAAGTGATCGCTGAAACTAAAGCGAAAGTACTAGATATCTGTAAACGCTTACCGGTTTACGCGTAAATTCTAAAATAAGTATTAAATTAAGGCGAACGATTTTGTTCGCCTTTTCTTTTGTATTTTTAGCTAAAACTTGTTATTTAGGCTCAATTTTAAGAATAAAAAAACTGCACCTTAGTCAGTTAGACAAATCCAACTTTTTGGTGCAGTTTAAAAACTTAATATTGATTATTTAGTATAGCGTTGGAACACTAAGCAAGCATTAGTTCCACCAAAACCGAAGCTGTTAGACATTACCGTTGTTAATGGTTTGTCTTGGCGTTCAGTCACGATATTCATTCCTTCAGCCTGTTCATCTAAAGTTTCAATGTTAATGCTTGGTGCGATAAAGTTATTATCTAACATTAATAATGAGTAGATTGCTTCATGCGCACCTGCTGCCCCTAATGAGTGACCGGTCATTGATTTGGTTGAAGAGATTGCTGGGATTTTATCACCAAATACATTGCGAATTGCACCTAACTCTTTCACGTCCCCTACCGGTGTAGAAGTACCGTGTACGTTGATGTATTCAATTTCACCATTTACTGTCGCCATCGCTTGTTTCATGCAACGCTCAGCACCTTCACCACTTGGAGCAACCATATCATAACCGTCAGAAGTTGCACCGTAGCCAACAATTTCTGCATAGATTTTTGCACCACGAGCCAGAGCGTGTTCTAATTCTTCTACAACCACAACCGCACCGCCGCCTGCAATAACGAAACCATCACGGTTTGCATCATAAGCACGGCTAGCTTTAGTTGGAGTATCATTATATTTACTTGATACTGCACCCATTGCATCAAATTCTGTTGCACATTCCCAAGAAAGCTCTTCTGCACCACCGGCAAAAACAATATCTTGTTTACCTAATTGAATTAACTCCATTGCATGACCGATACAGTGAGCAGAAGTCGCACACGCAGAGCTAATCGAATAGTTTACACCACGAATCTTATATGGCGTTGCTAAACAGGCTGAAACACTAGATGCCATCGTTTTCGTTACCGCATAAGGACCAATACCTTTTACACCACGCGGACCACGCACAGCATCACATGCCACTAATTGGCTATGTGCAGAACCGGTACCGGCACCAATCACCAAACCGGTACGATCATTAGAAATCTGTTCTTCAGTTAAACCCGAATCTTCAATCGCTTCTTTCATTGAAAGATACGCATAAGCGGCCGCATCTCCCATAAAACGGTAAACTTTACGGTCAATCAATTCTGCCGGATTTAATTTGATTGTACCGGCTACTTGGCTACGCATACCAACTTCAGCAAATTCCGGCACAAATTCAATACCGGACTTACCTGCTTTAAGCGACTCCAATACTTCTTCTTTGTTGTTACCAATACTTGAAATAACACCTAAACCAGTAATAACGACTCTTTTCATTTTGTTTCCTTCATTTTATGTTCTGAAAAAATAGCTGAATCAGCTTACACTTGTTCACTGAAATAAGCTACTAAAACTTGACTATTTTACACGATTTCATGACTGGTCTGAACTCTTTTCATGCATGCTGGCGTCCAGATCCGAGTTGTTTTTTACTAAATAGAGAAAAATTTGAATTTCTCGACTTTTTTAACTGACTTTATTACAAAATATCCATATTTCAGATAAAATATTAACAGATCACTTTTTAGCAAGGAACACTGACGTGAAAGAATTGACACTGCATGCTAATTATTTAGATGGAACTGATATTCATGCTGTAAATAGAGTAAGCTTTGCTCAAAAACTCGCTTTCACGAAAGAGAGAATCAACAAACTCAATCAGTATCGAATTGAACGTGCAATAAGTGCGAATAATCAAAACTTCACCCATATTTTTTCACTGATTCCCTTACTGATTCATCTTAATCACCCTGCTTTGCCTGCTTATGTGGAAAATGCTCCACAAGGTATTTGGCATTTTGAACTCTCCGATTATCAAAAATACTTCCTAATGTCATATAGCTTTGATGAGTCACTTTCAGCTTATCACAGCGAAAACCGAGCAGACTTTGATGCACTTTATTCTATGGGAAGTACCGGCTCTATTACCCAAACTAGTTTATCTGATCTCGATTTATGGCTATGCTATTCGAATCATCTAACTATTGAGCAATATAAATTAATGGAAATTAAAATTGCCAAATTACAAGAGTGGGCGAAAAGCTTTCAAGTTGATATCAATATTTATTTGATGAATCCAGAGCAATTTAAAAGCCAGACTTATAGCAGTGGTGTTACCGATGAACACAGTGGTTCTGCCCAACATTTTTTCTTGTTGGATGAGTTTTATCGCTCAGCTATTTTACTGGCAGGAAAACGCCTACTTTGGCTACATTTGCATAAAAATGAATATCAAAACGTCCATAATAATCCCGAAATTAATTTAGATGAATGGGTGGATTTTGGTGATTTCTCCAGCCTTTCTACCAGTGAGTTTTTCGGTGCAAGCTTATGGCAACTCTACAAAGGGATCAACAATCCATATAAATCAGCAATCAAAATTTTGCTGCTGGAGTGCTACGCCTACACCTACCCAAAAACAAAATTAATTTCAAAAGAATTTAAAAAGAAAATCTTAAGTGATGATGCCGTGCAATATCACTTTGACCCTTATCTGGCAATGCTTGAATTAGTCAGTGAAACGCTTACCACCCGTAAAGAATGGGTAAAATTAGACCGCTTGCGTGTTTGTTTTTACACAAAAGCAATTGAGGGTGAAGTCAGTAAAAGCTGGCGTGCTGCCGACTTAAAAGAGTTAGTAACACAGTGGCGTTGGTCTGATAAGCAAACATTATTACTTGCTAACCGTTCCAATTGGAAAATTAAGCAAGTGATGAAACACGAAATAATGTTGGTGGATCATCTGCTACAAAGTTATCGCAATTTAATCCATTTTGCCCGTAAATTTCATATTAACCCGAGTATTATGACTAACGACATTGATATTTTAATGCGTCGCCTTTACTCTGTTTTTGAAACCTTACCGGGCAAAGTACCGTTAATTAATCCTAAAATTTCTTCAAACTTAGCAGAAAAAAACATCACTTTTATTGAATCAAAAGAAGGTTGTTCAATCCAACCCGGTTGGTATTTATTAAATCAAGCCCCCAAAAGCCAATATGATTCAGAAAACCGTTATGTTCACTATAACAAAAGTCCAATTAAGCTAATTGCATGGGGCTATTTTAACGGCATTATCAATGCTAACACTCATTTACATACAACCAGTCAGAATTTAGACACAGATAAATTACGCCAATTTATTACGGATTTACGTTTATCTTTCCCTACCCAAGCACCGGAAATTACTAACGAAGATATGCACCATCCAAATGAAATTCGTAATTTAGCTATTGCTATTAATTTAGTGCAAGATCCTACCCAGCATATTCCTGATCTGCCGAAAAAAGTCCATCAAAGCGATTTATTTAATTTTGGAAATGCTCAGAAACCGTTAGTTGGTAGTGTCAGCATTATTTATCGCAATGTATGGAATGAAATCCGAACCCAGCATTTTGAAGGTGATGATGCTATTTTAAAATCACTAAAATTGGTTTCTAACCGCATTTATCAAGGAGTCTTTTCTCCTCAATCTATCAATGTATTTTGTTATAGCAAACATTTACGCAGTGAACTACGTGAATTCGTTGCTAATCTGGTTCACAAATGTATTACCATTCAAACCGGTTGCGTGTTACAAACAGATGAACTCAGCACCTTAAAAATTGCAGGTAAAACCTGGCAGTTAGTTTTTAGTAAACAAAGTTTTAAGATCAGACAACTTGAGGAACAAGCGGTCAAAAATACACATAATTTTGCAAATACCGGATTAAAAGTAAAAGCACCGAAAAAAACCAAAAAAGTCTTCCCCCAACAGATCAGCGAATTTGCCAGCGAAGGCTTCTTACAGTTTTTCTTTGAAGATAATCCCGATAACAGCTTTAATGTGTATGTCGTAGATGAGCGTAATAGCGTAGAAAGCTACTACAATTGCCTAGGTAACAAAGAAGAAAAAATCAGAAAAATCAATAAGTTACAAAATGAAAAACAACTAAACTCAGAAACCACATCTGAATTTAGTAGTTTTAATCACCCACAATTTTATCAATTAATTTCGCCAAATAATGAAATCTGTATTGTGCCGTTCCAAAGTAGGCAGCACCTAGAGTATTTGGCACAACAACAAAAACAAATTTAACAAAAAGAAACAATCTACAGGTAGAAAAATGTCGAGTTTAGTCAGTCCAGAATTAATCAAAACTGTTGTGTTACTTGCAACCAGCGTCACTATTGTGCCTCTTTTTAAACGAATCGGATTAGGTAGCGTATTAGGATATTTAGTTGCAGGTTGCTTAGTCGGCCCATCTGGCATCGGCTTATTCCAAGACCCAAGTGCCGTTGTTCACATGGCAGAACTTGGTGTGGTCATGTTCTTATTCATCATCGGTTTGGAAATGCATCCCGAATTGCTTTGGGCGATGCGTAAAGCTATTTTCGGGCGAGGTTTCTTACAAGTTGCCACCTGCGGTACATTATTAACACTCGCCGGCATTTATCTGCTAGGTTTTTCAAAAGAAGTCGCCTTTATTGCCGGAATGGGTTTTACTCTTTCCTCTACCGCAATCGTAATGCAAGTGCTTGAAGATAAAGGCATCAACTCAACACCTAAAGGACAACGTATTGTTGCAACACTTTTATTTGAAGACTTAGCTATCGTTCCTTTATTGGCTTCTGTCGCTTTCCTTGCGCCAAATCAAGTCGATATTGAATCCAGCACAAATTGGGCCGCAATTGGCTTAAGCCTCGCTGCGGTACTGCTTTTAGTCGCTGCCGGCAAATGGCTAATTAATCCAATTTTCCGCATCATTTCAAAAGCTAAAATACGTGAAATGATGACCGCAGCAGCCTTGTTAGTCGTACTAGGTGCGGCATTATTAATGGAAATCAGTGGGCTTTCTATGGCAATGGGAGCATTCCTTGCTGGCGTAATGCTGTCAGAATCCTCATTCCGCCATCAATTAGAAGCAGATATCGAACCCTTCCGTGGCTTATTACTCGGCTTATTCTTTATGGGTGTGGGGATGTCGTTAGATCTTAGCCTGGTTTTAACTAACTGGCTCTGGTTACTGGCAATTGTTGCTGTTTATGTGCTTGGCAAAGGATTGGGGATTTTTATTATCTCGGTTGTAACCCGATTATCGCTCACCGAGTCTATTATGCGAACTACTATTATGGCTCATGGAGGAGAATTTGCCTTCGTTCTGTTCTCGGCAGCAGCAACAGCAGGCATACTATCACCAGATAACCACGCAACATTTACTGCAGCGGTTATTGTATCAATGCTACTTTCGCCACTATTAATTCTAATTAAACAAGGGGTGAAAAAGAAAAAAGCCAAACGCAGCCTACCCAATATGGCAGGTATTGAAATTCCGGACGATTTAGAGGCAAATGTTTTGGTAATCGGCTTTGGTCGTTTCAATCAAATTGTCTGCCAAGTGTTATTGGCAAAAGGGTTAAGCGTATCTGTCATTGACTCTAATACTGATCATATTCGTGCTGCAGCTCGTTTTGGCTTTAAAGTGTATTATGGTGATGGTGCGCGTTTAGATGTATTGCGAGCCTCAGGTATTGCCAATGCAAACTGTGTGATTGTCGGGGTCGGGAATCCGGAAAGAACTGAAAAAATTGTTGAATTAATCAAATCAGAATACCCTCTTGTACCGGTTTTCGTACGCACTTTTGACCGTCAAAGTGCAGCAAATTTAGTGAAAAATCACCACGTAGATTACTATGTGCGTGAAACCTTTGAATCCGCACTCACCTTAAGTAAAGCAGCAATTGAACGTTTAGGCTCAAGCGAGGAAGAGGCAGCCGATATCATCAATTACGTCCGCCGTTTAGACACAGAACGCTTAAACGAAGAGATCCTCTATGGCTTCTCAGACGAAGTGATACGTAAATATTGGATGCCAACACCGTGGGTAAATCCGCAACACGAGGGCACGGCACTGAATGCTGAAACCGCTGATATGCTGGAAGAACTAGGCGAAAGCATTGAAGTGGTAGAAGTTGAAGTAGACGATGAGCAAGAAATGCAAAAAATTAAACAAGCAGCAGAAAAGCATGCATAAAACTAATTAATGGATTTCAAAATAAAACGACTTACTAAGTAAGTCGTTTTTGCAGGTTAAAGTTTGACAGGCTCAATAATTTCACTTGGGTAACAGCCTAATACTTTGAGATAGCTTGTTACTTTCTCAAGCTCAGCTAAAGCAGCTTGCGTATTTTGTGAATGGATATTCGCTTCTAATTCCACATAGAACATCTCTTCCCATGGTTTGCCGTAAATTGGGCGGGATTCTAATTTGGTCATACGAATGTTATGGGTTTTAAACACCATTAGTGCATCCACCAACGCTCCAGCTTGTTGAGTAGTTGTCATCAATAACAGCGTTTTAGTTTGCACCTGAGGAGAAACTTTTACTGCCTCCTTAGATAACACAATAAAGCGTGTAATATTATTCGGCTGATTGGCAATATCAGTTTTAATATTAGTTAAACCATAAAGTTTACCGCCATCTTCATTACCCAACGCCACAATATTCGGTTTATTTAAACGAGCCACCATTTGCATTGCGTGTGAGCTGCTCTCACAATATTTAATATGCACTTTATCTAAAGTCGCTAAAAATTGACTACATTGCTGTGCCGGCTGAGGGTGAGTGTAAACCGTATCGATTTCTTCTAAATCCACATTGCCATTCGCTAAAACACAATGCTTAATTGGATAAGCCAACTCCCCTACCAAAGTTAAATTAGTATGTTGTAATAAATCATATACTTCATTAATAGAACCCGAGGTAGTATTTTCGAGCGGTAATACACCAAAATCAGCTTCACCCAGACTCACCTTATCAAACACCTCATTAAACGAAGCGCAACTTAATTCAATCAATGCCCCTTGATATTTATTGGCAAATTGGCGACTCGCCATATTGGAATAAGAGCCACGCATACCTAAAAACGCAATCGACACCTGCTCTTCTTTTTGAGCATTAAGCTTATTTTGCAAATAATGCTGCTGAGTCAGCACTGAATCTTCAATAATACGTTGGAAAATCTGCGTAACATATTGCGGATCAAGCTGGTAATTCTCTGCTTCTGCAAAATTGACTAACTCTTGCAACAAGGCTTTTTCACGCTCTAAATCCCGCAAGGGTTTTTGAGTGATCTCTTTACTACGCACCACATCAAACGCCAAACGATGACGTTCAGCAAGCAGCTTTAATAAATTGCGATCAAGGGTAGTGATTTGTGTTCGAATATCGGATAAATCTAAAGACATTATTACATTCTCTTATATTATATGTGGCAGAAATTATAACCTGTTCCAAAATAAAGAAAAGACAAGCGGTTAAAATTACAAGTTTTTTTGCAACAAAATGTAATGCTTTCTACTAACGAGAGCCTTTCATTTACAGCACTTACTTTTCTGATAGAATAAGAAGTGCTTTCGGCATTTGCCAAGCAATGTATTTAACAGAAGGAATTGACTATGAAAAAATTACTTGCACTTTCAGCACTTGCTCTTTTAGCAGCTTGCAGCCAATCACATCACCACCACAAAGACCATGACCATCATTACGGCAAAGAAGCACACAGCAAAAATCCTGCACTTGCACAAGCAATGAAAGAATGTCACAACACTATTAAAGAAAATAAAGATATGGTTGCGTTTGAAAAATGCTTAAAAGACAAAGGGTTCGAAAAACCGGCAGATCACCCGAAAGCAAACGGCATGCATAAACACAAAGACCCCGCTCTTTCAAAAGCAATGAAAGAGTGCCATAAAGGTGTGAAAAGCAAAAAAGACAGTGCAAAATTTGAAGCCTGCTTAAAAGAAAAAGGCTTTGAAAAACCGGCAAACCACCCGAAAGTGAAAGGGCATCACTAATTGATATAAAAAAACAAGCGGTCAATATATCACTTAAATTTGCAAAAATTTAAATAAAATTGACCGCTTGATTTATATTTGATATATAAATTTTTCGTCTCTAGCTCCAACTGGTTAATATTCCTACCGCACCTTCCAACCCAAAGCCGTTTGCCCCTTGTGATTTACCCAAAAACGCTCCCACACTCCAACTGCTCTTGTTGTCGCTGCGGTTGCCTTGGCTGTCTGTAGTGGCAAGTAGGTTGACATTGTTACCTTCAAGTTCTGTGTGTCTTGCGTTGATTTTTGAGCCTGCAATGGTGTTATCGCCATCCATTGCTCTCACTATCACCTTACCTGCTTCCAGCTCGCTGCCTTTGTGTGTGGTTTGTTGCGTGTGGCTGGTGGAAACCGATTTGCTTGAACCCACACTGACTGAGAGTTTAGCGTCACTGTTTGCCAGTTTTTCTGCGGTGTCGCCATTTAATTTCAGGGCTTCAACCACTTTTGCCGCTTTTTGTGCCGTATCATAGGCTTCATTCACCGCTTTAATTAACCGTTTGTAACAGATAAGAATTGACACTCGTTAGCGACGAGCGTCATCGGGGAAAAGTAAAGACCATATTGAGACATTATACTTTAAACTCCAAATATTCTTGATAACCTAAAACTTTTTCTTTACTGCAAAAAATCAACCATACAACTAAAATATCAATAAAAATATTTCTCGGCATAGTTAATCGTAACTCATCCACATCAGGAGCAAATAAAAAATGAATATGAACAATTTCATTTTCAATTTCAACCCCCCAAGAATTCGAAGAAATATCTGCATTATTGATTGTTCGATCTCTTAAAATAGACAGTGATGAATCTAAAAATGCAAAGTAATTTATCCCACCCATAGGATCATTCAAATAACCTGTAAGTGGGTTTAATCGATGATTTTCAGCTAACTCACACATTGGATAGAGTGTATTTTTATCATTAAAATAAGAAAATAATAATTTCATCATTTAATCCTGAACTAAACTAGGAAAAGCGGTCACTTTCGGATAAGTATATCCTTCAATTTTTACACCTGATTGAGAAATCCCCATCCACATTCCTTCAGCTTTTCTTGCTCTATTTACAATTTCAATTTGATTATAATATGCTGAATTAATTTCAACTTTAACACGATCTGCCGTCCAAGTTTCAGGAAACATCATTGCTTCACCATTATTATTGGATTTAGCAATATATTGATTACTCTCAGCATCAAATAAAGATATTTTGGCAATATATACACCATTCTTAAATTTATGTAATACTTCATCTACTCGAATATTACCCAAGGTCGTATGTCCGCCGACTGCAACTGTCATTTCATTACCTCACTTGTTATAAGATTTTATTTAATTCCATAACTCTAATAATTTTTCCCGATCGAGCTCTTAAATTTCAAAGGTCACAATTTCTTCATAATTTTCATCCGGCTCACGCTTTAAAAACTCTTGCCATTTTTCAATAATCTTTGCAAAGTCCATCCGAGCAATATAATCAACACGATCAATATTATCAAAATCAAATAATGATCTCATTTCAATCATACTCCCATCTAATAAATCTGCTCCCCAAGATTCTGCCCCAAGATCTTTTTCTATTATTTCGGGATTTTTTAGATTTCCTAAAATATACTCTGAAAAATCAAAATCAACTTGAGATAAATAAACAGCGCACAAGCAACTTATTAGTTCATCATTAAGACTAGAGCAGACTGACACTAATTTTCTAGGCTTATGTATCTTAAAATCATAATAACTAAATTTTAATTCTATAGTTTTCATATAACATCCCAATTATTGTCCTTTTAGAGGATAAACTGTCACTTTCTCATCTAAAAAGCCTTCAACTTTTACCCCTGATATTGTTTCTCCACGCCATTGACGTTGTCCATGTGTATTTATAAATTCATGTCTATTATCGTAAGCATGCTGAACTTCTACTTTTATTCTATCCGCAGTCCAATTGCGAGGAAACATTGTTGATTCTCCCTTTCCATTTGTTTTTGCTTTATATTCTCCAGTATTAGGATTTAGCACTGATATTTTTGCTTGATAAACACCATTGGGATATGTTTCTAAAACTTCATCAACTCTCACATTACCTAAAGCGGAATGCCCTCCTGTGACTCTTTTCCCCTTAACTTCCCCATTAATAATATGCCCATCAAAATCAATCGGGGCTGTAACCGTATTGACTCTTTTGCTTGCCTGCTCATTGATATAATGCTCAGGATTTCTATTATTAATAGACTCATTCAAATCCTTGTTATATTTAGAATTATTTACTCCTAAACTACCTACATCAGTTCTATAATCAGGCTTATCTCCTTCTGTTTTAAGTTTCGGCTTAACCTCTAATTGAGTTTTAAGTGCTGCACTATTCGGTAAATGTTTAGCTCCTACAAAAGTTGCTAAACCACCCATTACCATATGATAACGATCAAGATATTTAAGCTGTGTTCTCGCTTCCTCAATAGAAATCCCTTTCCCTTTTGCAACTAATTTAGCTCGTTGCTCAAAATCTAAAGCAACGCCTGTTTTGTCATATAACAGTTCATTAAATTTATGGTAGTCACTCGCCAGAATATCGCTATAGTTTCTCCAAGTTTCATTTGGATAACCTTTATGATAGCCTTGTTGAGTAGAAAGTGCCTCAGAAACAGCATTTTGACAGCCGTCACTTGTAATATCGCTTTTACAAGCTGTTATAACTTTTTGATCATTTACAATATCTTCTGTGTCTAAAACTTGCTTACGAGCTAAATCCTCTTCTGTTGCAATACCCAATTTAATCCGATTTTCAATTTCAAAACGTTCTTTAGCTTTATCTGCACTCAGATAGTTATTCTCCACTGCCCTTTTCCCAATCTCAGCTCCTGAGATTAAGTCTGCTGTGCCATCCCCTGTTACACCACCAGCTAACCCAGCCGCTATCTGGCTCAAGTTCGCAATATTCTGCTTCTGACTATCCGTCAGATTTTCGGCTTTGTCCGTATGGTAAAGGGCTTGCATTAGATAAGGGGCTGCCGCTTCCGCAGTAAACGCCCCCACCGCACCGGCTGCGGCATTATTACCGGTGATATGGGCTTCCACTGCACCTAATACCGCGTGAGCCATTAAGTTCGCTTCAGTATTGACTGTGCCGTCTGCATTGGTCGTTTGCTCCTTAATCAGCTTATTCGCATAAGGTGATAAAGCGCCTACTGCTGCTTGGTTCGCATTACCTGTCGCCAAGCCTTGTAAAGCAGCCGTTGCCGCTCGAATGCCCATTTGCAGATTACTGCCTAAGCCGTATTCCGCTTCTATCGCTTTAGCTTCTGCCTTCAGTTGGGCTGATTTTTCGGGATTGGATTTTTCAATCTCTTTTGCCTCTTGGCGTTTTTTATTGGCTTCCTCTAAATGCGGTTGCACTAAGCGGCTTGTCCAAGATTGCGAAAGCTCACCTATCACCTGTGCCGTTTCCTGCTTCTCTTGAATTGCAACTAAATCCGCTTTTTTGACCGCTTGATTAGCATGTTCGGTGTCTCTGTTCAGGCTTTGGAGTGTCTCTTGTGCGGTTTTGCCTGTGAGAGCTTTTTGTTTCTCGCTGTCGGTAATGGTGAGGTTGATATTACTGCTTATCGCCGCCTTGGTTTGACTGCGTTCGCTTTCGTTCATATTCCCCAATGCACTTAATGCTGAGCCCACTGCAGAGGTTGCCATTTTCGACATATCTGTGCTTGCTCCCGCACTGATGGTGCTGACTTTAACGTCACTACGGTTTTCAATGGTTTCTGTAGTAAGCGTGCCGGTCGTCATTTGGTGATTTTGTTTATCACCCTCTGCATTGATAATCCCGCCTTTTAAGTGCGTATTTTCTACGACCTTGATATTTGAGCTTGTCTTGATATTAAAGCCCGATTGTTGAGTCACCTGCGCATAGTCCACCTTCGCCTTGTTTTGGCTGAACTGTGCCGAAGCACTCGCACCTTCTCCAATCAATGCCACTGCTCCACTTACCCCACCTTGCGTTTGTTTACTGTGGTAATTTTCCGTGTCTTGCACACTCTCTATATGCAGATTTTTCGTCTCTAACGTTAAGTGATTAATGTTCGCTGTGGCACCTTTGACTGTGGTGGTTTCTTTGGCTTTGATACTTAGGCTGTCACTGTTGATTTCAGTCCGGTTTTGTACTTTGGAATCGCTGTTGGAATGCCCTTTACCTACATTCAATGCACCCTCTAACCCAAAGCCGTTTGCCCCTTGTGATTTACCCAAAAACGCTCCCACGCTCCAACTGCTGCTCTTGTTATCTGAGCGGTTGCTTTGGCTGTCTGTAGTGGCAAGTAGGTTGACATTGTTACCTTCAAGCTCTGTGCGGGTGGCATTAATTTTTGAACCGGCAATGGTGTTATCGCCATCCGTTGCCCTCACTAGCACCTTACCTGCTTCCAGCTCGCTGCCTTTGTGGGTGGTTTGTTGAGTGTGGCTGGTGGAAACCGATTTGCTTGAACCCACACTGACTGAGAGTTTAGCGTCACTGTTTGCCAGTTTTTCTGCGGTGTCGCCATTTGATTTCAGGGCATCAACCACTTTTGCCGCTTTTTGTGCCGTCTCATAAACCTCATTCGCCGCTTTCACTTTCAGTAATTGACTTAAACGTTCGTCTTTTACCTCACCTGAACGGCTTAAGGCTTGTTTGGCTACCATCACGCCATCTGTTACCGCTGAGCTGAAAGAGACGGTTAAGCCCGATTGTTTCTTCTCATGACGCTCCTTAGAGGAGAGACTATCTTCACTCGCACCAATATAGGTCGATTTGCCTTCCACTAAAATTTGTTTACCCAACTCTTTAGAGGCAACCGCATCCACGCCCGCTAGGTGTACATGATTGCCGGCAGACACCGTGATATTGCCTGAAAGACTGCCTAAGGTGCTGCGGGCTTCGCTACCTCGCCAGCCTTCTGTTTCGTGCTCGTGTTTTTCCGACCGCTTACCAAAGGTGATGCCAATCCCACAGCCGGAGAATACCCCTGATTTGGTTTTTTCTCTCACACTCGTGGTTTTAAAGCGATTAACAGCGTTTTGTATCGTCACATTATTGCCACCTTTGATGATAAGGTAGTTAACCGCTTGTAACATATATTAAATAGCACTAACATGGGCGCTCTATCATGCTCAATCCAACATACAGGCTATATCCCTTTATTTCTTGATTTTAACTTTTCTACTTTAGAATACTTTATTCTCTCTCTAGGCATTTGAATAAAAATAACATGCAAAGATATAGATAGAAACACAAAGAAAGCCACCCTCAATGACATAAAAAAACATCACCATAAATTATATATAGTTCAAACGCTCCATATTTTACCTTTGAATAATATAAGGAATACCCGCCAAAGAACAATAATAAAATTACAAAAGAAAAGATGAAATAAGCTATAGAATATGAAAAAACATATAAAATCCATTTCATTTTATTTACTCTCCATAGTCTTATTCATAAACTCTTCTGTTTTATCTACACCTGTTGACAACACCTTACTAAAAATAGAATTTACAGTAGGTTTTATAATATTTTTAACATACGGATTCTGAGAGTTTTGAGAAATGTTATCGATTTTTTTGCTACTAATAGCTCCTATACTAACACTTACCCCTTTCTTAAAGTATTCAAGATCTTCTTTTATACCAAATCTTGTTTCTTTCTCCAGTTTTTTTGTAGGAAAATAACAAAAAATCTATTTTCCATTTTGTTACCCTTTATTCCTTTTTGCAAAAATACAGTATAGTTTTAAAGAGCGGAGATATAGATAACAAAATAGCCCCCATGAAGCTTAAATTAACACTATCCTTTAATATTAAAAATATATCTTTATAGAAATAATAATTCGCATTAGTAAAAATAGAAAATAAACCAAATGTTAAAAACAATGTTAAAAACAGTCCTAAAAAAGAGGCAACAAAAAAATAGAAAAAATGTAAAATAACAAGTAAATTACTTCTCATCATTGCCTCCTTGTTTATTATTATCTATTTTATTTATACGATTATTGATAAATTCACTATATAAAGAATCAGCCACATTTCCTAATTTCTTTGGTAAATATTTATATTCGGAATCTTGCATTTACATTAACCGCCTTCCCCTCCTTTGCCGCTTTGGCAATAATATTCTCAAAATAAATTTTATATGCAGAGTTATTAAAATTAGCATCTTGTGGGAATAAATTATATTTACCTCCTTCATATTTGCCTAATGCTTTAAGAAGCACATCAATTTCACCATTAAATTTCATTTACTTTATCCCTATCTGTGAGACTAGGCACTATTGCATTTCTGTTCTAACAAAAATTGCTCAACCAATTTTATTGCTTTTTCTTTATATTTATAATTCCATAAATTCCACCTAACAGGGCATCCATTCACTTCCCATTCATCAAGAGCTAGTGCATTTAGAATTTCCATATTCAACCAACTATCTAGATAGCCATAATCATTTTCTAGTGAACATACAAATTCATTATATAAAAAAATATCTTTAGTATGATGTGAAATATTATTTTTCATAAGTAACAGTAATAACCTTTCCTTTTTCATTAGGAATAATTTTAACGCCATTAGTTCTGTCTTTGTAAATAGTTACTCCTAAATTATTGACAATTTTCTCTCCTGTCGAGATCGCATATTCAATAACTGATGGTAGTTAACATTTCCTAATACCATACACAAACTATCTCCTTTGTCCAAAATACATGACCATAATAGCTAGTGCAGTAATAATAGGCATAAATAATAAAAATCTAAGATCCTCAAGCATAAAATTTAAAAAAGGTATCCCCATTTTGTACTTAAAAAAATAAAAATATAATTTTATAAGCGAAAATATACCTAATATAGCAATATTAGAAAAAATATATGATATAAAAAATGCAAAAACATAAACTCTTAGAGGGTATTTCATTTTTCCACTCCATTTAAAAGTTTAAATTTTTCATATTCATTTTCTGAAAATTTATTACTAATGCTATCTACAGCATTCCCAACCCCTACTGGAATTGGACTAAGCTCAACATACCGACTAATTGGGCTTCCTACTCTAATCGGCTCTGTCCTTAGACTATTTCCATAAGTATTGATATTTTTATTCAAAGTACCTTCAACGCCTTTACCAAACACATAGCCAAACGTACTTGTTGCAGTTTTTACCCCAGCTTTTTCTAAGCCATTTTCAATAGAAAATCCTTGTAATTTACCATCTTGCCATTTGGCATTTTCTAACCCTCCGTCTAAGAATCCAGTGCCTAAATTCCAAGCGGTATATCCTTTAAAACCAAAGCCCTTTGTGATATAGGCTTCACTCATATCTTTTAAGGTCTCTTTTACACTAACCTGTCCATTAGTCAGGTATTGAGCACCAGCACTTACAGCACCATTCGCTCCCACTATCACACGAGTTGATGTTGATGAGAGGTCAAATAGTGTTTTACCTAATTTGCCTACCCCAAATGCTGTATAGAGATAATATTCTGGAAAAACGGGTTCAGCACCTAATTCTCGTCCAAATACTCTATAATCATTTGAAAGCCCTGATATATTTGGGTATTCAAATTTTGCACTAAATTCATAGGCATTCGTTTTTTCAGCTCTTACTGCACTAGCGGCTTGATCAATACCTTTTGTAAGCTCTCGCTTTATAAGAGGATCATTTTCAACCTTATTTCTAATCTCTGGATTAGATAAAGCATTCTCTATCTGAGTAATCGCCTCACTACCTAATAGCCCTTCTGTTGGTTTTATTTTAGCCTCAGCTTTATTAGTATTCATTATTTTTGCCATCCAGCCTGAACCATCAAATCGGACATTGTCTCTAGCATAATCAAATCCCTCTTTAGCAAGCGATGTTTGTTTAGCACATTCCTCTGTATTTCCTCCCAATCTGCAAGCAGCTTTTAATGTTTCACTATTTGCTTTATTCACATCAGTAAATTCTTCTTTTACTTTTTCAATACATTCTTGATTGTTGCCACAAGAAGTTACCTCTCTTTTGTAGTCAATCCAGTCTTGTTTGGATAGGTAGTTATTCTCCACCGCATTCTTCCCAATTCTCTGTCCAGTTTTCACTGCTTGAACTATGGATAACGAATTGCCTGAACTTGAAGTTAAACCACCAGCCAGCCCAGCAGCAACTTGGCTGAGTTCTGATACTGTCCGCTTTTCCGCTTCCGTCAGGTTTTCAGGCTTTTTGCCGAAGAGGTTACGGGCGATGATGTCTGCTCCAACCTCGCCTGTTACTGCTGCAACCGCTCCTGTGCCTGCCTTACCGCCTTGTGTATAAGCCTCTACTGCTCCCCAAATAGCATGAGCAATCAGGTTAGCTTGTTCATTGCCCTCTGTTGCCTGTTTGATTTCTGTGTTGATATAAGGCGAAGCTGCTCCAGCGATTACCCCTGCCGTTGGGCTGCCGCCTAAGGCTAAACCAACCGCATTCGTTATCGCATCTACCCCTTGTCGGTAAGCACCTCCTGTTTCCCATTTCTTCGCTTCGTTTTCCAGTTCTTGGGCTTTGATTGTGTTGCCTTCAGCTTTTGCCTGCTCTGCTTCCGCTCGTTTGCTTTCAGCCTGGCTTGCCACTTTTTCATTAATAGTTGCCATGGTAATGGTTTGGAAATCAGTTATTGCCTTCACCTGATAGTCCAACTCTTTTTGCAACTTATCTTTGTCAAAGCGGTTTTCTAACTTACCCGAACGGCTTTCGGCATTATCCGTTGTTGTGCTGGTTTTTACCTCTTCTCTGATTTGCTCTGCCGTTTTGCCGGTTTTCTCCAACTGAGCTTGTTCATTCCGAATAATCAGATTCTGAGAGTTAATGCCGGATGTTGTTTGGCTGGATTGACTATCTTTATCTGAACCATAGCCCATCACATTACTTAGACTATGAGTCGGATTACCTTCTTTATCCACTCTTTGTCCGTTCCAACCACCTTTATAATCACCGGCTACATTAGCACTCATCGCACTACCTTTATAGTCTGCATGATTGTCTAAATTGGTTGTATTCAGCGTGCCTGTCGCAAAGCGGTTTTTCCCCTCCATTTCAGCTTTTTCGGTTGAGGTCACTAAACCACCTGTTAGCTCGGTATGCTGTTTTACATCGATGTCGTAGCCCTCATCCCCTGCAAAAATCCCTGCCTGTTGCTTCACACTCGCATAATTCGCAGTCATTTTTGACTTGCTGTAACCAGCACTACCGGAAGCTCCATAGCCTACCGTGACTTGGGCAGAGGCACTTTCTTGTTTGCCTTTATACGTCATCGTGTCTTGTGAACTTTGAACATTCAGGTCTTGGGCTTTCACTTCAACCCGTTTGCCTTGCACCTGTGAGCCGATAACGTTCGCTGTGTTGCCACTTTCTATCTCCGTTTTGCTAGATTGACTACCGACTTGGCTGCCCACCCAAGCACGGCTTTCACCATTGCCGTAGCCTTTTGCCACATTGCCACCTGCCGTTACACCTAGCGTTGCGCTACCTGCTCCACCAAACTGAACAGCAACACCAGCATTAAAGCCGCTGGATTTGTTTTTACTCCGTTCAAGGTGGTTCTCATCCACTGCCAAAATATTGACATCGCCCTCTGCTTTTAAGTGTGTACCGCCTTTGCCTGAGACATCGCTACCTGCAATCGTTAAGTTCGAATCTTTACCGCCGCCTTCAGTTTTGATATTCAACTTGCCTCCGGCGTTGATTTGGCTTTTTTCGGACTTATTCCCCTCACTATGTTGGGTTTCAACACTTTTTTGTTCGCCATAGGTTATCGATACGCTCACATCTTGACTCAGAGCTTGGGTTGGGTTTTGTCCCATTGCTTCGGCTAACTTGCCAACTTGCTCCGCTGTTCGCATTGCTTCAAAGCCTGCATTCACCGCACCTAACGCATTAATACGGTCATTCTTGCTACTTCCCACCGATTTTGCAGAATTTACGGTTTTTTCGACCGCTTGTATCGCATTCGTTACTGGTGAACTCACTGCAATCGTCACTCCTTTCTGCTCCATCGTCCGTTTATAATTACTCTCATAATCCGAACGAGCTGCGGTAATATTGGCAGACTTCGCTGTAATGTCCACATCACCGTCTCGAGAGGTGACGATACTGCCGGTTTGTTGGTAATGTCCGTCTGTGCGGATTATTGTATCGCCCGATAAGCTCCCCACGTGGCTACGAGCCGCACTTTGTTGAGTGCGGTCTTGCTCAATTTGCTCTTTCTTCTTACCCACACTAAAGCCGATACCGCCCGTCCCCATTAAACCGCTTTTCGTTTTAATGTGTTCATCTTCAGCATAGTGCGTATTAGTCGCAGAGGTAATATTCACACCGGCTTTGCCGTCAATCAGTAGTTGTTTATCGGCAACTGCCGCAGAGCCGTGAATATCCACTTTGCCGGTTTCCGAATAGAGCGTCACGTTCTTACCATCTATCTCACTACCGATATGTTCAGTGGTATCATGATAATGGCGGCGGGTTTCGGTAGTTTTACTGAATAGACCTTTGGTACTCCCTTTCGAGCTGCTGGCTAATTGTTCGGATTGCACGCCCGATTCAATACGCACATCGCCTTTTGAGCCGATAAAAGTATCACCGTTTTCACTGCTCACCGTGGCTTGGCGAAGGATTGCATTTTCCATTCCAACAAGGCGAACGCCATCTTTACCCTTAAGGGTAGAGCCGATTTCACCTTGTTGCTCTAAACGGTAGTAGTTATCCGCATTGCCGTTGTAGTGTTCTTTGTTGCTGATATTCAGTGTGGTAATCTGTAAGGCGTTATCTGCCATAGCATTTAACGTGCCTTGGCTTTCAATATTCGCCGCTTTTATCGTGAGGTTATCATCACTGTGTAAAGCTAAACGTCCGCCTTCACCGGTGACTTTTACCGAGGCGAGTTGGTCTAACACCGTGCGGGCAAAGTTGCCGTCAGCACTTTGACTCGATGAGAGGGTAGAGCTAATTTCAAGATGCTTTCCTGCATAGAGTGACAAATCTTTCACGGCTTCAATCTTACCGCCTAAGTTAATCAGGTTTTGTTTGGCGGATAAATCCACCGCATTCCCTAACACCGTGCCTCGATTTTCCAGTTGATTGCTGTGTAAGCGGGTTAAATCTAACCCTGCAATCACACCGCTGTTTTCAACTTTATCTGCACTGCCAATGATTTTATTCGCTGAAATCACCGCTCCTCGGGAAGTAATATCGCTATTGCGAGCCACTAAATAAACTTGTGGCACAAAGGCTGTTACTTTCCGACCATCTGCAAGTGTAATTTCTTTATTCACTAACCAAACCATATCAGTTGTGAGTTCCGACATCTGTTTTGCCGTTAAGCCAACACCCACAGATAAATTAAACTGCTTGGCATACTTCACCCCGCTATTCATTAGGGCTTGGTATTGCTCTAAATCGTTGGAGTAGCCTTGAATAAATCGGCGACCGGTCAGTTGATTTATTTGTTCGTTGATTAAACGTTGCTCATAAAAACCATCACCCAAACGTTTATGCACGTTGTCAAAGTTGTGACGAAGCTGTTCAAACATATAATCTGAACTCAGCCACTGTTTGCGGTCGGTAAATTTAGGGTCGGTTTCAACCAGATAGCCGTTCGTCGCATCCGGATTGATTTTGTATAGGCTAGCTTGAGGTAAACGAACATCCGGGAGATGGGTTTTTACCATCGGCATAGTCATGTTAGATACATACTCAGCATCAAATTTCTCAACGGTTGTCTGTAATTTAGCAACAACTTGTCCGGAACTGATAATATTATGGTTATCAATAGTTGGAGTAAGCGTAATTTCTGTATTTACACCAATAGAAGAGTTTAACTGAGTTTTCCCAATAGAAACTGCTGTTGGTTTATCTGCATTATTCGATACGACAGAAACGGTATCTAACTGAATATCTTTTACTTTCGTTTTGTCATCAACGGTTGCATCGGATGTGATTGGAATACCGATAGTATTAAGCACTCGATTAAATGAAAAATGTTCCGTTGGATGATCATAAGGTCCATATTTCAATCCATTATAATGGTAATGGCTATGTCCCTTTCTTCCCTTTTTCTTTCTAACTCGGTATTCGATGCGGTATTCTCCTTTATCATTACGGTTAATTTCACCTCGGATATCTTCATTATTTAATTTGACTTTTCCACTATCTAAAGAGCTATTTTGTGTATTTTCTTTAAATACTACATCACCTAACCATAGTTGTTTACCCACTAATAAATGACTATATTTATTATGTAGGTCTTCCCCATCTAACCTCAATGAACCACCTATAGATATTTTAGCTGGGTCTGTATATTCTAGTGTAGTTGTGTTCGTTGTTTGATTGTAAAACCAAGAATACCAACCAAATCCCTCAATTCTCGTACCATTATTTAATTGAAAATAAGAATTTGGGTTTCTAGAACCATTATTGATATTATAATAACCGTCTCTTCCTTCTCGATAACGGTTAGAATTATTACCTAATGCATGCTCAACAATTCTTTCAACTTTAGTGTCAATTCCAGTTTTTACATAAAGATCTTGATTTAATAGATGAGCGGTATTGATTTTACCGTCTCCAAGAGACTCAATTGTTGCACTGCCGTTATCTACAAGGGTAGCTTTACCTATTGCATGATGATTTTCATCTAATTGACCGCCAATTGAAAGTTTATCTAAGCTCAGAACCAATGCGTGATCACGGTTAATGAGTTTTCCTACACCAAAATCTAGTCTTTCTCTTGCCGCAATCGTACCTGCTTTAGCTTCCCCATCTATTGTTTCAGTTAAATTTTCAACCGTAGAGGAATTAAATGCCAAATGATCGCCATAGATTTTTCCTGTACCGATATTTGTTACAGTAGTACTATTAATTAAGGTTTTAACCCCATCAATTAAACCGCGATTCGTTAAGGTATTTGAATTAAGCGTTGTCTCATTTGATGAAAGTTCAGCATTGGCATTATTCACAATGTTATTTGCCGAAATTGTCATTTTATTCGTAATGGTCTGTTCAGCATTATTGGTGAAATCCCCCTTTGTTTTAAAAACGAGATTACCAGCTTCAAAAGCATTATTTAAGACAAAACTATCTTTTAAGGTAATATTTAAGTTTCCTTTAGTTCTGATACTACCTTCAGACTCCAAGCTTTTTGCATTTAAATCAAGGGTTTTATTACCTTGAATTAGCCCTTTATCATTATTTATTGTTAAATTACCACTATTTAATACATTCACTGTATTAACGGCTAATAGCTCCCCTTCCTGATTATTCAACAGATTATTTGAAGTTATAGAGACATTATTCGAACTATAAACACCACCTTGTTGGTTATTTAATAATGAGGTTTCTAAGGTAATATCTTTCCCTTGAATGCCTTGTTTTGGGGTATTACCTTCTGCTTTTGTACCTTGGTTATTAATTTGCTCTGTATTAAGTGTTAATTTGTCCGCATAAATTAGCGAACCTTTATCAGATATCGCACGATTATTGATGGTTTGTGCAGTAATATTTGAAATAGAAGAAGAAATCTTACCCTCTTGGTTATCAAGTGCTTTGGTAGATAAGGTTAAATTACCGTTACTTTGAATAATGCCCTGTTGATTTTGTGTACTGCCTACGGTAGTAATGTTAAGTATATTTTCACCATAGAGCTTACCTTGTTGATTAAGTAGATTTGATACGCCTTGTAAAATCACACTACCTAATCCAATAATCCCTTTTGCGACATCTTGAGTATTCCGGTTATCAATCACATTTTGGTTAGTATTAATTAAGAGTGAATTATCTGCACGAATAAGACCGTTCTGATTATTCATTTCGCCTGAACGAATACTAGCCTGATTTTTAGAGAAAATTAGACCATATTGGTTATCAATCTGTTGTTGAGCAGTATTAAGTACCAGCTGATTTGATGAAGTGATATTACCTTGTTGGTTTAACAAGCCTTTGGTCGTCAATGTAAGCTTATTTTCTGCACCAATTATTCCTTGTTGATTATTTAGTGTTGTTTGTGTAGTAATAGTTAAGTTAGCAGATGTAGAAACAATTTGACCTGCTTGGTTATTGATTTTATTTGCATTCAATAAACCATCATTAACCACTAGGATTTCACCTAGCTGATTTTGGATATCAGAGACTTGAAGTTTAGCATGATTCAAGACCGCAACCCGCCCACCTTGGTTATCAAGTTGTTTAGCATTCAAGGTTAAATCTGTTACTACAATACCTTGATGCTTATCTGAAGGCGTATTGCGATTATCCAAGGTTTGTAATGTAGTAATCCCTGCTGTTTTTGCACGAATAGCTCCCTGTTGATTATTGAGAGTATTAGTATCTAAGCTCAGTGTACCATTTTGCGCTGAAATAATGCCTTTTACATTATTTAGATCAGATTGGTAGCTATTAATAGTCAGTCTTTCTCCAAGGCTAGCAAGTACGCCATTTTGATTTTGAATCCCCTGATTTACGTCAATATTTGCTAAATGTTGTGCAATCAATTTACTCTCTTGATTATTGAGAGTTTGTGCAGCCACATTCACTTGATTGCCGCTGATTTCGCTCTGCTTACTTGATTTAATGAAGTCAGCAACCAAATTGACAATATTTGCGGTAATTAAACCTGAATTCTGTGAGAGTGTATTGGTATTTAAATTAATCTGTGATTGTGTACGTATTTCACCCTGATTATTAACGAGTGATGTAGTATTTATGGTACTATTTTTTCGTGAAAGAATATTGCCATTATTGTTATTCAGAGAGCCTGTATTTAAAGTTAATGAATGCTGTGCAATAATTCCTCTATTATCCTGATTTTCTAATAATGTATCTTGGTTATTAATTGAATGATTATTGCTATTAAGAATAACTTCATTTGCTGAGATCAGGCCTTGATTATTTTCAATAATCCCGCTGTTAATATTAATATTTTGAGCAGCAACAATATTTCCTTTTTTACTTTCTAGGCGGTGATTATTCGTATCAATCGTTAAAGAGAGTTTCTGGCTGCCAATAGTACTATTCGTATTATCTAACTTACTGCCAGTTTTAATATTACCATCAAATTTCGAAATAATTCGGCTATCTTTATTACTTAATTCTGTTGATGTTGTAATATTCAGACTATCAGCAAAAATTAAACTTTGAGTAATTGAATTTAGTGTATTAGCAGTTAAATTTAATTCCTGTGCTTGAATCGTGCCATTCTGCTGATTTAAATTAGCCAATAACGTAATATTAGCCTGCGTACCAGAACGAATATTACCTTTATTATTAGCAAGATTAGTACCGCTTAGCGTTAAATCCTGCTGAGCGTAAACCAAACCTTGTTGATTATCGATATTTGTAATATTAAGAGCCTGCTTACCTGCACTAACAATCCGCCCTTGCTTGTTAGCAACATTTGCTGTCTGAATATTTAAAGCACCAAGTGCCACAATTCCTTTATCTTGTGTATCAGTTAAAGTCCGCTTGTTAGATAGGGCTTGTCCTTGAGTATTGATAGTAACATTTTGATTAGATTGAATTAAACCTCCATCATTAATCAGCTCACCCGAAGTTATCGAAAGACTCTGATTAGATAACATTGTTCCATTGATTGAATCAACTTTACCTTTTCCGGTATTCACGGTTAATTTTCCATTGGCTAACAATCGCCCCTGTTGATTGTCTACACCGTTTGCCTTAATGTCTAAATCACCTTGAGTTTTAAATGTCCCGCCTTGATTTTGTAGCCTATCTACTACTTTGATAGTCAATTCTCCAGTACCGGTTTGCTCCAAAATCGCATTTTGAGTATTTAGCGAGCGTTGTTTGGTTGTGATACGTTCTGCTTTTAAATAGCTATCCTTGGTTTCAAGCAAAGTTGGAGTCGCTAGAGTTAAATCTTTATTTGCAATTACTGTAGCATTATTCGCTTGAATTTTGCCTTGAGAAGCGGTGGCATTAATGGAATACGCGGAGGTATGACTATTATCTAAATTTGCCTCTGAAGCACTTATCTTAATATTACCTGAAGCAATATTTTTGCCCTGTAAAGTCGCTTTGCCTGTTGTAGCAACCGTAATCGTTTTAGCAGATGCTTTTTCAAGAGAACGTACCTCACCCTGCGCGGTGTCTTTAACATCAATACCGGCAGCAATAAGTGATTGAGTTGATGCAACCACTTTTGGTGATTTATAGGTAATATTATCTTTTGCGACCGTTTCACCATTTTGAGTAATAGCCTGATTTGCGGTTTTATAGATATTCCCTGCACGAGCAACAATAGAGCCATCTTGCTTAATATCAGCCAATGTATTAAATGTAATATCCCCCTGCCTATTCTCAATTTTCCCTTTATTTTCAATTCCTTGGCTTGCGGTTAATATCACCGGTTTGGCTGCATTGAGCGTGCCGGTATTCACAATTCGTCCTTGGCTGTCGATTTGTAGCGTTTCACTACTCGCGCCAATATGTCCTGCATTGCGAACCCCCACGCCCTTTTCCGTGCCGATGAGGTGGATTTTGCCCGAATACATGCCGCCCAGTTCGCCCACATCAATTGCTACCTGTGGTTTAGTCTCACCTGCAAGCGGTTGTTTTGTATTAATAATTTGCAAATTTTTGTCCGTTTCCGACCGCTTGACGGTGTTTTTACCGGTAATCACCTTTGTCTCTTTCTTCGACCAAATTCCGGCATTCACCTCGGCTTCTCGGGCAAGAATTTCGGTGTAGTCCACACGGCTGTTGTCCAGCCCTTTACTACTGACTTTTACTTTGCCCGCCTCAACTTTGAAGTTATCCACCTGCCCGTTTTTGATTTCCGGCTTGCCGGTAGTAAAAGTCGCTCGGTCGGAATTAATAATCCCACAGCCTTCGCAATGTAAGCCGCTTGGGTTGGCGATAATCACATCGGCTTTTTTCCCCGCAACCTCCACATAGCCTTTCATTACAGAAGGTTTGTTGGAATTGACTTCGTTTAAAATCACCTTCGCTTCACCGCGTGCTAAATAAGGATTGCCCTGCACTAATCCTGCTTGTTGGGTTTGGGTAGTCGTGCGGCTGTTATTTAAAATCGCCCCTTTCTCGGCAACATCAAATTGGCTGTATTTGTTGTGAGAAAGCCCTTTATCGTTCGGGGTTTGGATATTGACTTGAGGTAAGCCGTTTGCGGTTTGTAAGATAATCGGCTGCTGATTTTTCGAAGCAGAACTATCAGCTTGAATAATTAAGTCCGCAAAGACATTCTCCGAAAAACTGACAAAGCCCAAGGCACAGAACAAACTAAATACAAGCGGTCTTATCTTGCAAATTTTTTGCAAAATCTGACCGCTTGACGAGGATTCTGTTGATTTCCCTTCAGATTTGGCTAATTCAGAAACGACAACTAAACGTTGTAATGTTTTGCTGAAAATGACTCGGAAACATTGTTTGTTCATACTTTAATCCTTAAATCTTTGCCAAAATTTGGCTTGCCCGAAAAATAAATTAAAAATTGTAGCCGATATTAAAACCGGCAACGGCATCAGAGGTTCTAAAACCTTCCGGTTTACGCATCGGTCTGCCCATAAAAACATCATAACTAAACCCTTTTACACTACCGCGTAAACCAATCGCCGTACCCATTAGGTGATGTCCCAGCCGATTTTCCGTAGACCAGCCGGATACCCGCCCACCATCAACCGCCCAATAAAAAGCATGCGTTGGTCTAAACTGCCAAACCAGTTCATTTCGCCAGTTCCAGCCACGCTCACCGGAAAGTGAAAGTTCACCATCAAAGCCTCGAACCGTATAACGGCTGCCAATCGAAAAACGGTCTTGCGGAATCAATGGGGTTTTGTTCCACTGAGCATTCAAACTACTTTGCCACTGCCAAGATTGATTTTCCCATTGAAACGGTTTGGTTAAGCTCACGCCGGCTGTAATGATTTTCGGACGAGATGTGCCTTCGCCATAAAGCTCTTCAGGAGCAGATAAGGAACCCCGAGCAGCAGTACCACGCTTGAAGCTTGCAGAAAACTCTAAAGTTGCCGCTGGAAAGTATTCTTTATGGTTAAAACCGACTTCCCAACCTGCCATTCGACGCTTTTGTACCTCAACTTCACCACCGTCAATATAGTTTTGAGATTGACGAGACCAAAGCGAACCGGAAATACCGGTTTTGCGTGTGCTGTCTCGGTAAATCAAGTAAGAAAGGGTTAACTTATCAGTATCACTTTCACCTGCATACATGTAGCTTTTATCGAAAGCCCCAAATACTTCTTGGTGATAACGATTTTGGGTGTGGGAAAAGGCTAGCTGCCAATAGCCAAACGGAATCGAATAGTAAAGAGAGAAATTTTTGCTGGCACGCTTGCCGTTATCATCGCCTTTTTGTTTAATGGAGTGAGTAAAAGAAGTATAGAAAAGGTCGTTTGCAGAAAAAATATTATCAATAGAAAGTGTGCCGCTGGCTTGCCATTTACCCGTTGAGGTGGAGCCGGCATCATCTAATCCTAAATTCAGACGAAATGGAAAAGCTTGGTTATAGCTGATTTTTAAATCACTTTCACCCACTTCAGCTTTATCACTTTCGCTCGGTAAAATCTCAATATTCGCTTCAACCGTTGGCACTCGCTTTAAGTTTTCTAACGACTGTTCAATATCTCGAACATTCAGTAAATCACCCGACTCAAAGGTTAAAGCTGTAAAAGCGTGTAACGGTGTGAATCGAGGCACAATTCCGCTGTCTGCAACTAGCGTATTACGCACTTTGCCGGGAATCACTGTTAATGCTAACTTTCCGCCACGCAAATCTTGCTCTTGAGTCACCACTCGAGTGGTCACATAACCACGACCGATAATTTCATTTTGCACCTGCTTCATCAATATACCTAAACCTTCACCACCAAAACAGTGTGGTAATGTCAAACGGAGTGATTTGGCAGCTTTTTCAAATGCCCATTGGAATTGACTGGTTTGGGAGGGGCTAGCGTAATCGGTTATGGTAATTTGGTGAATAGGGTAACAAGGAGATTCGTGATTTGATAAAAATAGACTATCTTGAGTTAAATCTGTACGCACATCGGCAGAAGGGGTAAATTGTCGTTCTTGCTCTTTTTGTTGCTGGGTTTGGCGTTGTTGCTGAGTTGCATCAATTTGATTTAAATAAGGGTCTAATTGAGGTGCTGCAACCACTAACTTAGGGAAAATAGTCCATAAAAGTAATGAATAACGTTTCATATAATTATATCCTAATACTGAGTCGCAAAATTTTAACATAGAGAATAAACTATTTATACTTTATTTGAAGTAAATGATTATTTATTGTCAACCATAATAAAGCCTCCATTTATTACAATTAATGGAGGCTTATCTGAATATTATTCTATGCTATATTCCGCTGTCTTAATTACCTGAAATCCCTTTATGTCTGAGTAAGGCATCCAGAGTTGGTTTTCGCCCACGGAAACGTTCAAAGAGTACCATTGGCTCTTCCGAACCACCACAGGTTAAGATGTTATCTAAGAACGATTGCCCTGTTTTAGCGTTGAAAATGCCTTCTTCCTCAAAACGCGAATAAGCATCTGCTGACAGCACTTCCGCCCATAAGTAGCTATAGTAACCGGCGGCATAGCCTCCTGCAAAAATATGCGAGAAACTATGTGGCGTTCTAGCCCAATCCACACCTTTTGCCACCGCCACTTTCTCTTTCACTTCTTTTAATAATGCCAACACTTGCCCTTGTTTTGTTGGGTCGTATTCGGTATGTAGGCGGAAATCAAACAAGCCGAACTCTAATTGGCGTAACACGAACATTGCTGCTTGGAAGTTTTTCGCCGCCAATAACTGCTCTAATTTTGCTTTTGGTAATGGCTCGCCGGTTTCATAATGCCCTGAAATAAAGGCTAACGCCTCCTCTTCCCAGCACCAATTTTCGAGGAATTGGCTTGGTAATTCCACTGCATCCCAAGGTACACCGTTAATGCCGGCAACATCGCCCACATCAATTTCAGTCAGCATATGGTGAATGCCGTGCCCAAATTCGTGGAATAAGGTCGTTACCTCATCATGAGTGAATAATGCTGGCTTATCGCCAATCGGCTTGTTGAAGTTACAAGTTAAATAGGCGACAGGTTTTTGTAATGAGCCGTCTGCCAAACGTTTTTGGTTGATACAATCATCCATCCACGCTCCGCCGCGTTTGTTTTCACGGGCGTATAAATCAAGGTAGAATGAGCCACGCAAGCGGTCGTTTTTATCAAAAATATTGAAAAAACGCACATCTTTATGCCAAACATCCACGCCTTGCTGTTCTTCGACACGCATACCAAAAACACGTTTCATCACTTCAAATAAGCCTGAAAGCACACGGTTTTCCGGAAAGTATGGACGAAGTTCTTCATCGTTAATTGAGAACAACGCTTGCTTTTGTTTTTCACTATAGAAAGTGATATCCCATAAATCCAAATGCTCTACGCCAAAGTATTCTTTGGTGAACTTTTTCAATTCACATAATTCGTTTTTGCCCTGTGCTTTTGAGCGAGTAGCCAAATCGTTTAAGAAATCCAACACTTGTTGCGGATTCTCCGCCATTTTTGTGGCAAGAGAATAATCGGCATAGGTTTTGAAACCAAGTAATTGTGCGTTTTCGTGGCGTAATTTAAGGATTTCATCAATGATCGGGCTGTTATCCCATTTGCCGGCATTCGGGCCTTGGTCGGAGGCTCGAGTAACAAAAGCACGGTACATTTCCTCACGTAACGCTTTGTTTTCACAATAAGTCATCACAGGCAGATAGCTTGGGAACTCAAGCGTAAAACGATAGCCTTTTTTGCCTTTGCTTTCAGCGGATAATTTTGCGGCTTCAAGGGCGGATTCCGGTAAACCTTTGAGTTGAGCTTCATCAGTAATCACAATATCCCAGCCCATTGTGGCATCTAGCACATTATTACTAAATTGTGAGCTAAGTTCAGATAAACGGGCAGAAATTTCACCATAGCGTTTTTGTTTATCCGCCGGCAAAGAAATACCCGATAGTTCAAAATCTTTCAGGCTATTCTCAATCGCTTTTTTCTGTGCAACCGAATAGGTTTCAAACTCAGGGCTATTTTTCAGCTTTACATAACCTTGATACAATCCTTGGTGTTGTCCTGCCCAAGTGCTGTATTCCGATAATAGCGGCAAGCAGGCTTGGTAAGCCTCACGCAATTCAGGAGAATTTTTCACTGCATTTAAATGCCCGACAGGCGACCACGCACGAGAGAATTTATCGCCCGCCATTGCTTGTGGCATATAGAAATTTTCCCAAGTCGGGTTTTCAATTTTCGCTACCGCTTCTACGGTTTCACGGCATTCTTTGATAACGGCTTCTACCGCTGGTTTGATATGTTCAGGTTTGATTTGTGAGAACACAGGCAAGCCTGTGTAATTTAAAAGAGGGTTAGACATTATTTTTTCCTTACTTATAGGGTCAAAATCAATAATTTGTCACCAGATAATACACAAAGTTTGATAGAAAAGAAAACAAGCGATCATATTTCAATAATTTTTTGCAAAAAAATCACAAAATATGACCGCTTGTCTTTAGAATTTCACACTATGGCCGTAGCTTTCAATAATATTCTGCAAATGCTCCAGCTTTTCTTTCGGTGGAGGCATTACGCCTTCTAACTCATATTTATAGCCTAAGGTTTCCCATTTGTGTACCCCTAATCGATGGTAAGGCAGAAGCTCTACTTTTTCGATATTATCCATTCCTTGAATAAACTGCCCTAAACGGTGAGCAGAGTCATCATCGTCCGTATAACCCGGCACCACTACATAACGAACCCAAGTCGGCTTATTCATTTTTTGCAGATAGCGAGCAAAATCCAAGGTACGTTTATTAGAAACACCAACCAAATCTTGGTGAACTTCATCATTGAGCTGTTTTAAATCCAGCAAAACTAAATCGGTCACTTCCAGCATTTCATCAACCACAGGGCTATAGCTGCGTACAAAACCATTAGTATCTAAGCAAGTGTTAATGCCTTCTGCTTTACAAGCTCGAAACCAATCCCGCACAAATTCCATTTGCAACACCGCTTCGCCACCCGAAGCCGTTACACCACCACAGGTCGCCTTCATAAAGTGCTTGTAGGTAGTAACCTCTTTCATCAGCTCTTCAACCGTAATTTCTTTACCACCGTCTAAATCCCAAGTATCCCGATTATGGCAATATTTACAACGCATTAAACAGCCTTGTAAGAAAAGAATAAAACGAATCCCCGGACCATCTACTGTGCCGCAAGATTCATAAGAATGGATACGTCCAACAACAGACATTTGCTCACCTCAACCCTCAAAAAATTTTGATAAATTGTAGCAAAATTTTAGGTTTTTCGCAGAAATAAATAAAGCAACTACGCTTTACTCAAAGAGAAATCCGACTCTATTTTTTGATCTCTTTCAGAAAATCAACTAAGAGTGATTTTTGCGTTTGGGTTAACTCCTGCCAATAGCAGCCGGCTTCATCGCTATTCCAATCAAAGCCTTCCATACAGTCAGCAAAAAATCAAATTTCTTAAACCCACTTCAACCGCTTGCAAGCGGTCGATTTTCCGTAAAAATTTGCAAAATTAGCCGGCGTAGTATTTAGCAGCCATCTCTTTAACTAGCAAATCAAAATCGCTTTCGTAGGTAAGATCTTGTTGCACTCGGTATTTTTCAAATTCGCTTAAGGCAAACGATTTTGCGATTTCAGCGGTTACTTTGCCTGCATCTTGCAAGATTTCTCGATCAGTAGCAGCAAGAAAACGGTTGAGGCGAGTTTCCCAATCTTGCATTGTCATTGGAATTTGGCGTTCTGCCATATCTTCAGCCATATCTAGATAAGCCGATACCAGCCGTTGTAATTGAGCCAGTTCATGGTCAGACAGGTAATTTTTAGCAACTACTACATCAAAGGGGTAAATTTTGCCTTGTGGTGCGTCTTTCCAATTCGTTAGCCCCATATTCGGTTTTTCGGCGTTGGCTCGTGCCATAATCAACTCGGCGGCAGTGTGTCCGTGAATTGCCCAATGGAGTTTGTTCTGCACGGTAGAAAAAAAGCGTTTGGTGGCAGTGGCGGTACGGTCGTAGTCCACAGCGGTTGCATAAATATCGGTGATTTTTTGGTAGAACTTACGTTCGGATAATCGAATTTCCCGAATACGGGCAAGCTGCTCTTCAAAGTATTTTTTGCCTAAAATTGTGCCGTCGTTTTTCAAGCGTTCATCGTCCATCGCAAAGCCTTTAATTGCAAAGCTCTGTACAATTTCAGTCGCCCATTTGCGAAACTGCACCGCTCGCTCAGAATTGACTTTATAGCCAACGGCAATAATCGCCGAGAGGTTGTAATGAAACGAATTATAGTGTTTACCGTCTTCAGCAGTTATTCGAAAATTTCGAATAACTGAATTTTCAGCTAACTCTTTATCTGTAAAGATTTTTTTAAGATGATAGTTAATGGTATGGCGTTCAACATCATACAACATTGCCATCATCTTTTGGCTGAGCCATACATTCTCATCGGCATAAATGGCATCAACTTGGCTCTCGCCGGTGGCGGTAATAAAAGTGAGGTATTCCGCCACAGAGGAACGTATTAAATCTTGCTTAGACATCTCTTTCTCCTATATGGATACTGTAATTATAAACAATATTACTAAGGCTGTGTAAAGGAATAGTCACTTTTTCGAGTGAGATCACAAAAGAAAAAACCGCTTGCGGCATAAACTGCTACAAGCGGTCGATTTTGTTAGAAATTTTACAAATTTCTATTACATACATTCAGTAAAGGTACGGGTAATTACGTCCATTTGTTGCTCTTTGGTTAAAGAGTTAAAACGCACCGCATAACCTGATACACGAATAGTTAATTGTGGATATTTTTCCGGATTCTCTACTGCATCAAGTAATGTTTCACGGTTCAATACGTTCACATTTAAGTGTTGACCACCTTCCACAGTAGATTCATGGTGGAAGTAACCATCCATTAAGCCTGCAAGGTTGCGTTTTTGGGCATCAATATCTTTACCTAACGCATTTGGTACGATTGAGAAGGTATAAGAAATACCATCTTTCGCGTAAGCAAATGGCAGTTTCGCCACAGACGTCAATGAAGCTACCGCACCTTTTTGGTCACGTCCGTGCATTGGGTTTGCACCCGGTCCGAATGGCGCACCTGAGCGACGACCGTCCGGTGTATTACCTGTTTTCTTACCATAAACCACGTTAGAAGTAATAGTAAGTACTGATTGTGTTGGTGTTGCGTTACGGTATGTTTTAAGCTTTTGAATTTTCTTCATAAAGCGTTCAACTAAGTCGCAAGCAATATCATCTACACGGTTATCATTGTTACCGAATTGTGGATATTCACCCTCAATTTCAAAGTCAGTTGCGACATTTTTCGCTACACCAACCACTTCGCCTGCTTTATTTTTAATTTCAATATCGCTACGAATTGGTTTTACTTTCGCATATTTAATTGCTGAAAGTGAGTCTGCTGCAACAGAAAGCCCTGCAATACCACACGCCATTGTGCGGAATACATCACGGTCGTGTAACGCCATTAATGCCGCTTCATACGCATATTTATCGTGCATAAAGTGAATGATATTTAACGCGGTAACATATTGCGTTGCCAACCAATCCATAAAGCCGTCTAAACGGTTCATTACATCATCGTAATCTAAGTATTCGCTGGTAATTGGCGTGGTTTTCGGGCCAACTTGGTCGCCTGATTTCTCATCCACACCGCCGTTGATTGCGTAAAGTAAAGTTTTCGCTAAGTTCGCACGCGCACCGAAGAACTGCATCATTTTACCCACGATCATAGGTGATACGCAGCACGCAATTGCATAGTCATCATTGTTGAAGTCCGGACGCATTAAGTCGTCATTTTCGTATTGTACCGATGAAGTATCAATAGAAACTTTTGCACAATAGCGTTTAAAGCCTTCTGGTAATTGCTCAGACCAAAGAATAGTTAAGTTTGGCTCCGGTGATGGACCCATTGTGTAAAGGGTATGTAAGATACGGAAACTGTTTTTCGTCACTAAAGTACGACCATCTAATCCCATACCAGCTAAAGTTTCTGTTGCCCACATTGGGTCACCCGAGAATAATTGATCGTACTCAGGTGTACGTAAGAAACGCACCATACGTAATTTCATTACTAAGTGGTCAATTAACTCTTGCGCTTCTTGCTCGGTAATTTTTCCTGCTTTTAAATCACGCTCAATATAGATATCTAAGAATGAAGAAACACGACCGAAAGACATTGCTGCACCATTTTGTGATTTCACCGCTGCAAGGTAAGCAAAATATGTCCATTGCACCGCTTCTTGTGCATTAGTTGCAGGGCCTGAAATATCAAAACCGTAGCTTGCTGCCATCTCTTTCATTTTGCCTAAAGCACGATGTTGCTCAGCAATTTCTTCACGCAATTGAATAGTTGCTTGAATATCTTCACCAGCTTCTAAACGAGATTGTAATGAAGCAAACTGACGTTGTTTGTCTTTCATTAAGAAATCTGCACCGTAAAGTGCCATACGACGGTAGTCACCAATGATACGACCACGACCATAAGCATCCGGTAAACCTGTGATTACACCCGATTTACGGCAACGTAAAATATCCGGTGTATAAACATCAAACACCCCTTGATTATGGGTTTTACGGTATTCGGTAAAGATTTGCTCTACTTCAGGTTTTAGTTCACGACGGTAAACTTTACATGAACCTTTTACCATATTGATACCGCCAAACGGCATAATCGCACGTTTTAACGGGGCATCAGTTTGAAGTCCTACAATTTTCTCTAAATCTTTGTTGATATAGCCCGGTGCATGTGAAGTAATGGTAGATGGTGTATCACAGTCAATGTCATACGGTTCGTGGGTTTTGTTTTCCACTTTGATCATCTCCATCACATCCGCCCACAATTTGCTGGTGGCAGGTGTTACTTCCGCTAAGAAAGACTCATCACCTTCATACGGAGTATAGTTTTTTTGGATAAAATCACGTACATTTACTTCAGTTTGCCAATCACCACCGGCAAACCCTTCCCACGCTTTTTGTTGAGCGTCTGTTAATTGAGTCATATTAAGTCCTCTTTAAGTTAATAATTAGGGTTACAAGCGGTCGGAAATTGCAAATTTTTTGCTAAAAATAACCGCTTGTTGGAATCTTTTGTTAATGTTTTCTAATATATAAGAACCACTGCATGAGACCAATGAAAAACACACCGCCGACAATATTACCAAGTGTGGCCGGAATGAGGTTTTTAAGAACAAAATGTTGAATATCCAAATCGGCAAATTGGCTCGGCTCCACATTAATCGCTGTCCAAAATTCAGGGCTACCAAAGCTTTGAATTAAAATTCCCATTGGAATCATAAACATATTTGCCACACAGTGTTCAAACCCTGATGCCACAAACATTGCAATCGGCAGCATCATAATAAAGGCTTTATCGGTTAAACTTTTACCGGCATAAGACATCCACACCGCAATACAGACCATAATGTTACAGAAAATACCAAGGCAAAAGGCCTCAAACCATTCGTGGTGAATTTTATGCTGAGCAGTGTTTAAAATAGTTAAGCCCCATTGCCCTTTGGCAGCCATAATCTGACCGCTAAACCAAACCAGCAATACAATAGAAATTGCGCCGATAAAGTTGCCGAAATAGACCACCACCCAGTTTTTAAACATCTGCAACCAACTAATGCGGTTACTCGCTTTAGCCACGATAGTAAGTGTGGAAGAAGTAAATAACTCCGAACCAAATACCACGCACATAATCACACCGAGCGAAAACACTAAACCACCAATTAATTTAGCAACGCCCCAAGGCATTTGGCTCGCACCGACTTGCGTAGTAGTATAAAATACAAATGCGATTGCAATGAAACCACCTGCTGTGATGGCGGAAAGAAAGGAGTAGAATTGATTTTTTGTTGCTTTATAAACTGCGCCATCTTCAGCAATTTTTGCCATTTCAACAGGAGAAAACATCAGCTAACCTTAAAAATGTGAATTGAAAAATGTCTATATTTTGAAAGAATTATAGATCTCTTCATTCCATCTTAAAATAGAAATCTTGCTTAATCAGAGGTATTTCCATCCCTTTTTTTGATATAGAACAAAATCCATTTAAAGCGCAACATTTAATCAAATTTACAAAAACATTTTTATAACAAATCGATCATAAAATAATGACAGAATATCTTACTTCTTTTTTCAGTTTATTCTTTTCCGGTGAAAATCAGCTGCTCATAATGTTCTTCAGTGGCTTGCTTAGCTCAACCCTCTTACCCGGTAACTCGGAAATTATTTTCACCACCCTTGCCAGCCAAGATATTATTGCAAACAGCGGATTTCACTCCATTTCACTCATTTTCTTAACCTCCGTTGCTACTCTCGGCAATAGTTTAGGCAGCCTGATTACTTATGCAATGGGAAGATTATTACCTCAACCGAAACAACATCGCTACCTAAATTGGGCGTTAGAAAAAAGCAAGAAATATGGCGTTTGGGTGTTGTTGTTTAGCTGGCTGCCTATTATAGGAGATATATTTTGTGGTATCGCCGGCTGGCTGAGGTTTAACTTCTGGCAAAGTTTGATTTTGGTTGTGATGGGAAAACTGCTTCGTTATCTGTTTCTGCTGGCGATGCTCTATCCTACTCTACAATATGCATCATAACGGCAATAAAAAACGGTTTGATTTGCAAATTTTTTACAAAATCAAACCGCTTGTAGAGCTTATAAATTATAGATTTCTTAACGCTTCAATACGTTTTTCAAGTGGTGGATGGCTCATAAAAAGTTCTTTACTACGAACACCATTAATCATAAAGGCAGCTAAAGACCCTTGCATTTCCTGCGGTTCATGAACGCGTTGTAAACGTTGTAATGCAGCAATCATTTTTTCTTTACCCACTAATTGGGCTGAGCCGGCATCAGCACGGAATTCACGCTGACGAGAGAACCACATTGCAATCATTGTCGCTAATACACCGAATACCATCTGTAACACAATATCTACAATCCAGAAAACTAATGTATTCGTGCTTGAGTTGCCATTACTGTCACGAGTAGTTGCCGCTGCCGTTGAAATTATGCGAGCCAAGAAAATCACAAAGGTATTTAACACACCTTGTAATAAAGTCATTGTCACCATATCGCCATTAGCAATATGGGCAACTTCATGCGCAACAACTGCTTCTGCTTCATCTTTCGTCATTGAATTAAGCAAACCTGTACTTACGGCTACTAATGAATTACTCTTTGTTGCCCCGGTTGCAAATGCATTGACATCTGCAGAGTGATAAATCGCAATATCCGGCATCGGAATATTCGCCTGCTGAGACTGACGCTGAACAGTATTAAATAACCATTGTTCAGCTTCATTACGAGGCTGTTGAATCACTTCTGCCCCCACCGAACGTAATGCCATTGATTTTGACATAAACAGAGAAATTAATGATCCCGCAAAACCAAACACTAGCGAAAGCACTAAAATCCCAGCAACACTCTGCCCTTGAATGCCGGTCACATTAAAAATAATGTTTAACACGATCCCTAAAACAAAGGTAATCGCTAAGTTAGTTAATAAAAATAGAATGACACGTTTTGCCATAATGTTGTAAATCTCCAAATAACAAATGCACAATCGCCTAAACTATAATGGTGTTTTCATCAGTAAATTCAAGTAATAATTTACATTATTCCCACAAATTTAACTGATTATTTACTTTTTTCTCAGGAAAGTGAACACTTAGACCTACTAATCGAATCTTTCGTTCATTCCGCCTGCTAAAAATTTGGTGTAATAATTTCCAAAATTGCTCATAACTTAACCCTTCGGTCGTTCTCTCTAGCGTAGTTTGGCTAAAATCATCAAATTTTAATTTAATACCTAGTTTTTTAAAATCGGTTAAAGGAATGCCGCCCCAATTTCGCTGAATGCGAAACAGCAATTTTTCAAATAAATCTGCAATGATTTTTTCTGCCACTTCAATCTGCCAAATATCTTCCAACAAAGTATTCTCAACAGCAAGCGACTTTCTCGGACGATTAATTTCAATTTCTCTCTCATCAATACCGTGGCTAAAATCCCAAAGCCGTTGCCCGAATTTACCGAACTCCCGATAAATCATAGCCTGCTCAGCTTGTTGAATATCACCACAGGTTTCCAACCCTAATTTTTGTAGCTTTTCATTTGTTACTTTCCCCACCCCGGGGATTTTTACAAGCGGTAGATTTTTCACAAAATTTTGCACTTCATCAGGTACAATGACAAACTGCCCGTTTGGCTTATTCCGGTCTGAAGCAATTTTAGCTAAAAATTTAAGCGGCGCTACACCGGCTGAAGCGGTCAAACGTAACTCTCTCCAAATATCATCGCGAATGGCTTTAGCAATCCAAGTGGCCGAGCCAGAGTAAAGTTCGCAATCGCTCACATCTAAATAAGCTTCATCAAGGGAAAGAGCTTCGATTATTGAAGTATAGCGATGAAAAATTTGGTGAATTTGGGCAGAAACTGCTTTATACAACGGCATATTCACCGGCAGCAAAACCAAATTCGGGCAACGTTTTAATGCTTGAGCCGTTGGCATTGCACTGTGTAACCCAAATTTTCTTGCCTCATAGTTACAAGTAGTCAGCACCCCACGCTGATTGGCATTCCCCCCTACAGCTACTGGTTTGCCGACCAACAAAGGGTTTTCCCGCATTTCGACTGCGGCATAAAAACAATCCATATCAATATGAATAATTTTTCGCTGAGTTTTGGCTTGAATAGGCATTTGCAAAATTTCCTGAAGAACCAACCGCTTGCAACAAATAACTGTATATAAAAACAGTTTTATTTTATGCCCTTATTGTTAAAATTTCAAGCTTAAAATAAATATTAAAGAAGGATAAAAAATGCTCTACGGTTTAGCCATTGTGCTAATTCCCTTATTTCTCGGTTATTTGATTAAACTCCAAAATCCCCGCTACCTAGCTTGTGTCAATAAAGTGGTGAATATCTGCCTTTATTTGATTTTATTGGTAATGGGGATTTCGCTTGGGCAAATCGACAATATTTTAACAGAACTACCACAAATCGGCGGGACGGCATTTAGCCTTGTGGTAATTTTATTGCTCTCAAATATTGTCGGTCTGATTATTTACGACAAAATCCAGCCGATGACTCGGGCAAAAGTGAATCAAGATGAACTGCCATCTCGCCTGCATCTGCTGATGGATTCCTTTAAGCTGATTGGTGCAACTTTACTTGGAGGAGTAGTCGGCTATTTTACCAAAGGTATTGTTGATTTCCCTTTGCACTCAAGCACTTATATTTTGGAAATCATGATTTTCGGCGTGGGAATTCAACTCCGTAACAGCGGCATTCCGCTACGCGAGGTGTTTTTCAACAAACGCGGTATTTACACCTCTATCGTTATGGTGGCAAGCTCGTTAGTCGGCGGCGTGATCGCAGCCTTTTTGCTTGATTTATCGCTCGCCAAAGGCCTAACCTTTGCCTCAGCCTTCGGCTGGTATTCGCTTTCAAGCGTGTTGGTAAACGATGCTTGGGGCCCGATTTACGGCAGTATCGCCTTTTTCAACGATATTTCCCGTGAGATCTTATGCCTGTTTTTAGTACCACTGTTTATGCGACAATTCCCCTCAACCGCAGTCGGCATTGGCGGAGCGACCTCCCTTGATTGTATGCTCCCAATCATCCAAAAATCGGGAGGTATTCAAATCGTGCCACTTGCAATTAGTTTTGGTTTTATTGTTAATTTAGCCGCTCCGCTACTGTTAGCGATTTTTATTGGTTTGGAAGGCTAAAATACAAGCGGTCAATTTTTGAGGAAATTTTGCAAAATTTCTGTAAAAAATAACCGCTTGCGTGCTTTTATTGATCCATTTCCCCTCAAATTTCCGCTATAATCCCTAAGTTTTCTCCGAAATTCGGAACCTAATTTTAGAAAAGGAAAAATTTTATGATGCGTTCTCATTATTGCGGCAACTTAAACCGCTCGCACGTTGGACAAGCTGTTACCCTAAGTGGCTGGGTACACCGTGTTCGTAACCTTGGTCGTTTTATTTTTATGCAAATTCGTGACCGTGAAGGCATTGTTCAGGTGTTCTTTGATGAAAAAGACGAAACTCTGTTCAAGCAAGCCTCAGCTCTGCGTTCAGAAGCTTGCGTACAGATTCAAGGTGAAGTGATTGCTCGTGATGAATCGCAAATCAATAAAGAGATGGCGACCGGCGAAATCGAAGTGTTAGTAAAAAATTTAGTGGTATATAACAACGCTGAAGTGATGCCACTTGACTTCAACCAAAATAACTCAGAAGAGCAGCGTTTAAAATATCGCTACTTAGATTTACGCCGTCCGGAAATGGCGGAAAAACTGAAAACCCGTGCCAAAATCACCAGCTTTGTTCGCCGCTTTATGGATGACCACGGTTTCTTAGATATTGAAACCCCAATGCTCACTAAAGCGACCCCTGAAGGTGCGCGTGACTATTTAGTGCCAAGCCGCGTGCATAAAGGTAAATTCTATGCTCTACCGCAATCACCACAGCTTTTCAAACAGCTTTTAATGATGTCGGGCTTTGATCGTTACTATCAAATCGTGAAATGTTTCCGTGATGAAGATTTACGTGCAGATCGCCAACCTGAATTTACCCAAATCGATGTGGAAACTTCATTCCTCACGGCTGAAGAAGTACGTGCATTAATGGAAGAGATGATTCACGGTTTATGGAAAACAACCCTAGGCGTGGATTTAGGCAAATTCCCAATGATGACTTGGCAGGAAGCGATGCAACGTTTCGGCTCAGATAAGCCAGACCTACGCAACCCATTGGAAATGGTTGATGTCGCGGATATCGTTAAAGATGTCGATTTCAAAGTCTTCAGCAGCCCAGCAAACGATCCAAAAGGGCGAGTGGTTGCCTTACGTGTGCCAAACGGTGCAACTTTAACGCGTAAAAATATTGACGAATACACCCAATTTGTTGGTATTTACGGTGCCAAAGGTTTAGCTTGGGCGAAAATCAATGATGTAAATGCAGGTTTAGAAGGCATTCAAAGCCCTGTGGCAAAATTCTTAAATGAAGAGGTGTTAAAAGCACTTTATGCTCGTTTAAATGTACAAAATGAAGACATTATTTTCTTCGGCGCAGATAACTGGCACGTTGCAACCAATGCAATTGGTGCATTACGCTTAAAAGTGGGTAACGATTTAGGCTTAACTGATACTTCTGCGTGGAAACCGCTTTGGGTCGTTGACTTCCCAATGTTCGAGCGTGATGATGAAGGCAATCTTTCAGCAATGCACCACCCGTTCACCTCACCGAAAGATTTATCACCTGAAGAGTTGGTGAAAGATCCTGAAAATGCGGTAGCAAACGCTTATGATATGGTGATTAACGGTTACGAAGTAGGCGGCGGCTCAGTGCGTATTTTCAGCCAACATATGCAACAAACCGTGTTCAGCATTTTAGGCATTAATGAAGACGAACAACAAGAGAAATTCGGTTTCTTATTGGATGCGTTAAAATTCGGTACACCGCCACACGCTGGCTTAGCATTCGGTTTAGACCGTTTAACGATGCTGATTACCGGCACCGATAATATCCGTGATGTTATCGCCTTCCCGAAAACCACCGCTGCAGCGTGCTTGATGACCGAAGCCCCGAGCTTTGCGAATCCGAAAGCGTTGGATGAGTTGGCAATTGCAGTGAAAGCGGTCGAAAAAGCAGAATAATTTGTAAATCGCCTGTTTAGTTCCCGGCACGAGCCGTGCCGGGTTCCACATAATTGAGCAGCTCTGCTGCTCTTTTTTATGCCTAGAACAAACTCTGCTGTCCTAACAAATGTTCCGGCACAGGTTTAATTTGAAATCCTATCTCCGCCAAAAAGCCTTTTAGCGTTTGGATATTATAAAAGGCGTGGCTTTTGGTGGTGTTTTCAAAATAGAGATAGAGCCTGTCAAATTCGGTTTTATGTTGAAAAAGTAACTCTGCCAAGCCTTTTAGTTCCTCGTCTGAATATCGGTAATCGTGGCGTTCGGCGGCACTTTGCCCTTTCCACCAATTAGGGTTACGACCATGTAATCGCAAATAAGCATTTCTCTGATTCACAAAAAAGTGGAATGCCGGCAAACCGATATTTTGCGGATAATCCACATTGCACCAAATCAAATTCGGGCTTTTGGCGAAGGTATCAAACACAACAGGAATATGCCAACTTGGGTGGCGGAATTCAATCGCAAGCGGGTAACCTTCAAACCATTGGCACAATTCGGCAAGATAACGGCGGTTTGCCGTAGTACGTTCAAATTGCGTAGGAAATTGTACAAACAAATTCGCTAACAAGCCTTGTTCACTTAATGGTGTTAAAGCCGTTAGAAACGCCTCGGCTTGCTCTTGGGTTGCCGTGCGATTATGGCTGAAATCTTGATGTAACTTCACCGAAAAATTTAGTCTGCCAGCCGCCTTTTCTACCATTCCCTCAAAAGCTTTTAAGCCAATCGGGACATGAAAAGTGCTGTTGATTTCAAGGGTGTCGTAATGTTGGCTATATACCGCTAAAAAATCCTCTTTTTTGGTGCCGTAAGGATAAAGCGTGCCGATTAAGTCGGTGTCAGCATAGCCACCGGTGCCAATATAAATGCGTGGGGACATTGTATTCAACCATTTCAAAATTATTTTGCAAATTTTAGCCATTTTTAGACCGCTTGCAAACTATTAATAAAAGAGTAAGATTTACTCTCTTTTCTTGTTAGGAATCACTATGTGGATTTGGTTTACCCTGCTTGCAGCCATTGCTCAAGCCGGTCGAAATGCGTTTCAAAAACAGCTTAGCCGAGATATGCCGGTGTTGGGGGTAACGCTTGCCCGCTTTTTCTATGCAGTACCATTGGCAAGTGGCTATTTGGCGTTTTTATATTGGCACGATGAATCGCTAAAACTCCCTAATTTTCCACCGCTCTTTTTTGTGTATGTAATCGGGGCTGGCTTAGCCCAAATTTGGGCAACCTCATTAATGGTGCAGCTTTTTCATCTCAAAAATTATGCCATCGGTGTCGGCTTAGCCAAAAGTGAAGCGGTGTGGGCGGCGTTGCTTGGGGTGCTGTTTTTCGGCGTAACTATCAGTACCCTAGGCTGGCTTGGCGTGGTACTGGGCGGTGTAGCAATTTTCTTAATGACCGGCAGCGGTAACTTACGCCAGCTTTCGTGGAAAATGCTGTTTCTCGGTATTTCTAGCGGGTTATGTTTTGCCCTCACATCTCTTTGGGTACGAGAAGCCAGCTTGCAACTGAATAGCCATTTTTTGATTTCCGCTGCTTGGGTGCTTTTCTCCGTCATCAGCTTTGAAGCGGTGCTATTGGTGGGTTATTTAGCTATTTTCCAGCCTGACACTTTAAAGAAATTTTTCCGCTCCCCAAAACTTGGGATCCTAACAAGCTTGTTCTCGTTTCTCGGCTCTTTTGGTTGGTTTAATGCAATGAGCCTCAACCACGTTGCTTTTGTGAAAACTCTCGGACAAATTGAGATCTTCTTTATTTTAGGCATTTCCTATTTCGTGTTTAAAGAGCGCCTAAAAATTCAAGATTTTATCGGGCTAATTTTAGTCGTAGTAGCAGCAATTTTGGTGGTGCTAGGCTAATGAAATCTCAATATCGGTATTCTTATCGAATCAACCAAATATTTTAGTGGAAAATTATTGATTTTTCCTCTTTCATACAACATAATGAAAATAATTCTCATTAATTAATTTTATTATGTTATCTCGTATTTTCTCTTTTTTAACTAGTCTAGGTTTTACTTTTTTTATTTTAGGATGCTCGTCTTCATATAAACCTTTAACGCCCAAAGAGGCGGATTCTATCGGTCAAATTATTGATTTAAAGACGAATCAGCTCATGTCTGTTAATGATTTATTATCTCGGCTCTCCACTCAGGATTATATTTTGATTGGGGAAGAACACGATAATCAGCTTCATCATCAAATCGAATTATATTTATTCAATCAGCTCACTCAAAAAACTAGGGTGCATTTACTGGCTTTAGAAATGTTAAATGTTGAGCAGCAACCTTTTATTAATGATATCCAATTCAATCGCCGCTTTTCTTTGTCCGATTCTGAATTAAGAAAAGCAATTAGATGGAAAAGCTGGGATTGGGCAATGTATCGAGACTTAATTGTTGAAAGTTTGCAATCAAAAAGCCACCTGATTGCGACTAATTTAACGGATAGAGAGGTTGAAATTTTATTACAAGGAGCATTGCCATTAAGCGGTACATTTTCAACCTCTAATGAGGTTAAACAAAAAATTGCTCAACTAGTATCTTCAATAAGTCACCACTCACCTTCTTCAATTGAAAATATGGTCGCCGTGCAGCAATTTCGAGATCGTAGAATGGCGGAACAATTAATAAAAAATGCGTTATTTACGAGCATACTTATTGCGGGTAATCATCATGTAAATAAAGAATTCGGTGTACCGTTACATATTGCAGAATATGATAAAACGAAAAAAGTCGCAGTGTTAATGCTAAAAACAAGGAAAGAAGATATCACTTCTTCACAAGCAGATTATCTTTGGTTAACAAAATAAGGAAAATTATGAAATTAAATATCATTACACGTGTTTTACTGCCATTTTTGAGCGTTGGACTATTACATAATGTATCAGCAGCGGAAGAAAAAGAGATTGCTGAGCTTGATACAGTAACCGTTTATGGCAACCTGGAAAATCCAAATTTTGGAAATTTTACTAAGGCAGGATCGGTGAGTTCTCGCGCAATGAATGTAAACGCAATGCAAAGTTTGGATAGCATTGTTCGTTCAGTTGCTGGCGGTTATACCCAAATTGACCCGGGTCAAGGCGGCGTGAGTGTGAATATTCGTAGCATGACAGGGCTTGGTCGTGTAAATACAATGATTGATGGTGTGCCACAAACTCAACTTGGTACATCAGCAAATGGTGGCGGCAAATTCCATGCAGATGGTAATGGACCAATGAGCCAATTTAGCACGCTTATCGATCAAAATTTCTTAACCCGAGTAGATATCTCCAAAGGAAATTCCGCTGGAGCAGCAGGGTTGAATGCATTAGCCGGCAGTGCGAATTTTAAAACCATTGATGTAGAAGATATTTTATTAGATAAAAACAAAGTCGGTATTTTAAGCCGTTTTAATTACGGCAATAACGATCTAGGAAAAAACGGGATGATTGCCTTAGCAGGTAAAACAAGCGTGTTAGAAACTGGCTCACTTGGCAGCTTATTGGCCTTTAGTAAAAGCAGTATTAGCCAGAATTATCGTCGTGGTAACGGTACAATCGCAACGGACTCAGCCTATATGCGAGGACTAAAAAATCATCCTGAATCTTATATGGGAAAAATTGCGTTTAAGCCAAACGCAGATACAGAGTTCAAACTATCAGGCCGCCAATATAAAAATAGTTTAGTTGGACGAAACATTAATAGCTCCACTTATTCTTTAGAGTCAAGCTACCGCCCTCTATCAGATTGGATTGATATAAAACTGCTAACCGCAATGACTAAAACCAACCAAGATTTCCATGACGATGCGAAGTTATGGACATTAGAAGATGCCTCAACCAAAAACAAAATGTGGATGTTTGATTTAAATAACACCAGCCGTTTTGAAATAGGTAAATTAGCCACATCATTTACCTATGGTCTGAACCTTTTGCATAATAAATATTCTCGTTTTCTGCCGAAAAATGTCAATGATGATGGCGCAGTCAGAAATGCAGCATTTGGTCCCGAAGGCACTCAGAATATCAATTCACTTTATTTAGGTTCTGAATTTAAATATGGTATTGCAACATTAAATGCAGGCATTCACTACTCGCGTTATCAATTAAAAGGGCACAAACCAAAATGCGATGCTGATGATATGGATTATTGCTTCCCTTCTTTTGCATTTGATGTGAATAAAAAACACAGCGCTGTTAATCCATCTGCAACCTTATCATTTGAACTAACAGATTGGCTGCAGCCTTTTGTTAGTTATAAAGAAAGTTCTCGCTCGGCGAATGTGCAAGAAATGTTTAACACCAGCCGCAATGGCTTGAGTGTGAATCCGTTTTTGAAGCCAGAAAAGGCAAAAACTTATGAGGTTGGTTTTAATATTCATAAAGATAATTTAATGTTAAACAATGACCTTCTAGGTTTAAAAGTAGTGTACTTTAATTCACATATTAAAGGCTACCTGTATAACTTATCACTTTATGGCTGTGGTCCAACCGTATGTAGAAATGTGAATGATTCTACCGATACAACCCATTTTCAAATTTATCTGAATCATCATGAAAAAGTAAAAAACCGAGGTTGGGAAGTAGAGCTAGCTTATGATTCTGATTACTTATTTGTGAATGGTAGCTACACTCGTACAGAAAGCACGGCACCAACCTCAAAAGGGGCAGCTATTCTTTATGGGTTTGGAGCAGAAGCTTATACTAAACTGCCAAAAGATTATGCTACACTGGAGTTAGGGGCTAAATTGCTTGATAAAAAGTTAACCTTATCCAGCACCTTTAAATATACAGGTAAAGCAAAACGTGTCGGCATTGATTTAGATGAAGATGGTAATATTATTCACGAAAATTTACCGAACATTCCTGTAATTATTGATTTATACGCTAACTATAAAGTAAATAAGCATTTAACATTAAAGGCAGGTGTACAAAACTTAATGAACCGAAATTATCTTGATGCACTAAATGCTTATAATTCTTCGCCGTCAGAGGATTATGATTACGATACGAACACCTATCGTTTTACCAACAGTGCAAGGGGAAAAACTTACACTTTAGGGGCAGAAGTTCGCTTCTAATATAAAAAATGACCGCCTAACAAGCGGTCATTTTGTTTCCTTGATTGCAATTATGCTGATTTAGGAGAAAGATAATACTGCTCAGTATAAGGGCAGTATCGACATCCCATTTTCATTTGATAAAGCTCATCTAATAATGAACTTTCTGCAACTTCCTTAGCAGCTCCTTCAGCAAATTTCTCACCATTTTTCAGCATTAAAATACGATCAGACTGATTAATCGCAAGTGCCGGATCATGCAAAATCGCAATAATGGTTAAACCCTGCTGTTTGAGATTCTGTAACAAAGCAAAAAGCTGATACTGATGATGAATATCCAAATGGTTAGTCGGCTCATCAAGCAATAGCCATTTGCCTGTTAAATCAGCATTAGGTTCAGGCAATAATTGAGCCAACACACGAGAAATATGCGCTCGATGTTGCTCTCCTCCAGAAAGTTGCGTACTACTTCTGTCTTGTAGCTCAGTTAAAGACATCGCCTCTATCGCCCAAGCGGTCATATTTTCATTAAATTTTGCAAATTCACTATTGCGATAAGGTTCTCTACCAAGCTGAACGAGTTCTTTTACTTTAAGCGGGAAGGCAATTTGACTTTGTTGACTTAATATTGCCCGTTTTTGCGCAAGTAGATTACCGGCTAAATTTTTCAGACTTTGGTTTTTATAAAATACGGCATTGTTTGTGCTGACATTATTCCCACTTAATGCCTTGAGCAAGGTTGTTTTACCTGCTCCATTCGGTCCAAGAATAGTAGTGAATTTAGCTTGCTCAAAAGTAGTACTTGGAATGTGTAATAACCTTTTTTGCTGGTGATACACACTTAAATTTTGGCAGCTTAATAAATTTGTCATGATAAATGTTTCCCACTTCTCCAAACCATTACAGCTAAGAACGGAGCCCCAAATAAAGCGGTAAAAATACCAATTGGAATTTCTGCCGGTGCAGCTAAAGTTCTTGCTAGCGTATCTGCTAGCATTAGTAAAATTGCTCCTAAAATCAAACTGTTCGGTAATAAATAACGATGATTACTCCCCCCCATTAATCGCATTAAGTGCGGAATAACCAAACCAATAAAGCCGATAGTGCCGACACAAGCTACACTTACGCCAGTTAATAGAGCAACATAAAACACTAAACGTCGCTTCACTTTAGCAATATCAAAACCGATATACTGTGCATCTTCTTCACCTAACGTTAGAGCATTTAAGACTCGGTGTTCTCGCCAAATAAGTGGACCACAAATAATCACAACTATTGCTATTGTTGTAACCATTTGCCAGTTCATTCCTGCAAGTGATCCCATCCCCCAAAAAGTCAAGCTACGCAGTTGAGTGTCATCAGCAATATAAATTAGCACGCCAGTTAACGCTCCTGTAAAAGCGGCTAAGGCAATACCTATTAATAACATAATAGCGATATGTAACTGTCCGTTACGTTGCGAAAGTAGATAAAGCACAAAAGTAACCAACCAACCGCCTAGAAAAGCAGCTATAAGCAAAGCATAGGCATTGAAAGATTCAGGTAGCAATGGTTGAATAATGACAATATATAAAGCAGCTGCTAGGGCAGCACCAGAAGAAACCCCAATGATTCCAGGATCAACTAAGGGATTGCGAAACAACCCTTGCATTGTGGCACCACTAATCGCAAGGGCTGCCCCAATAAACAAGGATCCAAGCAAACGTGGAAGACGAATCTGCCATAAAATGTAGGCAGAACTTTCACAATCAACAGAGGTACAATGCCAAGCTGATAAGGGTAATGGCATTGCTCCAAGGTGGGTACAAACCACTACACCGATAATGAGGGTAAAAATTAAGATTAAAGGCAGTTTCAAGGCTTATCCACTTATTTTAAGCAAGGTTGAATGGTGGTTAAAATTTGGTACGCATAATTTGCAGTATAAGGTCCAAAGCCTAATGCATCTAAAATATTAATTGCAAAAATACAACCTTTTTTGCCCGCTTGCGTATTGAATAACTGAGCATATTGTGGGTGGTTTTGTGCCAATTTTTCTATCGTGACAGAGTCTTTTGCCTCATTTCGAGAAGCTAATAAAATTACATGTGCATTACTGCTTGCTAAAGACTCTGTAGATAATGGTTTATTCCCCTCCGCTTGAAAATTATTAGTAAGATTAATTAATTGTAAGAAATGATCACCAACACTATTTTTACCCAAAGCGAAAATCCCTTGGGAAGCAGTATCAATGAGTATTAATGCATTTTTACCCGTGTCATGCTGAGTACGAAATTCAACTAGTTTTTTTTCATCAGTCAAAATTTGTTTAATTAAAGTTTTAGATTCAGATTCTGCTTCAATCGCTTTGGCAATTTGCGTAATATCAGCTCGAATACCCTCTAAACTTTGTTTGCCAGCTAGGGTTAGTAATCTAACACCGCTGGCTTTAATTTGTTCAACTACAGCTTGTGGGCCCGCATCTGAAGCAAGAATAACGAGATCTGGTTGTAATGAGAGAATCCCTTCTGCAGAAAGTTGACGACGATAACCGATTTTTGGTTTTTTATCCATCATATCCCGAGGCTTAACAGATGTGGTATCTACCCCAACCAAATTATCAGATTTTCCTAATATAGCTATAATTTCAGATGCATAGCCTGCAGTAGATACAATTTTATCCGCCGCTTTTGCGATATTTATATTTGAATATAAAACAATTGCGATTAAAGAAAGAAAAAAAGATTTCATTTTTAGAGTCCATTTGATTTCATCAATCTTTAAATAATAATAATTATTGTTTTGTTTTTCAATTAAAATGATACGATTAGAATTAACAATTCTCTTAAAACAATCAAATACTTTTCGAAGCCACTCCAAACAGCTAATGTGTCTCAATAACTACCCAGCGAGTTGTAAATCTTAAAATGTACACCTCCTTGGCTCATTATCAAGATAAAATAAAAAAGATCAGTATTAACAGAGTAAGATTATAGGTTTTGAGGTATTATTACTTCATTCTTATTTAGAAAATTGTAAGTGATGCAATACAAAAACCCCTATAGCATTCTCGTGATTATTTATGCAAAAAACACAAACCGGGTATTAATGTTACAACGCAAAGACGATCCCGATTTTTGGCAGTCGGTAACAGGATCTATCGGCATTGGCGAGCAACCTATTGATGCTGCATATCGTGAAGTATTTGAAGAAACTGGCTTGCAAATTTCTACACAAAAACAACCGCTTGTTGATTGTAATCAACAGATAGAATTTGAAATTTTTCCGCATTTTCGGTATAAATACGCACCTAATATCACACATTGTGTCGAACATTGGTTCTTACTGCCACTTGAAAGCGAGCAAGAACCAATTTTAAGCGAACATCTAGCCTATCGTTGGGTTTCGGTTGAGGAAGCGGTCAAAATGACGAAATCCCCGAACAACGCACAGGCGATAAAACAATATCTAACAACATTAAAATAAGGACAACAAAATGGCAGGCCATAGTAAGTGGGCAAATATTAAACACCGTAAAGCAGCTCAAGATGCTCAACGCGGTAAAATTTTTACTAAATTAATTCGTGAATTAGTAACCGCAGCAAAATTAGGCGGCGGTGATGTAAGTGCAAACCCTCGTTTACGTTCGGCAGTAGATAAAGCGTTATCCAGCAATATGACGCGTGATACCATCAACCGTGCAATCGAGCGTGGTGTAGGTGGTGGTGATGACACCAATATGGAAACCAAAATCTACGAAGGTTACGGCCCGGGTGGCACGGCGGTAATGGTAGAATGTTTAAGTGATAACGCAAACCGCACAATCTCTCAAGTTCGCCCAAGCTTTACCAAATGCGGTGGTAACTTAGGTACAGAAGGCTCTGTAGGCTATTTATTCAGCAAAAAAGGCTTAATTTTAATCGCATCAGGCGATGAAGATGCGTTAACCGAGGCGGCGATTGAAGCGGGTGCAGATGATATTCAAGTACAAGAAGACGGCTCATTTGAAATCTACACTGCTTGGGAAGATTTAGGCGATGTGCGTGATGGTATCGAAGCTGCCGGCTTTAAAATTGAGTCTGCAGAAGTAACAATGATTCCATCAACCACCGTTGAACTTGATGCAGAAACCGCACCAAAATTACTTGATTTAATCAATCGTCTTGAAGATTGTGATGATGTACAAAATGTTTATCACAATGGTGAAATCAGTGATGAAGTAGCTGCTCTTCTTTAAAAAGTTTGCAATTCTTTTAAAGAAAATGAACTTTTTCAAAATAAGTGGTCTAACTAAATGTGACTACTTATTTATAACAACAAGGAGAAAACTATGAAATTAGTGAAATTTGTTCCTGCTTTAGCGGCAACATTAGTCTTAGCTGCCTGTTCTAATGCTGGTAATCAACAGCCTGCTCAACCTAAAGAGAACCCTGTAGCACAAGCTGCAGAAAAAGCGGCTCAGCAAGTTAACGATATTGCAGGCACAGCACATGGTACAGGTGCAGTAAAAGTAGAAAAAGCAACTGATGGAGCGAAATCTATCGTATATCGTTGCCAAAACGGTAAACAAGTAAGCGCGACTTATGCCTTCCAAGGTGAAGAAGCTAAAGCAGTAAATTTAGTTTTAACTAACGGTAAAAAATCGCAAAAAATCGAAACATTAACACGTGATACTGCAAGTCAAGATTTTCCAGTGTTTAAATCAGACAAATACAATTGGAGTTTAGAGAGCGGTTTTTCTCTTTCATCTAACAACCAATCCGGTATGTTAGTGAAATATGGTGATAAAACGGATAAAATCTTAGCTAAACTTTGTAATGTGAATAAAGGCCTCACATCAAAATTGAATAAATAAAATCTCTTGATTTAAATTTAAAAAGCGGGAAGATATGTTCTATCTTCTCGCTTATTTTATGGAAAAATGTCTATTATTTTAGGAATTGACCCGGGTTCAAGGGTAACAGGTTACGGTATTATCCGTCAAAACGGTCGGAATTTAGAATATCTTGGCAGCGGTTCTATACGTACTGCTGCAGACGATCTTCCAACTCGTTTAAAGCGTATTTATGCAGGTGTGAGTGAAATTATTATTCAATTTCAACCAGATATGTTTGCGATTGAACAAGTTTTTATGGCAAAAAACCCTGATTCTGCATTAAAACTCGGACAAGCACGTGGAACAGCTATTGTGGCAGCAGTTAACCACGATTTACCTGTATTTGAATATGCCGCACGATTAGTAAAACAAACGGTTACAGGGATTGGATCAGCAGATAAAGTTCAAGTACAAGATATGGTAACCAGAATGCTACAACTCTCAGCTAAACCACAAGTGGATGCAGCCGATGCACTGGCAATTGCAATTACACACGCCCATTCTATGCAACATTCGCTGATTGTCGCCAAACAAAGTAACCAAAATGTCAGCAGCGAAAAAGAACAAATCTTAGCATTAATGAAAACCCGCTATAGCCGCGGGCGGTTTAGGCTGAAGGGTTAAACATTGCTTTTGCAAAATGAATATAAAAAAACGACCGCTTGTTTTGTGACAAACGGCCATTTTTTCATAAAATTTTACTCACCTTCAAATGGTGCTGAAAAACGTTCAATTCTTGCACCAATACCACGAAGTTTTTCTTCAATATGCTCGTATCCGCGATCAATATGGTAAATACGATCAACAATAGTTTCACCGGTTGCTATACAACCAGCTAACACCAAACTGATAGAAGCACGCAGATCTGTTGCCATAACCTCTGCAGGCTTTAAGCGCTCAACCCCGTAACAAATAGCAGTATTGCCTTCAATTTCACCTTTTGCACCCATGCGGTTAAGTTCAGGAATATGCATAAAGCGGTTTTCAAAAATGGTTTCAGTAATACGACTTGTACCATCTGCCACTGCATTCAACAAAGTAAACTGAGCCTGCATATCCGTTGGGAAACCAGGGTGTGGCATAGTGCGAATATTTACCGCTTTTGGTCTACGACCTAATGAATCAAGGGTGATAGTATCTTCTGTAACATCTACCTGCATTCCGGCTTCACGTAATTTTTCAATCACAGCATCAAGCGTATCCGCTTTAGTACCACGGCAAGTGATTCTGCCACCGGATACGGCAGCAGCGACTAAGAATGTACCTGTTTCAATACGATCAGGCACCACACTATGTTCACAGCCACCTAAATGCTCAACACCTTCAATGGTGATCATATCACTGCCTGCTCCGGAAATTTTCGCTCCCATAGCATTTAAGAACTCAGCGGTATCAACAATTTCCGGCTCACGGGCAGCATTTTCAATAACAGTTATCCCTCTTGCTAAAGTCGCTGCCATCATAACAGATAAAGTCGCACCAACGCTGACTTTATCCATATAGATTCTGGCACCATTTAAACGGCCATGAGATGTTGCTTTTACATAGCCTTCATCTAATTCAATTTGAGCCCCCATTTTTTCGAGACCGGAAATGTGCATATCTACCGGTCTAGCTCCGATAGTACAGCCACCCGGCAAAGAAACTTGGCCAACTTGAAAACGCGCTACCAACGGTGCTAGTGCCCAAATTGATGCTCGCATGGTTCTCACTAATTCATAAGGTGCAACATAGTTGTTAATTTGGCTTGCATCAATATGAACCACGCCTTTTTCTGTTCCTTTTTCAACTACAACGCCTAACTGACGTAAAATTTTGAAAGTAGTATCAACGTCTTTTAAATCAGGTACGTTTTTTAACGTCACCGGTTTTTCTGCCAAAATTGCAGCAAATAAAATAGGTAGTGCTGCGTTTTTCGCACCAGAAATATCAACGGTTCCGCTTAAAGTGAAAGGGCCGTGTACACGAAATTTTTCCATTTGGAATCCTAATATTAAGAATAACGATTTATAACAAAATACAAGCGGTCAAAAAAGTAAATTTTTTTGCAATTGCAAAGTTTTAGGTAAAAAGCACCGCTTGTTAATTAAGATAAAGGCTCGAATTAGCCAACCATATTCAGTAAGCGTTCAGTTTTCCATTTTTCTACGCTGAATACTTTAATAGTTAAAGCATGAATAGCATTTGTCGTGAAATGCTCTGCTAAAGGTGCATAAACGGCTTGTTGTTGTTTAACTCTTGAAAGAGCCGCAATGCTGTCACTTACTACAATTACACCAAAATGTGCATTTTCACCTTGTGCGTGTATTTCTGCTGCATCAGGAAAGGCCTGTTTTAAAATTTCTTCAATTTGTGATGGATTCATGTTAAGTCCTAACTATGATCTGATAATCAATTCTTAAATAATAAACTGCTCAAACCAACCGTCTAAGTCATATAAATCTGCCAATGTTTTTACAGAATCTGGGATATTAATCAAACTGTTTGGGATGATTTTATGATAATGGTTTAATAATTCAGCAAGCAAAGTGAAGCCGGCAGAATCCACTCGAGTAATTTCTTTTAAATCCCAATATAAATGTTGATTCGCTTTTGGTGATAAAAAAGAAGCACGTTGCTTCCATAACGGAAGCAACGTGTTACGAGTTAATTCGCCCGACAACCTCACAAATAAACTTTCATTGTTTTGCTGAATGTCCCATTGTAATGTTTTTTGAGGCATAACTAAACTACTTATTTTAATGTAATCGGTTGTTTTGCAGATTGAGCCACTTGTGCAGTTAAAGCATCAATCCCTTTTTGACGAATCACACCCGCCCATTCGTTTTGTTTGGTTGCAACCATACTCACACCTTCGGCCGCCATATCGTATGCTTGCCATTCGCCTGTTTTACTGTTTTTACGCCATTTAAAATCTAATTTAATTGGCTGTGCAGAACCATTCGCCAATACATTTACACGAATACTCACGATAGATTTGCCATCAACTGATTTCGGGCTTTCAATTTGCACATTTTGATCTTGATATTGCGTTAATACTTGCGCATAAGATTGCTCAACAAACTGACCAAAAGCGGTAAAAAATGCTTCTTTTTGTGCATCAGTGGCTGAAGCTAAATTTTTACCTAGCACTAACTGCCCTGCATATTTTACGTGAACATGCGGCATTAAATCATTACGTACAATAGTACGTAAATATTCCGGATTTGCTTTGATTTTGCTTTGATTTGCTTTGATATTGCCAAATAATTTATCTGCAGTTTGCTGCATTAATACATAAGGGCTGTTTTCTGCAAACGCATTTGTTGAAAATAATGTAGAAACAGCTACTAAAGCTGTCACGATAATTTTTTTAATGTTTTTTAACATTACTGATAATCTCCAAAACTCTCATTAGAGGTTACTATTACTTAAGTTACTCTGCTTTTGGTTCTGCAGAGTCACTCGCTTTTTCATCTTCAGTTTTATTTGACTTTTTATCACCATATAAGAACTGACCGATTAAATCTTCTAATACCATTGCCGAATTTGTATCAACAAAAGTATCACCTTCTTTCATCATTGCGGTTTCGCCTTCCATCACAAAGCCGACATTTAACGCAACATACTGCTCACCTAATAAACCGGAGGTTTTAATTGAAAGTGAGCTTGTATCTGGAATTTGGTTAAAACTTTGGTTCACTGCTAAAGCGACTTTAGGAGTATAAGTTTTTTCATCAAGAGAAATATCAGATACACGCCCCACTACAACGCCCCCTACTTTAATAGGAGCACGCACTTTTAGTCCACCAATATTATCAAAAGTTGCATAAAGGGTGTAAGTTTTCTCACTGGAAAACCCCTGCACATTTGCTACTCTCAGGCCTAAAAAAACGAGTGCAGCTAAACCGAGTAATACAAATAAACCTACCCAAAATTCATATTTAATTGATTGACGCATTGTCTGTTCCTTTTACTAAAATCAACTACCAAACATAATGGCAGTTAAAATAAAATCTAATCCTAAAATCACTAATGAAGCATTAACTACCGTCCTAGTAGTTGCTTGGCTTATCCCCTCTGAAGTTGGTAAGCAATCATAACCATTGAAAAGTGCAATCCAAACGACTGCAAAAGCAAAAATCAGGCTTTTAATAAAACCGTTGATCAGATCGGTGGCGGTCACTGAATTTTGCATCACAGACCAAAAACTTCCACCATCGACTCCTTTCCAGTCAACCCCGACAAGAGAACCGCCCCAAATTCCGATTGCAGTAAAAATTACCGCTAAAATCGGCATTGAAATTACACCCGCCCAAAAACGCGGTGCAATAATTCGTCTTAACGGATCTACCGCCATCATTTCAAGGCTGGAAAGCTGCTCTGTTGCTTTCATTAAACCAATTTCAGCCGTTAATGCCGAACCTGCCCGCCCGGCAAATAATAATGCTGTTACCACAGGCCCTAATTCACGTAAAAGCGAAAGGGAAACCAAAGTACCTAAACTGCTTTCTGCTGCAAAATCAACCAATACCACATAGCCTTGCAAGCCTAATACCATCCCGATAAATAAGCCTGAGAGCATAATAATCAGCAAGGATTGTACACCCAAAACATAAAGTTGTTTAATCAATAACGGCGTATGTTTACGAAATTCCGGCTTACCGACTAACGCTCCCCATAACATAAAGGTAGAACGCCCAAATGTGCGGATAAAGTTAATCACAAAAGCCCCAATTGAGCTAATAAACTTAACCATTAAATAGCTCCTCTGTATAATCTTTTGCCGGATAATGGAACCTTACCGGTCCATCTGATTTACCACTCAAAAACTGTACCACTTGTGGATCTTCACTTGCCAATAACATCTCTGCCGTGCCTTCTGCAATCACACGCTTATCTGCCACAATATAAGCATAATCGGCAATACTCAGTACCTCTTTTACATCGTGTGAAACCACAATTGAGGTTAAATTTAACGCCTGATTCAGCTCTTTAATGAGCTCAACAATCACCCCCATACTGATAGGATCTTGTCCGGTAAACGGCTCATCATACATAATCAAATCAGGATCTAATGCGATCGCACGAGCAAGAGCCGCACGGCGAGCCATACCGCCCGATAATTCAGACGGCATTAAATTAGCCGCTCCACGAAGTCCAACCGCTTCTAATTTTAGCAAAACTAATTTTCGAATGATTTCTTCGGGCAAACGGGTATGCTCTCGAATCGGGAATGCTACATTATCGAAAGTTGACATATCAGTAAATAACGCCCCAGATTGGAACAACATTCCCATACGTTGACGGATCTCATAAAGCTCTTTGTTATTAGCTTTACAAACATCTCTTCCATCAAATAATATTTCACCGGATTGCGGTAAAATCTGCCCACCAATCAAACGTAGCAAAGTTGTTTTACCAATGCCGGAAGGCCCCATAATGGCAGTAACCTTCCCTCTGCGCACTTGCAGATTTAGGTTATCGTAAATGACTCTTTCCCCTCGTTTAAAGGTCAGATTCTTCACTTCAACCAAATTTTCCGTTTTATACATCAAAATATGGACTCAAATTAATAAAAATGGCAGTTATGGTCTATCAAATTTCAGCGAATGTCAAAATACTTTTAAGAATCTGACAAAAAAATTGAGTAACAAGCGGTCAGATATTCTAAATTTTTTGCAAATTCGCTGAACTGAAAAAGAAAGGTTTTGTCTTAGCAAATACGAGTGTTTGCACTCGTAAATATAAAAAACATAGGATATAAGGAACATACACAATATGAATAGAACAATGAAGAAATCATTTTTAACTGCATTAATTTTAGGCTCAACAATCGCTGCAATGCCGATTGCTGCACAAGCAACCTTACCGACAGAAGTAAACGGTCAAGCATTACCAAGCCTTGCTCCAATGCTGGAAAAAGTTCGACCTGCAGTAGTGAGTATTGCTGTTGAAGGTAAAACAAAAGGGGAATCTCGTCATACCCGCGATATTCCGGAGGAATTTGAATTCTTCTTTGGTCCGAATGTAGATATGTTCGGAGATCGCTCCGGCCCTCGTAACTTCCGTGGAATGGGTTCTGGTGCGGTTATTAATGCAGAAAAAGGCTATATTATTACTAACAATCACGTCATTAACAATGCAGATAAAATCACAGTAAAACTGGAAGACGGACGTGAGTTTAAAACAAAATTAGTAGGTAGCGATCCACTTTCAGATGTCGCATTAATTCAAGTTGAAAATCCTAAGAATCTTACCGAAATTAAATTTGCCGATTCAGATACACTCCGTGTAGGCGACTTTACTGTGGCAATCGGAAATCCTTTTGGTTTAGGGCAAACTGTAACATCAGGCATTGTATCAGCACTTGGCCGTTCAACCGGACAATCGGACGAAGGTTATGAAAACTATATCCAAACCGATGCCGCAGTAAACCAAGGTAACTCAGGTGGTCCTTTAATTAACTTAAATGGCGAATTAATCGGTATTAACACTGCTATTATTTCTCCAAGTGGAGGAAATGCAGGTATTGCCTTCGCTATTCCAAGCAATATGGCAAACAGCCTTGTCACACAAATTATCGAATTTGGCGAAGTTAAACGCGGAATGCTGGGCATTAGAGGAGGCGAATTAAATGCAGATCTCGCTAAAGAGTTTAATATTTCCACCCAACAAGGTGCTTTCGTTAGCGAAGTGTTACCGGATTCCGCCGCTGCAAAAACCGGCTTTAAAGCAGGTGATGTAATTACTGAAATCAATGGTCAAAAAGTCCGTAGCTTCAGTGAGTTGAGAGCTAAAATAGCAACCTCAGGTGTTGGAAAAGAGATTGAATTAACTTACTTACGTGACGGCAAAGAAGCAAAGGCTAAAGTAACATTGCAATCCGATTCTGAAGCAAAAGTCACTGCCTCAAACCTACTTCCGGCTTTAAAAGGGGCTGACTTTAATAACTATAACGCCAAAGGCATGAAAGGAGTTGAAATTTCTAACGTAGAAAAAGGCTCGATTGCTGAAATGCGAAGTCTCAAAAAAGGCGATATTATCATCGGCGTAAACCGCCATTCAGTTGAAAATATTGCTGATTTACGCAAAATTTTAGAAGCAAAACCATCGGTAATCGCACTCAATATTGTGCGTGATGGAGCAAATTTCTATGTAATTCTGCAATAACTTTTTACTTACTCTCAATAAAAAAGCTGATGTTTCCATCAGCTTTTTTATTTTACTTTCTCTGCTGCCCTTGCAACATTTGGCGAGCCATTTCCATACTTTGGATTACCGCTCGGCGGTCGATGGATTCATTATTGCCATCCAACACTTTTCGCCAATAATCCAACGCCTCTTGATAGCGGTTATTAAGAAAACTGTCTGAAGCCAATAATAACAAGCTGGCACTTTCGGTTTTATCTAACAAGAGGGCTTGGTCAATTATCTCTTGGATTTCTGGCGTCATTTTCTGTCCGTTGTCGTAATAGCGAGCAGTTGCTACAGCACCTAAAACGGCAGGACGCTTGCCGAGCAATTTTTCGGCATTATCATAACAAATTAATGCCGAATCAAAATCATTGTTTAAGGTATAGGCTTGCCCCAATTCGTACCACAGATCGCCATTATTCGGGTTTTCTCGAAGCTGATTTTGTAGGCTAACAATATATCGATCGTTTTTGGATTCAGTCGGGTACTCAACGCTTTGCCGCTGGAATGCTTGGTGAGCCGAAATACCCTCTTGCACGGCTTGGTAACGCCCACTCTGCCAATAATAAGCTGACGACAGAACAAAAATCGCCAATAGACTGATTAATGTGGTCTTAGCAAGCGGTCGATTTTGTCCGTTTTTTTGCAACTGACTTTGCTCAAATTGCGTTTTTTCAAATTGATAGCGTTGCAGAGCCTCACGCTCAAATTCTTGACGTGCCTCTTCTGCAAAACGTTGGGCAAATTTGACCGCTTGTTGATAACTTTCTCTGCTTAATTGTTCACGGGTTTCCATTTTTTGCTCTATTTTCGTCTAGTTCGCCACAAAACTGCCATAAATAACAGGCTGATTAGCCCTAAAGGTAATCCCCAAAGTAGCCATGTTTGGCCTGTGAGTGGCGGATCGTAATTCACAAAACTGCCGAAACGTTCGGTCATAATGCGGATAATTTCCTCATTACTTTTACCCTGATTGACCATTTCATACACTTCGATTCTCAAGTTATAAGCGGCAGTAGCATTAGATTCCACCAAATTTTGATTTTGGCATTGCAAGCAGCGTAGTGAACGGGCGAGAGCAACTGCTCGCACACGATCTGATTCGTTTTTGAACTCAAAAGTATCCACCATTTGGGCTTGAGCTTGATGAATAAACAACATCGCTCCCAATACAAGCGGTAGAATTAACCAAATTTTTTGCAAATATCGTATTAGGCTACTTTTCATTTCTCAAAGCCTCTAATTTCGGCAGAAAATCTTGAGCAAAATCCGGGTTGTATCCCTTTTGCTGATAACGCACAATGCCATGGCGATCAATCAAATAGCTGGAAGGTGCGGAAGAAACTTTCAGCGTTTGAATCAAAAAGCCTTTTTCATAATCATCAATAACCAAACTAAACGGGTTGCCCCAATTTTCCAATGCTTTAATCGCATCATTAGGGCGATCGCTATAAGTCAGGCCTACAATCGGCACGCCCTTTTGTTTTAGTTCTAATAAAATTGGAAATTCCTTAATACACCACGTACACCAACTCGCCCAAACATTGAGAATATAAGGCTCTTTAGGCAATGAGTTGCTGTTTAAATGGGCATTACCATCAAGTAAGTTCTTGCCCACAAACTCAGGGAAAGGCCTGCCTTGCCAATCTTCAGTCGGAGCGATAGCATCTTTATTCATAAGTGGCACGGTAAGAAAGCCGGCAAGTGCAATCAGCAGAAAAAGCGGAATTAACAACAGCATTTTTTTCATTTTTTATATTCTCTACGATAACCCAATAATGCTAATAATGAAGCAATAATCATAATAATCCCTCCCAACCACAAGGCTTGCACATAAGGTTTGTAGTGCAGCCGGAAGGCGTATTCCAAATTACCGAATTTATCGCCCATCACAATGTAAATATCGTCTAAATAGTGATGATATAGCCCGACTTCTGCCATAGTCATCGTACGAACGTCATAATAACGTCTTTCAGGAGTAACAGTCGCAAGGTTTTCACCCGCTCTGCTAATGGAGAAAACAGCTTGTTCCGCCGTATAATTTGGGCCGATTAAATCATTATAGTTTTCATATTTAAAGGTAAAACCTCCAAGCTCTGCCTGCTCATTTGGCTTTAAGCGTACGCCGACCTCATCGCCATAGTAACTGTTCATCATTGCCCCAATAACACAAATAGCAAATCCAATATGTGCCAAACGCATTGCAAGCGGTCTGATTTTAAACATAAATTGCAAATACGGAAGATGAGTTAAGATAATCCAAATCGCAAGGCTGACAAACACCACAGGCAGTAACGCCAACTCAAAATGCGGACGTTGGGAAATCGTGTGATAAATCAAGGCTAATGCTAGGCCAATCGCCACAGGTAATAGCCATAATTTTACTAAAATCTGTTTAATAGGGATCTGCTTCCAACGCAGCACAACTGCCAACCCCATTACAATCATCAGCAGCAAAGTGAGCGGAGCAAACACATTATTAAAATAAGGTGCTCCTACCGAAATACTCCCCCAATTCATCACGGTGAAAATCATCGGGTAGAATGTGCCGAGCAAAACCACCGAGGTTGCAACACTTAATAAACCGTTGATCATCAAAAATGCGGTTTCTTTTGAGAACAAATTAAACTGTACCTTGCCTTGCCATAAATCGACCTTAAAAGCAAACAACGCCAAAGCAATAAAACTGAGGCTGAAAAACAGCACCAATAATGCCATACCGCGATCAGGATCAACCGCAAAGGCATGAACCGAGGTTAAAATGCCCGAACGCACAATAAAAGTGCCGAGCAAACTTAAAGCAAAAGCAAAAATGGCGAGCAAGATCGTCCAATAATAGAAAATCCCCCGCTGCTGGCTCACGATCAAACTATGCACTAATGCAGTACCCAGTAGCCAAGGCATTAATGAGGCGTTTTCCACAGGATCCCAAAACCACCAGCCGCCCCAGCCAAGTTCATAATACGCCCACCAAGCGCCTAAAATAATGCCTGCAGTAAGAAATCCCCACGAGATCATTGTCCACGGGCGAATCCAACGCATAATGGCAGCATCCATTCCACCGCAAAGTAAAGCTGATACAATCATTGCAAAGCTTACCGCAAAACCAACATAGCCTAAATAGAGCAAAGGAGGATGGAAGATTAAGCCAATATCTTGCAGCATTGGATTAAGATCTCTGCCTTCCGGTGGCACAGGAAAAGCACGTTCAAACGGGTTAGAAACAAGTAAAATAAAAAGCAAAAAGCCAAGTGCGATTACACCTAGCATCGTTAAGGCTCGATTAGCAAACAAGCGGTCAATTTTTTGAGAAAATTTGCAAAAAACTGCCGACCAAATAACAAGTGCGGTCAACCAAAATAGCATTGAGCCTTCATGTCCGCCCCAAGTTGCTGCGAACTTAAAGAAATCAGGCAACTGGCTGTTAGAATGGGAAGAGACATAGGTAACTGAAAAGTCATCAGTTAAAAATGCATAGACCAAAATAGAAAAAGCAAGTGTGGTGAAAGTAGCTTGTAAATAAGTAAAAAGAGGTGCCAACGCCAGCCAATGATATTGCTTGCGTACTTCTCCCCATAAAGAAAAACTGACTTGGAAAATAGCTGTTAGTGCAGCCATTAAAAGTGAAAAATAGCCCAGTTCCGGTAGCATAATAAATCCAAAATATGACCGCTTGTAAAGGTTTGGTAGGAAAAGATTTTATCTCTATCTTCTAATCTATGAATAAAACGGGAGGGTTAAAACCCTCCCCTACCAAATTACCGATTAACTTTTCCTTAGCTCGCAACCGTAAGCTGTCCAGCGTAAAGAATAAAGTAACGTAAACAGAGTACACCGATTAAGTCAAAAATGGAAATTAAAATAATAAATTTCACATTATGTTTCAAGCGATGGCTACCAAAAATATTTGCAGTCAGTGGAATTGCAATACCAATCAGCATCACACCAATCCAGAAAACCGTTCCCCAGAAGCCTGAAAGTGCATTAGCTAATGCCAATGATTTATCTGCACCGCCGAAATGTAAGCCCACGAAGAAGGCCACAATTAAGCCTAATTCAGTTACCATAATCGGCACTTCAAATTTGTGCATAAAGTGAACTTCATGGCTTTCGCCCGATAATTTACCGGCAATTAACACCATAAGGAAAGTTGCCGCAATGCCTGATGATGCACCAGATGCTAAAAATAATGCTGGTAACACAGGATTGTTTAACATCGGATAACTAACTAAGGCTGATAATAAGAATCCAGTGTAAGCACCTAATACTGCGGCCAATACAAATAGAATAAACTCAATCGGTTTTAAGAGTTTAGCTTCTGCAAAATCAATCCAACCCAGCAAAAATTTAAACATTGGTAGATAGCGGTTTACAAAACACGCCAGCCAATCTTTAAACATAATAGCAATCCAAACAACAAGAACGGCCATATAAAGCTGGAATAACATTACCCCCATCGACATCACGGATGTAAAGTTATAATTGAACATTAATTTCCAGAATGTCCACGGTTTCGTTAAGTGAAAAATCAGTAATAACAAGCCGATGATAGTTGGTAAAGTGCCTAAAATTGCTGCACTACGGATAATCCAGTTTTGGCTTGGCTTTTCGATTTTTACGCCACTATTGCGGTAAGCAATCGCTAACTGAACCGCACCTGATGAAATACCAAGTAGGAATAAGTAAATTGCGATTGTGCCATCCCAAACGAGGTTTGGGGTTTGGAAAGGTACATATTCATTCATTATCTATGCTCTCCTTTACCAAATGGAATGTGATACAAGTTCGGCTCTGTGCCTAGCGATGTTTTCGTACGATAAACCGGATTGTTTTTCACTTTATGGAAAATATCACTTGTAGGATCATTCATATCACCAAAGGTTAATGCTTTGGTCGGGCAAGCCTCAACACAAGCCGGTTGTTTGCCCTCAGCCAAGTTGGTGTCACGACAGAAGTTACATTTATCTGCCGATTTTTTCTCCGGATGAATAAAACGTACACGATATGGACAAACCGCGATACAGTATTGGCAACCAACACACAAATCTGCGTGAACATCAACAATACCGGTTTGTGGATCGATAAATGAGGCTCCCGTCGGGCAAACACTCACACAAGGTGCATTAGTGCAATGTTGGCAAGATTGGCGGAAAAACTCATATTGTACGTTAGGAAATTCACCAAAAGGTTCACTACGGATAATTTCTAAGCGAGATACGCCTGCCGGCACATTATTGGTAGTACGGCACGCATCCATACAAGCTGTACAGCCGATACAAGATGTTTCATCGTGTACCATCGCATAGCGAATTTTCTTTTGTTCTTTCTCAGTAGCAAGAGTTATAGAAGTGGCAAGGCCTGTACTTGCCACAACTGCGATAGCACCTGCCCCTGAGACGAAATCTCTACGGGTGCAAGTCATTATTTTGTTCCTTTTGCTTCTGTGGCTTTCATTTCAGGATTTTTAAATTCTCCTGAATGAATTTTAGTATGGCAATCAACACAGAGTTTGATTCTGTCTTTTTCACTAATCGCCTTCATTGGCTCTTTCTCTGGGTGTAATTCATGGCAGTTAGTACAAGAAATTTTCGTTGCATGAGTATCATGAGCCCAGAATTTTTCACGTAATTTCTCCGGAGTATGGCAAGCGGTACAGACTTGATTCTGCTCGTTAACAGAACGCTCAAGTGAAGGATTGCTTGCTTTACCGTGAGGATTAAAACGCATTACATCTTTTGCACCTTTACGGTGGCTTTCAGAAATGTTGCCATGACAACTTACACAGGTAATCGGCTGACCATTATTCGGGCTTTTTACATCTTGTTGGAAATGCTTACCCCCGTGGTGGAAAGGCTTACCAGTTGCATTAGCCGATTCATGACATTGGGTACAATATTTGTTTGGGTCACGGCGTGCATCATTTGAAATTTTTGCACCATCTGATGTTTGCTCGACCCAAAGAGGTTTTGGTTGCTCCGGCATTACCGCATTAGCGGTTGGAATTGCAAAAAAACCTGCAAATACGACCGCTTGTATGAGGGCGATTGCTCGCCCTGTTTTTGAAATTAAGTTTTTCATAGTTCACCTCAAGCTACATTATTTTGCTTCTGCTTTTGGTGCTGCTGTTTCTTCTGCCGGTAATAAGCCCTTAGCACGAGCTTCTTTTTCCCATTGAGGAACTACAGTTTTTAAGAACTCCTCTTTCGCAGCTTTATCTTTTGGAATATCTAAACCAATCGCCACTTGTGCTTTTTCTTTGGTTGAAATATCTGGAATGGCTACAGGAGTTGTTACGCCATGTTTCGCTAATACTACACCTAATTGAGAGCGAGCATCTGCAGCACGGTCGATACCTGTTGCGATAGTACGTAACATGACATCCGGTGCATGGAAGTGGTTACCATGACCTGCGGCTGAATAATCCCAACGCCATTGAGAGTGACGGATTGCAGTTAAGATATCTTTCATCTCTTCTGCTGTTGCGCCTGCATCCCATGCAGCTTTCGCTTCGAAGTGAGCTTTCACTAATTGATCTTCTAAACGAATCATCGCTTCTTTTACTTCGTGTTTGTACTCTTTAACACGTTTTTCCAAGGTTTCTTTACTTTGTTCATGACAAGTTTTACAAGTCGCTTCAAAGTTATCAAATGGATTGCCGATTTTATGTTCGGTATAAACTTTTCCATCTTTATCTTTCACCTTAGGCATATGGCAGTCAATACAGGTTACACCGTTTTTACCATGCGTACCTTGTGCCCAAACCTCAAAATCCGGGTGCTGCGTTTTCAACATTGGCGCTTTAGATAAGGCGTGAGTCCAGTCGGTAAAATTGATTTCATCATAATATTTTTCGATGCTATCAACATCAATCCCGTTCTTCCAAGGGAAGGTCACATCTGTTTTATTTTTAAAGTAATATTCAACGTGGCAATTTGCACACACAGCCGGACGTTTACCGTGTTTATCGAGATCTTCAAATTTCCAGCCGATAGTATTTAAAGCACGTAATACATGCGGACGAGCTACTCGTAAGGCAGCTTTACCTTGCTTAAATTCCTCTGATGCAGTGTCATGGCAGTCTGCACAACCGATTGGATTAACGACTTCCGAACCATATTTCGCCCATTTTGGATCAAAATAGCCACGCTCACCTTTTTCTTCGATTAAACGTGCTACATCAGGGCTTTTACACGCCCAACACGCCATCGGCTGAGGACCATCATTTTCATCTTTAGGAGCACCTGTACGTAAAATCTCACGCACATCTGTAATTGCATAATAATGCCCACGAGGCTTATTATAATCTTTAGCAAATGCATAACCTGCCCATAAAATCACATAACGGGGATCAGCTTCTAACGCACTACCTCGATCGGTTGAACTAGAAGTTGCCTTCCAAGAGTTATATTGTAATGGGTATTTTTCTGCAAAAAGATGATTTGCAGATTCAACCGTTATGCCTAATTTTTCGTGTTTCATCGCTTTATCTGTTAGCGATTCTGTTTTTGCTTCTTCAGCTAAAGCAGTTTGAAAACACCCCAATATTGAAATTGTCGCCACGGCTAGGCTTTTTGCTAAAAATTTCATTTTGGTTCTCCCACGCAGGTAAAAAAATCATTAGATAAAAGTAAGGATATTTCCTATTAAATTAATAAGATAATCCTAATAATTCATTAGTGAGAATATGAAATTTAAGTCAAACCGACTATCTGAAAATGAAGATTTATTGAATTAAATCAAGAAAATTTCGCAAAATACCTCTTAAGTGTTAACCCCTTCTCTTAGCTAAATAAAAACGACTTTTATTTAGCTAAGTCACGCGAAAAATACGGCTTAGTTTCACCGAAAATAAAGTTTAAAAAACTGCGAATTTATGGTATCTATATCACCTTCTTTTAAAATAATAAAAACCTTAAGAGGCACAACATCAATGAATGGTGCAAGATTAATTACCGAGAGCTTAAAAGCTCACGGTGTCACAACTCTCTTTGGCTATCCGGGAGGCGCGATTATGCCTACCTACGATGCCATCTACGACTCGGGTTTAGATCATCTTCTCTGCCGTAACGAACAAGGCGCAGCAATGGCAGCTATTGGCTATGCGCGCTCCACTGGAAAAGTAGGCGTTTGTATTGCTACCTCCGGCCCTGGTGCGACTAACTTAATTACCGGCTTAGGCGATGCTGCATTAGACTCCATCCCTATTGTTGCAATTACAGGGCAAGTGGCAAGCCATTTAATCGGCACAGATGCTTTCCAAGAAGCAGATGTATTAGGTTTATCACTCGGCTGTACTAAACACAGTTTTATCGTTCAAAATATCCAGGAATTGCCTGAAATTTTAGCTCTCGCGTTCCAAATTGCCCAAAGTGGCAGACCCGGGCCGGTCTTAGTTGATGTGCCTCGCGATGTGCAATTAGCTGCTACCTCTGCTGAGCCGATTGTTTATCCAAAAGAAAAGCCCGCTTTACAAAATCCGGAGAACTTACTTGCTGCCAAAAAATTATTAATAGAAGCAAAACGTCCTGTGCTTTATGTCGGTGGCGGTGTGGGCATGGCTGATGGTGTGCAAGCGGTCAGAAATTTCGTAAAAATTGCAAATATTCCATCTGTTTCCACCCTAAAAGGCTTAGGCACTATTGATCCTACCGATCCGCTTTATATGGGTATGATCGGCATGCACGGCACTAAAGCAGCGAACTATGCTGTTCAAGAGTGCGATTTGCTGATTGCCTGTGGTGCACGTTTTGATGATCGTGTAACCGGTAAGTTAGACACTTTTGCTCCCCACGCTAAAGTGATCCATATTGATATTGACAATGCCGAGATCAATAAACTACGTAAAGTTCAAGTAGCTTTACAAGGCGATCTGATCGAAGCTGTAAACTATTTAGCTCAACCGCTTTCTATTGACGCCTGGCGTGAAGATATCCGCAATTTAAAACAGCAATTTGATTTCCAATATCAAGAGAATTCAGATGAAGGCGATATTAATGCCGTGGCATTATTAAATACGCTTTCCGAGCGTAAAGCGAAAAACAGCGTAGTCACTACCGATGTCGGCCAGCACCAAATGTGGTCGGCACAGCATTTAACTTATCACGATCCGAAAAACTACATTACCTCAGCCGGCTTTGGTTCCATGGGGTTTGGCTTGCCTGCGGCTATCGGAGCGATTAAAGCCCGCCCGAATGATCAGGTGATTGTGATTACAGGCGATGGTTCCATTATGATGAATATTCAGGAGTTAGGCTCGATCAAACGTGCCAATCTGCCGGTGAAAATTCTACTTTTAGATAATCAACGCTTGGGAATGGTTCGTCAATGGCAATCACTATTCTTTCACGGTCGCCACAGTCATACCATTTTAGATGATAATCCTGATTTTGTGATGCTGGCAAAAGCCTTTGATATTGAGGGTGAACGCATTGAAAAAGCAAATGAAGTCTCGGACGCTATCAATCGCTTTCTCAATGCCAAAGGAGCCTATTTACTGCATGTTTGCATTCCACAAGAAGATAACGTTTGGCCGCTTGTGCCACCGGGTGCCTGCAATGCTGATATGTTGGACGATGATGTATAGGAGAGTAACATGGAAGAGTACCAATTAACTATTACCGCAAATAAACGTCCCGAAACCTTAGAAAGGATTTTAAGGGTTATCCGGCACCGAGGCTTTGAAGTAAAAAATTTAAATGTAGAATCAACAGATTCTATTTTTAACCTAAATTTTACATTAGCAAGTAAACGCCAACTCTCACTTTTAACTCATCAATTAGAAAAAGTTTTTGATATTATAGAGATCAATTAGCCAAACTTTTCATAAACCGTGTAGCAAAATACACGGTTTTTTTATTTCCAAAATTTACAATTCTCTATCTTTTTGATTTTATTCACTTCTTCAAATTGCAACTGATTTTTTTCTTTTTTTGCTCTTTATTTTAAAGTTCAACAGATCTAATATACTACATATAGTGTTAAATAATGTTAAAAAACACAACATATTGTGTTAATGCCAATAGATATGGAAAACCTTAGATTCAACTCAGAGCAAATTGTTTGGCAAGAAGTGCCGAATGAAACCTCGCTTGCTTTTCTAATTACGGGCTGCCCGCTTGGCTGCAAAGGCTGTCATAGTGCTGATAGCTGGAAAGCCTGTAACGGGACAGTGCTGACACCGGAATACCTATCTCATCGCTTAACACGTTATCAGGGTTTAATTAGTTGCGTTCTCTTTATGGGGGGAGAATGGAAAGCAGAAAAATTAACACCACTCCTAAGTCTTGCCAAACAGCAAGGGCTAAAAACTTGTCTTTATACAGGATTGGAAAAAGATCAGCTTCCCGAATGTTTATTAGCCGAATTAACCTATTTAAAGACAGGTCGTTGGATTGCTGAACGTGGCGGATTAGAAAGCTTAACGACTAATCAACGCTTTATAGATTTACGCAGCAACCAAAACCTCAATCATCTATTTATAAAAGGAGACTTAATATGATTCGCTTACAACAAGAACAATTAAACGGAAAATTAGCTTTTATTGATCATTACATCCAAGCACAAAATGCGGCTGACGGTTCCAAAATGGATGCCAATGCGAATGTGACACAAAAAAATATTGCCACAATGGAAAATGAATTGATGAAAGATTTTTTTGTGCAGATCAACCGTGCTAAAGTCAGTCAGAAAATTGAAACATTATTTGATAAGGCTACCGCACAAGAATACATACGCCAGATCGAAGCACACGAAATTTATGTTCACGATGAAACCAGCCTAAAACCTTACTGCGTATCTATCACTATGTACCCATTCTTACGTGACGGATTAAGTAAATTAGGCGGCGAATCTAAAGCACCGAAGCATTTAGCTTCTTTCTGTGGGTCTTTTATCAACTTTGTCTTTGCCGTCAGTTCTCAGTTTGCAGGTGCGGTTGCAACCGTTGAGTTTCTCACTTATTTTGACTATTTTGCTCGTAAAGATTTTGGTGATAACTACTTAAAAACTCACAGCCGAGAAATAGAAAATCACCTACAACAAGTAGTTTACAGCATCAACCAACCTGCTGCAGCCCGAGGTTATCAAAGTGTATTTTGGAATATCTCGCTATATGACAAATTCTATTTTGAGGCAATGTTTGGCAATTTTGTCTTTCCTGATTTTGAAAAGCCGAACTGGGAAACTACCGCCAAATTACAGCTATTCTTTATGAAATGGTTCAATAAAGAACGCAGCAAAGCCATTTTGACCTTCCCAGTTGTCACCGCAGCCATGCTAACCGCAAACGGAAAATGCAAAGATGATGAATTTGCCAACCAAATGGCTCAAGAACTCTCACGAGGAAACTCATTTTTTATTTATCAGTCAGATAACCCTGATTCCCTTGCCTCTTGCTGCCGCCTACGTAATGAAATTAGCGATCACACCTTCTCTTACTCGCTCGGTGCTGGCGGTGTGGCAACAGGGTCAATAAATGTCATTACGATTAATATGAACCGTTTAGTACAAGATAAACGTGATTTAGCCACAGAAGTCAGCAAGATCCACAAATATCAATACGCTTACCGCAAATTAATGGAAGAGTATTTAGCCAACGGAATGCTACCTGTTTACGATGCCGGCTTCATCTCACTTGATAAACAATTTCTGACTATCGGCATTAACGGAATGGCAGAAGCAGCGGAATCACAAGGATTAACTGTCGGCTATAACTCTGACTATATTAAATTTGTGCAATCTCGGCTAAAAACAATTTTTCAAGCCAACCAAGCGGCAAGTAAAAAATACGGTGTGAAATTCAACACCGAATTTGTGCCGGCAGAAAACCTCGGAGTAAAAAATGCCAAATGGGATAAAGCAGACGGTTATTTCGTACCGCGTGATTGCTACAATTCCTACTTCTATGTCGTCGAAGATGAAAGCACCAATGCATTAGATAAATTTCTACTACACGGCAAAGAATTAGTAGAGTGGTTAGACGGTGGTTCGGCTCTCCATCTCAATCTTGATGAGGCTTTAAACGCCGGTGGCTACCGCTTACTATTAGATACTGCAGCTAAAACAGGCTGTAATTATTTCTGTATTAACGTCAAAATCACTATTTGCAATGAATGTAGCCACATTGACAAACGTACCTTACGCTATTGCAGCCAATGTGGCTCACACAATATTGATTATGGCACAAGGGTAATCGGCTATTTAAAACGGGTTTCCGCCTTTAGCTCCGCCCGCCAAAAAGAACATAGCTTGCGGTTTTATCATAAAGAAGCAGCTTAACACGCCTGCGGTTGTAATCTGCTTTACAACCGCTTTTTTAGTGATTATATTAAAACCTCATTTAGTCGGGGTGCTTTTAAATAAGCTGAGAAATACCCGTTGAACCTGATGCAGTTAGCACTGACGTAGGAAACTAAAGGCGTAAAACCATTCTATTCCCGTTCGTGTTGGCTCGTATTTTTTCACACAATGAGGAATAACGATGACCACTCCCTTTTCATATCAAACGCAATATTTGCAAAAAATTCGGCAAATTAACCCGCTTGTACACAACATTACCAACATTGTTGCCGCTAATTTTTCCGCCAACGGCTTACTTGCCCTCGGTGCTTCACCGATTATGGCCGCTGCCATTGAGGAAATGGAAAGCGTGCCTAATCTCAGTTCTGCGGTAGTAATTAATATCGGCACTTTAATCGGCAAAGAAGTGGATGCGATGTTACTGGCAGGCAAAACCGCTAACCGTTTAGGGATTCCTGTCGTGTTAGATCCTGTTGGCGTTGGAGCCACGCCATTTCGCCACCAAACGGTGGAAAAATTATTAAGCGAAATACAATTTACCGCTATTCGTGGCAACGCCGGTGAACTTGCTACACTTGCCAATGTGGATTGGCACGCTAAAGGGGTTGATGCTGGTGAAGGCAGACATAGCTTGCAAGAAATCGCCCGAAAAGTTGCGACACAATATAAAACCCTTGCCGCTATCAGTGGCGAAACCGATGTGATAAGCAATGGCTTACAAACTGCATTATTACAGAACGGCACGCCTATGTTTCCTAAAACTACCGCTTCCGGTTGCCTATTAAGTGCCATTTGTGGAGCATTTTTAGCTGTTGCCAATAAAGAAAGCTATTTTGCCGCCTTAGTAGAAGCTTTTACTATTTATACCGTTGCTGGCGAGCTTGCCACACGAGAGCTTCGCCCAACACAACACGGACAATTTGCGGTAAATTTGTTGGATCAGCTTGGCGAGATCACGCCTGAAACCGTTGAAAAGTTAGCAAAGGTGGCATATGTCTAGATCTTCTCCACTTAAAGTCGCTGTTGCCTCAATGGTGGGGACCGCTATTGAATATTTTGATAATTACATCTACACAATGGCCGCCGTATTAGTTTTTAACGTGCAATTTTTTAATAGTAATGATCCGGTATCCAACCAATTAATGTCCCTTTCGGTGCTGGCCCTTGCCTTTTTCACCCGACCGATGGGGTCAATTATTTTTGGGCATTTCGGCGATAAGTATGGTAGAAAGCAAACGCTAATTGCATCACTTTTATTAATGGGACTTTCTACCGTTGCCATTGGATTATTACCAAACTATGCCGCTATCGGCATTTGGGCAACCATTTTGCTCTGCTTATGTCGAATTGGTCAAGGATTAGGCCTAGGCGGTGAATGGGGAGGGGCTGCATTAGTTGCCACAGAACACGCACCAACACACAAGCGGGCATTTTTTGGGATTTTTCCGCAAATGGGGGCACCAATCGGCTTATTACTGGCGAACGGGGCTTTTTATTTGGTGAACCTCATTTACGGCGAACAAGCCTTTCTCGACTGGGCGTGGAGAATTCCGTTTATCGCCTCACTGGTGATGATTTTTATCGGTTTATATATCCGTTTAAAAATCAGTGAAAGCCCGATTTTCTTAAAAGCAGAACAACAAGGCAAAAACCGCTATACACCACTTAAAGTGCTGTTTAGCCGCCACCTAAAACCTTTTACGATTGGCGTGTTAATTGCCACCGCCGGCTATGTATTATTTTATATCTTAGTTGCTTTCACCCCAATTTTTGTAAAAAGCCCGGTGGCAGTTTCCAAAGCGGGTTATGTCACAGGTTTAGGCTTGCCGGCAAATCTCTACACCCAATATTTGCTGATTACCTCGGTGATTTTCGGCATTGCGATTTTCTTTTCAGGTCTCTATTCCGATAAAATCGGCCGCCGTTTATTACTGCTGATTGCCACAGGAGCCACAGTGATTTACGGCTTAACCATGCCGTTTTTCTTAGAAAACGGCACGCCAACCTCAATCTTTATCTTTTTGGCAATTGGCATGATATTAATCGGCTTAAGCTACGGCCCGATGGCAGTGATTTTGCCCGAACTGTTCCCAACGGAAGTCCGCTACACAGGAGCTTCACTCGCCTATACTGTCGCCGGCATTTTAGGGGCGAGCGTGTTCACCATTATTGCGGTAAAAATTAACGAAAACTTTGGGCTGTTTGGCGTGGGTGGATATTTATCGGTCGCCTCATTGCTGAGCTTCTGGGCGTTATGGCAGGTTCACGAAACCAAAGATTTAGAATTGACAGAAATCTAGCAAAACCGCAATAAAACAAGCGGTCCAATTTGCATTTCTTTTTACAAATTGGACCGCTTACCTATCTAACTTTGCTGATTAACAATTACCACTGATAACGATAGTTAGCCAAAATCGAAATTGGTTGTTTTAACTGTTTACCATGCGTAGTGGAAGCCTCTAAACCTACACGGTGGCTGCCATTACCTGCGGTAAAACCAATTGAGGTTTGGAATCGTCCACGATTTTCCGGCACATCAAATTGGTATTGGTTTACACGCACTTTAGCATTATTCGCTTTTTCTGCTATCGCATTTAGCTCAGCATAAGGTTGTAAGTGCCACCCGTTAGCGAAGGCAAAACCTTTTCCAACACGTACACCTGCACGAGCGGTGAACAGACTTAAACGACTTTCATCTGCCTTGCCGTTGATGGTGTGATAAGCCAACTGAGCTTGTGGCGTAACCGTCCAATCATTCGATAACGCAATGCGTTTACCCACTTCACTTGATAAGCTAAAAGCATTGTATTTACGTTTTTCATTTGATGCCTGTGCGGTTAAACGTTCGTACTTGCCGATATTATCCACATACCAGCCGTCTGCATTTGCAAACGTGGCGTAAAATCCGACCGCTTGCGAACGTAATTTACCCTTGCCATATTCGCCGTTGAAATCCACATCTGCACGACTCGTACCAACAAATCCGCCTAAACGGAAGTTATCACTTACCGCACGATCTGCCCCAATTTGTAGGCTGTGGGAATCCATCTCAAAGCCCGAAGAACGGCTATCCGCTGCAACATTTTGGGCTTTCGCTTCTGTACGGCTATTAATATTTTTCACCCAAACATTACCTGCTTTATCGGTTTTCAACTCGCCTAAACGTTGGTGAATACCTTGTAAATTCTGCGTGAGCAACAAGCCCTGAGCTTGGCGAAGCAACACCAAGGCATTCGAGGTTTCGCTCAATTCCGCCAATGCCGGTCTGGTTGTTGGTACGCTAGGCGAAGTTGGAACGGCTGGCTGGCTTGGTGAGATTGGGATCGCTGGTGTTACCGTTGGTGGTGTCACTGGCTGAGCCGGTTTTGCCGGTGGAGTTGTAGGCTCTACAGGTGGTACTGGATCAGCAGGTTTCGCTGGTGTTGGCTCAGGGCTCACAGGTACTATTGGTTGGGTTGGTTCATTCGGATCCTCTTTTGGAGTTACCTTATTAGAAAGAACCCAATCTGTTCCTTCTTTATTTAAGTGATAACGGTAAGCTCCGGCATCCACAAAATCTTTATCTTTTAACGAAAATGCTGCAATGCCATCAGTAGTTTTTACTAACGTTAATTTTCCACCTTCAGCTTTAGGTTCATTACCACTATCTTTAACCGTAATCGTATGTTTGCCATCAGATTTACCCTTGACAATAACACTATTTCCTTTTTCAGAAGCAAGATCGGTATTTAATCCAAAATGGAGATTTCCGCTTAAATTACCATTGATCACTAAATTAGAAAAATACTGAGATTTCTCAATATTAATTTCTGAATTATTCCCTGATAAATCTTTAATATCTCGTGCTAGATCTGAAGAATATGTCCAAGTAGAATCATTTAATTCAACAGACATTTTTGCATCATCAATATAACCACTTAATTCTGAGTTTTTAGAGGTTAACTGATGGTTACCTGGATTATATCGACCTTCAAATCTTAGTGCTGTTGTTTCTATGGTACTATTTTCTAATTGAATATCAAGGTTGGTTGTAGCCCTAGAATCTATCGGAATAAATCCTCGTTCAGCTTTTAAAGTGCTATCTTTAATAATAATTTTACTATTACCATCTGCATCTGATCTATCCTCTCCGAAAAGAAAAGCTTTTGACTTATTAGCATCTGCTTTTGTATTAGTAATAGAAAGTGTAGAGTTACCAACAATAAATATTCCATCACCATTTTTATTTGTTATAGTACTATCCTTAATATTCATTGTTGTATTTTTCAAAAGAATATTACCATTGACAAAGAAACTAGATTCTCCAGCTACTTCTTTCGTATGAGCAAGTGTAGAATTTGTAATTGTGAATGTTGAATCTGTTGCATCAATAATTGTATCTGATTCAGTAAGATTAACTGAAGAATCTTTGATAATAGCATTAGATTTTATTGCTGATATCATATCTCCTCCATTTTTCTTACCTGTATTAGAAAGTTTTGAAGAGGATAAATTTAAGGTTGAATTATTTAAATAAATAAGACGACTATCATTATGAGAAGATAAGGTGGAATTCATAACATTAATAGTAGAATTATTTAATCCATTTACTTGTACTACATTAGAGTAAAAAGTACTTATATTCTCCGGAGTAGAAGATTTTAACTCACTATTATTTATGTTAACCGTTGCATTATTCTCTGCATAGACTATTTTTGCATTACCACCTGAATTATGCGTAAGCTTAGTATGATTTAATGTTAATGTTGATTTATCAACATCTAACAAATTATTCGTTGAACGTTCAGAATCTAGAGAGTTAAGAGATAATGTACTATTATTAAATACTGCTGAAGAATTGTCTAAAACGGAAAATAAATCGATATTAGAACCAAATCTCCAATAGCGTTTTGATTTTTTACTCCCATCTCCTAATACTGTAGCATTATCAAATACAGCATTAGTACCCTTGAGTTCTATTTCAGGATCTTGTGTATTTGTACCAGACAAATCATAAGTACAAGTATTACTTTGGATCGTTTGATCTTTAGCAGCAAAGCCTTCTGTAATAGTCATATTCTCACAGTTTGCAGCCTGTGCCGTACTTGCAGCCATACCAACAGAAATTAACACAAGAGTGATGGGGGATAATTTAAAATTCTTCATAAACTTTCCTTATTGTTTAAAACAAACAGTCCAATTCTAGCAAATTTTCACTCCAATTGAACCGCTTATTTTTCTATTTTGTGACTTTTCTCACAATAACCGTTGTTACAAAAATCACTAACATCACAGGAATGGTTAAGCCAAGTGGTAAATGCACATTACTATAAGATAAACCGTGATAAAGCATAAAACCGATAAACCAAAGTCCAAAAGCCAGCCAATCCATATTTTGTTGGGATTCAGTGCGTCTTAGTACGAAAAAGTCAGCAATTTGCACCGCAATCATTGGCGCGAATACAGAGCCGATTAGTAGTAAAAAGTTTTCATATTGGGTCACCGGCAAGCTTAAGGCTAACACCGTACCAATCAAGGTAACAGCAATAGCTGTCGGGGTTTCTTTTAATTTAGTGCTGATATTACTTGCACTCACTCCTGCGGAATAAGCATCTAAGAAAGTCGTGGTAACAGTAGACAAAATCATTACTATAATGCCGACCAAGCTCATGCCTGTTAGCAGGAGCATCGGGGCAATTTCGCTTTGCCCAGTAAACAGTACCATTCCCAGCCCTAACGCATACATCCATGCACTGGTAATTAGATAACCAATACTTGCCGAAAGTGTTGCCGCAAGCGGTTTTTTCGCTTTAGAGGTATAGTCGGAAACCAGTGGCAGCCAAGAAAGCGGCATAATGGTTGCGAGCTCAACAGCAGTACTAAAGGGCATATTACCTGAAGCCGCAATCTGATTCTGTCCGTTTAACACTTTTAGACTAAGCCATAATGTCAGCACAAACATTGCAATTAAGGTAAATAGCTTTAATTTACCAACCTGATTAGAACCGCTAAAAAGCCAAAGAATAATCAACACACCAAGCACACACGCCCAAAGGCTGAAAGCAGACAAATCCCACAAGGCAAGGCTTAGAGCGTTGCTGATTTCTGCCCCTGTGTAGATCATAATCGCGGTCCAGCCAATCAGTTGCAACACATTAGCGAGAGAGAAAAATACCGAGCCTTTACCAAAAGAAATCTGCACCGTTTGCATGGCGTTTTTGCCTGTTTTAGCCCCAATAAAACCTGCAGCAAAAAATAAAATGCCGCCGAGTAAATGCCCTAAAACAATCGCCAGTAAACCTTGTTGCCAGCCGAGCGGGGCGATCCACGTGCCGACCACAATCGCACTGGCACTAATGCCCGCTCCCGCCCAAATCAAGCCGCTGTTGAGCGAACTTAAACTTCTACTCATCGTTGCCTCCTTTTTTGCCGCCATTTGCAAATTTTTCTAAATTTTTGACCGCTTGTTGCCACTCCTGATCCTGAGTAATCGCACTCACCACCGCTACGCTGCCTACGCCACATTTCATTACTTGCTCAATATTGGCTTGCTGAATACCGCCGATAGCAACCGTTGGGATATGGAGTGGCGCAACCAAATCTGCATACTTCGCTAAATTAATTAAGCCTTGCGGTTGAGATGGCATTTGTTTGGTTTGGGTAGGGAAAACGTGGCCAAAAGCGATATAAGAGGGTTTAACCGCTAAGGCTCGCATAATTTCAAAATAACCATGGGTAGAAACACCTAAACGCAAGCCAGCTTGTTGGATAGCATTGAGATCCGCCGCGGCCAAATCTTCCTGTCCTAAATGCACACCATAAGCTTGATATTTCAAGGCTAATTGCCAGTAATCATTCACAAACAAACGTACATTATGCTTTTTGGCAAGGGCAACACTTTGGGCGATTTCATTTTCAATCTCTGCAAGCGGTCGATTTTTCACGCGAATTTGCAAGGTTTTCACGCCAGCTGAAATTAAACGCTCAATCCACTCAAAACTATCCACAACAGGGTAAAGCCCAAGTTGATAATCGGTTGGAGTAAAGGCTTGCTGCGGTAAATGAAGGAGGGCCGACATTAATGTAGTTTTTGGGAAAAAGGTAATGTCGCTTGGGTAGCCTGTGTGGCAAAGAGAACTTAACGCAGTTTGTCCTTTTCCTTCCGTTTCAGATAGGCCTTGCTGCAGATAAGCTGTGGCAAGGGTAACGGCATCTGGCAAAGCAAAGCCTTTTGCCAACATCGCTCCGATTGCAGAAGCAAAGGTACAGCCTGTGCCGTGAGTATTCACGCTTTGCAAACGCTGGTGGGAAAAGCAGTAGCTCTCTTGTGGAGTGAGTAAATAATCGCTTACTGTTTCGCCTTGCCATTCAAAATGTCCGCCCTTGGCTAATACGGCTTTTATGCCTTGAGCAAATAGTTTTTGAGCGGCAGTTTTTACATCCTCAAAAGTAACAATTTCTGTTTCACTCAGCAAGGCTAATTCCATACCATTTGGGGTAATTAAATCCACTAAGGGATAAAGTTTTTTCTGCACAATAGGTAACAAAATACTATCTGATAAGGCTTGCCCACTACTTGCTACCGCCACTGGGTCGTAAATTACTTGGCAATATTCTTGGCTTTCTACACGGATTTTTTGGATATAGTCGCACAGAATTTCCACCTGATTTTGGGAACAAAGCAAGCCGATTTTAATTGCATTCGGGTAACCTTGAATGAGCAAAGCCTCAAACTGCTGGCGGAAAGTGTAATCATCAACAGGCGTTACACAAAGCACGCCATGCGGGTGTTGAGCAGTCACGGAAGTGACCACCGAGCAACCAACCAAATTGAAATCGTGAAACGTATGTAAATCGGTTTGTAAACCTGCTCCGGCACAGGAATCCGAGCCGGCAACCGTCCAAATCACTTTAGCTGAATGATGAGAGTTAGAAATAGACATCGCAAAATCCTCATTTTAGAGTTAAGGGTTTGCTTGTCAGAGATGTGGTAATCGGTAACAAAAGATTGATTGAAAACCTTAGTTGATAAGGCAGCAATCAATCTCTAAATTTGGTAAAACTTGTTCCCTACGCAGGTACTAACCTACAGGTTCCACGGATCTCGCATTTGCGATCTCAGCCTTACGGCACTCCGACAAGAATTTTTAGTATATATCAACAAGCGGTCTTTTTTGGCAAAATTTTTGCAATTTTTAACCGCTTGTCAGACCTCTAATCTATTTTCCCACAATTTAAACAGTAGAGATACATCTGTTTTGGATCATTAAATCGTGAGAGTATATCAACTTGTTGGGCTGATTTTTTAAGCCACGGTAAATCAAGCCAGCTCACTAATTTCACCTGTAACTGAGTTTTAAAATCACGGGCTAAAGTGCCTAACAGACTGTTATCTTCTTCAACAAACCATTGTAAATCCAACTGCTCGATTTCAGGCTGATTTTCAGTCTGACGTTTTTGATTAATTAAAGTAGATAGCGTCGAATAAGCGGTATTAAAATCACCTAACTCATCCACTAATCCATGTTTTAACGCCTCATTACCAGACCAAACTTGGCCCTGAGCGACTTTATCTACGGCTTCTTTTGACATTTTTCTGCCACGGGCAACCAATTCCAAAAAGCGTTCGTATCCATTTTCAATGCCAATTTGTAACACTTCTCCCTGCTCTTTTGGTAAGGTTTTTAACCCAACTTTCTGAGCTAAAGCAGAAGTCGCAATGCCATCTTCAGTTACACCGAATTTTTTCGCTGTTTTCTCAAAAGTGACCGCTAAACCGAAAATACCGATAGAACCGGTGAGCGTATTTGGGCTGGCAATAATTTTATCGCTGGTCGCGGCAATCCAATATCCCCCCGAAGCTGCAATGTCACCCATTGAAGCTACGACAGGTTTACCCGCTTTTTGAAATTCTTCGACTTCTTGGCGAATGATTTCCGATGCCATTGCACTACCACCTGGGCTGTTAATACGCAACAACAAGCCTTGAACATTGCTATCCTCTCGGGCTTTTTGTAGTAATTTCACCACAGTTTCACTTCCTACGCTGGATTCATCACTCTCGCCATCCATAATCTCGCCTTCCACATTTATTACCGCAATTTTAGGTTTATTTATATTATTAAAGCGGTCATTTAGCTCATAAAGATAATCACTAAATTCAACGTGGTTGTAGCTGTTTTCTGAGTTTTTACCAAACAGGGAAATTAACATACTTTGGCTTTCGTGGTTAGACACCAATTTTGTCACCCATTTTTGCTTAAGAGCAAACTCAGCGTCATTCCCTTTAGCTTGCTTATATTTTTCAATATAAACCTCTGGGGTTAAATCAATTTCTTGGGGAGTTATATTGCGGTTTTCTGCAATGGTTGTTACCGCTTTATGCCAAGTATCTTTCAGCCAGCCTTCAGCATTTTGCTTAGCCTCAGGAGACATATCATCTCGAATAAAGGGCTCAACTGCAGATTTATAAGTGCCAACACGGAAAATATGTGGCTCAGCCTCAATTTTGTTGAGCAAGGCTTTAAAATAAGTATTAGTATAGCTTAAGCCTTTTAACTCAACGGTACCTGCTTTATTAAGATAAATTTCATCAGCAAAAGAAGCTAAATAATATTGCTTTTGCGAATATTGCTCACCTACTGCAATTACCGGCTTACCGGATGTTCTAAAATGCTTAATTTCATTTCCAACAAAATCCAAAGAGGAAAAATCCGCATTTTGCAACGCACTTAAATCCAGCACTAATCCGGTAATTTTAGGATCATCTTTAGCTTGTCTAATGGCTTGTACCACATCAAAAGTAGAAATTTTAAGCGACTTGCTGTCACCTAATTCAGATTGTATTAAGCGATAAAAATCGGCAAATTGTTCTCGATTATCCGCTAAATACCCATCTAAATTTAGGCGTAATGCCCCTTGAGTAAAAATCGGCTTTGTCGATTGTGTACCTTCTGAAATAAAGGCAAAAATCGGTATAAGCATTAAGATAAAAAGCACAAAAAAGAGGTTGATAACACACTCTCTAATGCATCGGAAAATGCGATAAAAAATATTAAAAACTTTAAACATAAGCTTGTCTCCTAATAAAATTATATAAAATAATTCGGGACATAGTATAAAGCAATCGCGCAATGAGTAAAATATGATATGCTTTTACCACTCTTACCCCTGAATCTATAGGTATTTTTTATGCAAATATTAGATTTATTACAGCGTCGCCGTTCCAATAAAAAATTTGGCGATAAAGCCCCAAATGCAGAACAACTTGAACAAATTTTAAAAGCAGGATTACGGGTTCCGGATCATGGTCGCTTAAAGCCTTATCATTTCGTGGTCATTGAAAAAAGCGGAATGCCAAAAATTTGTGAACATTTCAAAGCTGCTGTGGCTGAATTCAATCTGAGCGAAGAACATTTAGCAAAAGCAGAAAAATTAGCCTCCCGAGCGCCAATGATTATCGGTGTTGTAGCAAAATTAGACCATAACATCGCCAAAGTACCTGCGTGGGAACAAATGCTCTCTGCCGGTTGTGCCACTTACGCCATTCAACTTGCCGCCAATGCGTTAGGTTTTGATACAGTTTGGATCACAAACAAATGGGTAAACGGCTCTTCGCTTCGTACCGCTTTTGACTGCCAAGAGGGTGATAAAATCATTGCTCTGTTAATGGTGGGTTCACCAATAGAAGACGAACAGATCAACTTAGCACCTGAAAGCGAAAGTTTAGACGGTTTTATCAGCTATATAAAATAAGATGAAGACAATTTTAATCACAGGTTGCTCATCAGGTATCGGTTATACAACAGCAGCACATTTAAAACAAGCAGGCTGGCGAGTTATCGCTAGTTGCCGTAAAGTTGAAGATGTTGCACGTTTACAAGCAGAAGGGTTTGAAACGATTTTGCTTGATGTTACTGATAGCAACCAAATCCAACAGGCTTTCGATTATATTCGAGCAAGCGGTCAATTAGATGCAATTTTTTGCAATGCCGGCTACGGTCAGCCCGGTTGTGTAGAAGATGTGCCGAGAGAAGCCCTGCGTGAAATTTTTGAAACTAACGTGTTCGGGGCATGGGAAGTAATTAATCAGGCAATGAAAATCTTCCGAGAGCAAAATCACGGCAGAATATTAATCAACAGTAGTATTTTAGGTTTTGCGGCTATGCACTATCGTGGAGCTTATAATGCCACTAAATTTGCCTTGGAAGGTTTAGCAGATACCTTGCGTTGTGAATTACACGGCTCAAATATTTATGTTTCGCTTATCCAACCTGGCCCGATTCAAAGCCGATTCCGCCCTAATTCAGTGGCGAAATTAGAGCAGTATATTGATGTGGAAAACTCTTATCATAAAGCGCTAAACCAAACGCAATACCAACGCTTAACCACAAAAAGCAATGCAAATCCTTTTACTTTACCTGCCTCAGCTTGTGCAGAAGCGTGCTTAAAAGCCTTGAATGATAAAAAGCCCAAAGCACGCTATCAGGTAACTTTTCCGACCAAATTGTTTTGGTGGTTAAGACGAATTTTGCCAACAGCTGCGTTTGATTATATGAATCGGAAATTTGGTGGATAATTGATAAAAATAAGACCATTACCAAACCCTATACGAGCCGTATAGAGTTATTTAATCTGAGCCGCTCTGCGGCTCTTTCTTCAGCCCCTGAGGGGCTGGGATTAACGAACCTAGCACGGCTCGTGCTAGGTTATTTTGATTACTTCTTCCACCCTTTCAACGCATCGGCAAAGGCATTATTGCCGAAGCTATTGCGATTATCCGAACGCAAGCGGTCATTTTTTGCCGGATTTTTGCGAATTTCTGCTGAATTTCGACCGCTTGTTGTCTCACTTTTCTCTGCAGGTTTATCATCTAAACGCATAGATAATGCAATACGTTTGCGAGCCACATCCACCTCTAATACTTTTACCTTCACCACATCACCGGCTTTAATTACTGTATGCGGATCTTCCACAAAAGAGTTGGAAAGCATTGAGATATGGACTAAACCGTCCTGGTGAACGCCAATATCCACAAATGCCCCGAAGTTTGCTACGTTTGTAACCGTGCCTTCTAAGATCATTCCTACCTTGAGGTCAGAAATCTCTTCTACACCGTCCATAAAACTTGCGGTTTTAAATTCACCGCGCGGATCACGCCCTGGTTTTTCTAACTCTTTGAAAATATCATTAACCGTTGGTAAACCAAACTGTTCGTCCACAAAATCTTTAGCATTCAGTGAATGAATTTTAGTGGTATTTCCCATTAATTCTGCCAAAGTTGAGGTGGTTGCTTGTAAGATTTTTTCAACAATCGGATAAGCTTCAGGGTGAACGCTTGACGCATCTAAAGCATTTTTACCGCCGATAATTCGCATAAAGCCTGCACATTGTTCAAAAGCTTTAGGCCCTAAACGTGGCACTTTTTTCAGATCAGAACGGCTGTTAAAACGGCCGTTTTCATCACGATAAGCGACAATATTTTGTGCAAGCGTTTTGGTCATCCCTGCCACGCGGGCAAGTAAAGCAGCAGAAGCAGTATTTAAATCCACGCCAACCGCATTTACACAATCTTCCACTACTGCATCTAATTTACGAGCTAATTGTGATTGGTTTACATCGTGCTGATACTGCCCCACACCAATGGCTTTAGGTTCAATTTTCACCAATTCTGCCAATGGATCTTGCAAACGGCGAGCAATGGATACCGCACCACGCAGTGACACATCTAAATTCGGGAACTCATTTGCCGCAAATTCCGAAGCTGAATAAACCGAAGCGCCGGCCTCACTCACGACCACCGTTTGCGGTTTGTTCTCTTTGATCTCTTTAATCACTTCTTTAGCAAAACGCTCGGTTTCACGTGAGGCGGTACCGTTACCAATCGCAATCAGCTCTACATTATGCTTTTTAATCAGTGTGAAAATGGCTACTTGGGCCTCTGCTTCTCTCCCCGTGTGTGGATAAATTGTGGTGGTATCGAGCAATTTTCCGGTGTTATCCACCACCGCGACTTTCACCCCCGTACGCAAGCCGGGATCTAAACCCATCGTGTTTCTTGCACCGGCAGGAGCAGCCATTAACAATGCCGATAAGTTACGAGCAAAAACATCAATCGCTTCTTCTTCCGCCTTTTCACGTAGGCTTCCCATTAATTCCGTTTCTAAATGCAGGGCTGCTTTGATTTTCCACGTCCAAGCAATTACTTGCTCACGCCATTTATCTGCCGGTTGATTGTTGAATATCACCCCTAAATGGCTGCGAATGATCTCTTCACAATGACTGGTTTTACTGCCTTCCTCCGCTTGCGGATCAGCATTAAGAGAAAGAGATAAAATGCCCTCGTTACGTCCACGAAACATTGCTAAAGCACGGTGAGAAGGCACGGTTTTAAAAGGCTCACTGTGAGCAAAGTAATCACGGAATTTTTCACCTTCTTCCTCTTTGCTCTCAATAACGTTGGATTCAAGCGTGGCGTAAGCGGTCAAATATTGGCGAAGTTTTGCAAGTAATTCTGCATCCTCACTAAAACGCTCCATTAAAATATATCTTGCCCCATCTAACGCTGCTTTACTGTCGGCTATGCCTTTTTCAGCATTAATAAACTGCTCAGCAAGTAATTCAGGCATTTGGCTTGGATCGTTCCACAAACTTTCCGCCAACGGCTCAAGTCCTGCTTCAATCGCAATTTGTCCGCGAGTACGGCGTTTAGGTTTGTAAGGCAAATAGAGATCTTCCAACTCGGTTTTGCTTTCGCAATTTAAGATTTTTTCTCTCAATTCTTCGGTTAATTTGCCTTGTTCCTCAATAGATTTCAGAATAGTTTGACGGCGATCATCCATCTCACGCAAGTAAATAAGGCGTGTTTCAAAATGACGTAATTGAGTGTCGTCCAACCCACCTGTGACCTCTTTGCGATAACGGGCAATAAAGGGAATTGTGTTCCCTTCATCCAGCAAGGTGATGGCCGCTAAAATTTGGTTTGAAGCAACATTTAATTCGCTCGCAATAATCTGGCTAATTTGACGATTTAACTCACTGTTTAATTGGGTCATTGATTTTCCTTCAATAAATTTGCTCGAGCTTTATCTAATTTTTCGAGCTGGGTTAATGTTTCGATCACTTTCTGCGGATTGGGCTCTTTTTTTGCACACAGAATAATATTTTCTAAACTATCGGCTTGATGATAATAAGGCTTAGGGCTTTGTATCGCTTTTTCAAATTGTTGATAAGCCTGTTGAAATTGACCTTGTTTACACAAAAAGGTGCCGTAATTATTCAGCACGTCAGGACGACTTTTGCTTAAATTTAAGGCCTGCTGATACGCTTTTTCTGCATTTTCTACCTCACCTGTTTGTTGGTAATAGTAAGCAAGTACCGAGTAAGGCAAATAATCTTTTTCATCGTGAGCAAGGGCTTTATCAATATTCTGTTTCGCTTTAGGGAAATCGTTTTGATCTAAATAAGCTAAAGCAAGATTGATTCGGGCTTTTACAGCTTCCGAGCGATTAAATGCTGATTCGGAAGATACTTCTTGGTTAGAAGAACAAGCTGCTAATAATAAAATAGCAGCACAAGCGGTTATTTTTCTAAAAAATTTTGCAAACATAGCGCTCTCCTATCATCAAAAGGCTAAATTTTACTGTTCAATAACCGCTAAGACTAGTGATTTTTGCAAGCTAAGGGAAATTTTTAATACTGATTTTTCGATGCAGATCGCAAAAATACTTATTGCTACTTAAATAATTTTTTAATGGTACTCACTCCGTTATCATTTCGATCTCAACGTAGAAACATTACAGCCTAAAGACACAAAGTATATCCTCTTTTAAACATAAGCTTTACTGGTAAAAATTGAAATATCTGCGTTGAATTTCTAGCTTGATCTTAAACCCACTTTAATCTTTATTATATGTAAGTTTTTAAGCTATTTTTAGTCAAAAGTTATTGATAAAAAACGAGTTGTAAAGTAAAATACAAAAATTCATAGAATAGACTTCCCCCAATTTATATATAAAAATGGTGATATCTAATACTGTAGAAATAGTAGTAATTCAATTATCTCTACTTTAAAGATAGATAAAAATTATTTATTAAAAGGAGAAATAATTATGTCTAATTCAAAAATAAAACACCTTACCTTCGTTGATATCGTACTACTGGCAATTATCTTTTTCGGTATTTCCGCATACTCTTCCATAAAGTGGTACTTTATACTCCTGCAACAGAATCAAGTAGTTCCCGAAAATCTGTCTATCAATGATTTAGCTAATTGGAAAACCTTCGGCATGCAACTATTTTTGTTGGTTATCGCATGGTTGTATCTGCGTTGGCGCAAGTTTGATTTCAGCGTTCTGAATTTCAAAATAAACCGAAACACTATACCACTCGCCTTACTTTTATTCGTCGGTGCCGGGCTAGTTGCGGACTTATACCAGTACATGCACGCCTTTATAATCCCCGAACACTATCCTGAAGCAGAACAAAGCGATTACAAAAGCACACACTATACGCTCGAATTGATCATAACTTCGCTACTTAACGGCTTTTTTGAAGAGATCTTCTTTATGGGCTTAGTTTTCACCATAAAACAGGAAATGCTACCCAAAGCTGTTATATTCAGCCTGTTCTTGCGCTTTATCCTCCATACTTATCAAGGCTTGGCAGGAGCTCTAACTATCACTACGTTAGGTGTGTCGTTCTGGCTATTTCGCCGAAAAATTCCAGTGCTAGTACCGTTTTTTTTAGCACACGCAGCATTTGATATTTTCGGATTAAGCTCCCTAGGATTATTATTCTCATAAGATCCAGCGACCAATTTAATTCTGTATAAGAGATGGAACAAGAGCTTTATCCAAAAATAAATTAGCCCTCGGCTAATTCTATCCAACACTCATGGTAATCGCATAATCCGTATTCGGGATGATTAGCAACAGCAAGAAATTGAAAAATAGTATATTGCGGACAATAGCCCATACTACGAGCAAGATTGAATAGTTCACTACTATTCTCTTTCCTGTTATTGCGTTCAAAACGCAATAACCCATTGAGATAAGGCATCGGTTTAATATCAGCGGAACGAAGGATCTTTCCGCAGCTATTCTCCGTTATCATACCTGCCCTCCAATAACTGAGATCATTGGCATGCAGTAAATCCGCCGCCTGCATAGGAACGAGATATTTTCTAACATCATCCATATCCTGCAAATCTACCTTATAAATAGTTGGCATTTGGCGGTAAACCAGAGCTGGTTTCCTCTGTTCCAATATTTTCAAACGTTGCAACGCCTGTTCTTTGAGGTCGATTTTACATAAGGTCTGCTGCAATTTGACAATTTTAGCTTTCAGCTCTGTGCGATTTTTATCCAATAACGATAATAGCTCATCTGTTGTCATGTGTGGCGCTTGTTTGATTTTGTCAATCGGCACATCCATTTCCCTGTAATCCAAAACATCAAGCAAATCTAAAATAGTGAACAACGATACCTGGCGATAATCGTTCTGCTGGTTACGTTCAAATGCTACTATCCCTTCTTTATCCCAATAACGTAAGGTAGAAGCTGGTATTCCCAGTATTTGAGAAACTTCTTTCAAACTCAGCCCACCTTCCAGCCACCGACTCTCTTCTGTTTTTCTTTTCATTATTTAATTTTAAATCTAGCTTAACCTTTAAATATCATTATGTTATTGTTTAAGGGAAAAAATGCAAGGCAAGAAAAAGGGAACGGTCAATAAAAGTAAAAATTTAACAAAAATTGACCGCTTGCGGAGGGAGGAAATTAAAAACTATATAAAAGGCCTAAGCTAGCTTCGCTTTGGTATTTATCATTGGTAATCGGACTATTACGAATAGTTTTGGCAAGTTTATCACTACGAATTGATGCAAATACACTGAGATTTTTAGTGAAATCGTAATTTGCTGTTAATTCAATGTAAGGTTGGATTGAGCTTTTAGGCTTATAGGTTCGAAAACCACTTCGCTGGCTTTCTATTTCCGATACGCCGTAATAGTATCGGTTATATTTAGCGTTAGCATAGGCTAAACCAACTGCCGTTTTAATTGTAAGCTTCGGTGCAATGTCCCAATAAATACCATATTGTGTTGTTGCTAAAATCCCCTTACTTCTGCCTAGAATATCCCAAGACAAAGCATTTTCCAGGCTACCGTAAAGCGAGTGAATATTGTAGACAACATCCGCCATTACTGTTGCTTTTCGATTATTAAGCCTTTTCATACGCTCATCACTACTTTTACTTGCTTTAAAAGAATGAGGCGAATAGGAAGCACCTAAAAGAAGCTCTTGGTTTTGATCTTGCGATTGCCAAAATTTAATACCTGCTCCTAGACCTTGAATATAAAAATGATCATTTTGGTATTGGAGTATCGGAAGTGCATCCTGTTTATTTTTGTAACCTATATAGGGAGTAGTACCAATACTACCACTTACTCCAACAGAAAATATCCCCTCTCCTGCGAAAGCAGTTGAAACAGATAATAACGGAATTAGATATACTGCACATTTTCTCATAGTATTCCTCAATAAACTTAATAATGGATAACCTAATAAGGTACTAGCATAATAAAGGTTAGAGTAGATTTAAGGTCAAGAGAAAATTTTTCTTATAGTTGGAGCTATTATGATGTACGAAATAAACAGCTTATCTTCATTATTGATTTTTCTTGCTACGTTTAGTGATGTAACAATCTTTATCTACTTAGAATTAGCATGGACGTTGAGGCAAAACCATCTCTATGAATAATTATCTACAGCTTTTAAGATGATCCTGTGGTGTATTTATTTGATATGCTCTATTCCAATAAGCTGGTTGATTGTATATCTTTATTTCCCCGAAATTGAGGGAAAAGTCTTATACAACAACCAGCTTTTCTGTTTGTCTTAATAGAGAAATCAAGATTAAATTAAAAAATTAATGCATTTTTACCTCAATCCCTTGTCCAAACTTGCGTTTTTCTAGGGTACGTTTGGTTCGGTCGATAACATCGCCAGCAAGCTGTCCACAAGCGGCGTCAATATCATCGCCTCGGGTTTTACGCACCGTAACGGTAAAGCCATATTCCATTAAGGTTTTTTGGAATCGGTCTGTACGCGAGTTTGAACTCTTGCCATAAGGTGCTTGTGGGAACGGGTTCCAAGGAATAAGGTTAATTTTGCACGGTGTGTTTTTTAGCACCTCAGCAAGCTGGTGGGCATGCTCGGTACTATCATTAACGTGATCTAACATCACATATTCAATCGTTACTTTGCCGTGGTTAGCGTTAGAAACCTCTAGGTATTTATTTACCGATTCCATCAACATTTTGATGTTATATTTTTTATTAATCGGCACTAACACATCACGCAATTCATCGTTCGGGGCGTGAAGCGAAATTGCCAATGCCACATCAATTTGTTCACGCATTTTATCTAATGCCGGTACAACACCCGACGTTGAAAGCGTCACACGGCGTTTGGATAAACCATAGGCGAAATCATCTAACATAATTTCCATTGCTGGAATTACGTTATTCATATTCAGTAATGGCTCTCCCATGCCCATCATTACCACATTGGTGATTGGGCGAACGCCGGTCACACCAAAGTTTCCGATAATTTTAGAAGCACGCCATACCTGCCCGATAATTTCCGCTACACTTAAGTTACGGTTAAAACCTTGTTGAGCCGTTGAGCAGAAAGTACAGGCTAAAGCACAGCCTACTTGTGAAGAGACACATAGAGTTGCACGGTCGTCTTCCGGAATATACACCGTTTCAATTTGTTGATCGCCCACTTGCATTGCCCACTTAATGGTACCATCAGCAGAGCGTTGCTCCACCGCGACTTCAGGGGCCTTAATTTCCGCAATACGTTTTAATTTCTCACGCAATACTTTGTTAATATTGCTCATATTATCGAAATTATCTTCGCCAAAATGGTAAATCCACTTCATTAGCTGATCAGCTCGGAAAGGCTTTTCACCCATTTCTGCAAACAGCTCACGCATTTCTTGGCGGTTAAGGTTTAATAGATTGATTTTTTCTTTTGGTTGCTCTGCAGCAGACACTGCACCCACAATTTGTTCTGACATAAAATTGAAAGCCTCGTTATTACACGTATTACGGCAAAAGGTTAGTTTTGCAATATGATTTTTGAAGTCGGCAATTTTACTGACTCTTTGTTCATTAAGCCAGCAATTTTTAATCGAAATTTTGATATTTACGAAATAAATACTTGACCAGACATATCAACAATAACCTTATGAAAAATAAGACTATTTACATCATTCAAAATAATCTATAGAATAACAAACGATAATTCTCATTCTCAATAACATTAAGGAGGCTGAAAATGAAACTATCACATATTAAAAAAGCATTTGTATTAACTTTTGGTTTAAGTGCAGCTATGGCAATGGCAGAGCCTTTTAAAGTTGTTACAACCTTCACTGTTATTCAAGATATTGCACAAAATGTGGCCGGTGATAAAGCCACAGTTGAATCAATTACCAAACCAGGTGCTGAGATTCACGATTATCAACCTACCCCAAAAGATATTGTTAAAGCTCAGAAAGCCGATTTAGTTTTATGGAACGGTATGAACCTTGAGCGCTGGTTTGAGCGTTTCTTTGAAAACGTGAAAGGCAAACCGGCAGTTGTGGTGACAGAAGGGATTACCCCAATGCCAATCACCGAAGGTGAATATAAAAATCTACCGAATCCGCACGCTTGGATGTCTACCGAAAATGCATTAATTTACATTGAAAATATCCGTGCGGCTTTAGTAAAATACGACCCTAAAAACGCAGACACTTATAATGCCAACGCTAAAGCCTATTCTGAAAAAGTAAAAGGTATTGCCGAACCGCTACGCCAACGTTTAGCCTTTATTCCGGAACAACAACGTTGGTTAGTAACCAGTGAAGGTGCATTTAGTTATTTGGCTAAAGACTACAACCTAAAAGAGCTTTATTTATGGGCAATCAATGCAGAAGAGCAAGGTTCACCAAAACAAGTTAAAAAAGTTATTGATGGTGTAAAAGCAAATAAGATTCCTGTTGTCTTTAGTGAAAGTACGGTTTCAGACAAGCCGGCTAAACAAGTCGCAAAAGAAACCGGTGCATTATATGGTGGCGTAATTTATGTGGATTCACTATCTGAGAAAAATGGCCCTATACCAACTTATTTAGATTTACTTAAAGTGACTATCGGTACTATTGTTGAAGGTTTCGAGCGTAGCAAAAAATAATAAGATTTAACTATGACAACTGTTTCAGCCTCCATTTCTGTCGAAAATTTATCTGTCCGTTATAATAACGGGCATCTCGCTTTACAAGATGTATCATTTCATCTTGAAAACGGCACAATTTGTGCATTAATCGGCGTAAATGGAGGGGGGAAATCGACTCTTTTCAAAAGTTTAATGGGACTGGTTAAACCTCTAACCGGCTCAATTAAACTTGGACAATTACCTATTTCTCAAGCACTCAAGCAAAACTTGGTCTCTTATGTGCCACAAAGTGAAGAAGTGGACTGGCAATTCCCGGTTTCCGTTTATGATGTGGTGATGATGGGGCGGTACGGCTATATGAATTTCTTACGCCGCCCAAGCCAAACGGATAAGCTGAAAGTGGAACAAGCAATGCAGCGTGTAGATGTTTTGCATCTTAAAAGCCGACAAATTGGGGAGCTTTCCGGTGGGCAGAAAAAGCGTGTGTTTTTAGCCCGAGCATTAGCTCAAGAGAGTAAAATCATCTTATTAGATGAACCCTTTACCGGTGTGGATGTTAAGACAGAAAATGCAATTGTAGAGCTACTTAGGCAACTTAAAAATGAGGGACATTTGATTTTAGTTTCTACCCATAATCTTGCCAGCGTGCCGAGTTTTTGCGATCAGATTTTAATGATCAATCGTACACTAAGGGCTGCCGGTAAAACGGAAGAAACCTTTAATAATCAAAATTTAGAAAGGGTATTTGGCGGTTTACTGCATTATCAGAAAGAAGTAAACAGCTAAAAATATAGAGAGGGAATTTAAACATTCCCTCTTTTTTTTAGGCTTTTAATTTGGAATATGCAAAACTTAACAAAAATATGACCGCTTGTAACAAGATAATCGTTGGGCCAGAGGCGGAATCAATATGATAGCTAAGCAACGTGCCGACCACAGAAGAGCTAATTGCAACAGCCAATGCAATAAATAACATCCGATCAAAGCGAGTTGTGAGCAAATAGGCAGTAATTCCTGGTGTAATCAGCATTGCTACCACCAAAATCACACCAACTACTTGCATTGCACTGATAATTGTCAAGGCAAGTAATGATAGCAATCCATAATGCAGCAGCTTAACAGGTAACCCTACTACCCTTGCCTGATTCATATCAAAGCAATAGAGTAGGAAATCTTTACGTTTTAACAAAATAACAAGCAAAGTAAATAGACTGATACATAAAGTTTGTATTAAATCACTCTGGCTCACACCTAATAAATTTCCAAATAGAATATGTGTTAAATGCTCTCCAGTATTAAAGGCTGTAAACAGAATAATGCCTAAAGCAAACATACCTGAAAACACGATACCCATAACTGTATCTTCTTTTAATCGGCTATTTTCCTTTAAATAACCTACCGATAACGCACAAAATAATCCAGAAAAAAATGCACCGAAAGATAAAGGTAAGCCAATCAATGATGAAACCACTACTCCTGGCAATACTGCATGGGAAATAGCATCCCCCATCAAAGACCAGCTTTTTAACACCAAATAACAAGACAAAACTGCACTCACGCTTGCTACTAAAATGGCGGTGAGCAAGGCAGTTTGCATAAAATCAAACTGCAGCGGTTCTAAAATCCACTCAAGCATGCTCACAAGCTCCTTTTATTTTACTTTTTTGGTTTATCAACCCATATTTCGGTGCAAAGTAAAAAACAAAAAGAAAAATAATAGTTTGCAAACAGACGATCACTGCACCTGTTGCACCATCTAGAAAATAACTCAAATAGGCCCCACCCCCCGAAGTTAAACTACCGATACACATTGCAATCAACACTAAACGCGGAAAATGGTCAGTCAATAAATATGCCGTTGCTCCCGGGGTGACAACCATCGCAATCACTAAAATTGCGCCAACAGTTTGTAATGCCACCACAACACAAGCACTTAATAACGTAAAAAAAATGATTTTATAACGTAATGGTGAAAGCCCAACAGACAGGGCGTGATGCTCATCAAAGAACACCAGCAACAGTCCTTTCCAGAACACTGCCAATCCCCCTAATGAAAGGGCAATAATCAGTACCACCTGCCATAAATCCTCATCAGCAATACCTAAAATATTCCCCATGACGATAGAATTAACATCCACTGCGGTTGGATTTAAGGAGACTATAAACATCCCCAAAGCAAAAAAAGTAGTAAAAATAAAACCAATTACCGCATCTTCTTTGATTTTAGTTAGGCTTTTCACCCAAATAATAGATAAAGCAGCCAAAATGCCGGAAAAGAATGCTCCAAAGGCATAAGGTAATTTTAACGCATAAGCAATAGCAACACCCGGCACGACAGCATGCGATAAAGCATCACCAATTAAAGACCATCCCTTTAACATTAAGAAGGCAGAAAGAAAAGCGCAAACCAAACCGACGCCCATACTGACAAAAATCGCTTTTTGCATATAGTTGTAAGTGAAAGGTTCTAATAAAATTTCAAGCATAATATTTAGACCTTATTGAGAATAATTCTTATCTTAACACAAAACCATAAAAATTATAAGGTAATTTATTCTTTATTTTTTATTTAATTCGAATTCAAACAGATAAGGATCCTCGTAACGATAAACAAAACCAAGCTCATCACAAATTTTTTTCGCCTTAACCGTTCTTACAAGCGGTTGATTTTCATCGGAAAAATGCAAATCAGCCAAACCAAAACGTGTTGCCATTTCACTATAATACGCTTGACGGCTAGGATGTTTAGGCGAACACAAATGGAAAATTCTCTGCCCATTTGGCTTGGATAAAAGCAAAGAAATCGCTGATAAACAATCATCTAAATGTACTAAATTTACCGGCTGTCCAGCTTCTTTCAGATTAGTTTTCCCTGCCAGATAAAAAACAGGATGACGTTGTTTGCCCACTAACCCGGCTAATCGCAAAATATCGCAATTAATCTCCTGGTTTAACAACCACTTTTCAACTCGAGCAAGCAATGAATTAGGATCGATTACAGTATTTTCATCAAAATCCCCTTGCAACATGGGTAACACAGAAGTCGAGCTGATAAAAATCAGATGATTTAACCCCTTAGCAATTGAAAGAGATGTAAGTTTCTGAATACCTGAAAGGTAATCATCTTCATTAGATATCGAGGGTGGCAAAGCTATTACCATCGCCTCTGCCGCCAAAATACGTTCAATTTCAGGTGGAATCGCAAGATGATTAAAATCCAGCGGATAGCACTCAATCGGCAGATCACCCATTGTACGTTTTGTACCAGCAACTATCCAGCCATCACGTTGTAATTTCTGAGCAAGTGGAAAACCAAGCCAACCTAAGCCAATGATAGTGATTTTTTTCATAATTTCCTGCTGTATTCATACTTGATTCGCTTAGAAATATATCACAGACTTATTCACGACAATAAGTAATTTCAGATATAAAAAAAGCACCCTGTGGTGCTATCTACTTTTGAGATTGGAGCGGGAAACGAGGCTCGAACTCGCGACCCCGACCTTGGCAAGGTCGTGCTCTACCAACTGAGCTATTCCCGCATATTTGGTATATTATCGAAATGGTGCCCGAGGCCAGACTTGAACTGGCACGCCCCGAAAGGCGAGGGATTTTAAATCCCTTGTGTCTACCGATTCCGCCACTCGGGCTTCGATAATTTTTGATTTTAAAATTTGTATTTTTCTAAATGGTGCCCGAGGCCAGACTTGAACTGGCACGCCCCGAAAGGCGAGGGATTTTAAATCCCTTGCGTCTACCGATTCCGCCACTCGGGCGACACGATGTAGAAAAATTGGAGCGGGAAACGAGGCTCGAACTCGCGACCCCGACCTTGGCAAGGTCGTGCTCTACCAACTGAGCTATTCCCGCATATTTTAAATTGTTGATTTCTAAATGGTGCCCGAGGCCAGACTTGAACTGGCACGCCCCGAAAGGCGAGGGATTTTAAATCCCTTGCGTCTACCGATTCCGCCACTCGGGCAGCACGATATAGAAATTGGAGCGGGAAACGAGGCTCGAACTCGCGACCCCGACCTTGGCAAGGTCGTGCTCTACCAACTGAGCTATTCCCGCATTTAAAAACGCTACGAAGCTCGTAGCGTTTCAACAGGTGCATATTCTATGGATTTCCGTTTCAATGTCAAATAAATTTCGCAGAAATCCGCTAAAAATAAATCGAATGGCGAAAAATAAGGCTTTTTTGCAAATTTTTGCACAAATTTGACCGCTTGCTATTTTGCTCAGGTGTTAAAATTGATGCTCGGCAAAACCTTTAGCAATCCCCACAACCACATTCGCCGCTTTTTCCATAGTATCGACCGAAATAAACTCAAAACGCCCGTGGAAATTTTCGCCGCCAGTGAATAAATTCGGGCAAGGCAAGCCCATAAATGAGAGGCGTGAGCCGTCTGTGCCGCCGCGGATCGGTTCTAAATTCGGCTCAATCCCCTGTTCACGCATCACCTTTTCGGCAATCTCAACCAAATAGCCGTAATCCGCCAGCACTTCCTGCATATTGCGATATTGCTCGACAATCTCGACTTTTCCGCAATTTTCGCCGTAAATTCGCTGCATTTCGCTCATCGTTTGCGTTAGATAGCCGCCAAATTTTGCTAATTCTTCACGACAGAAGCTACGCAGAATATAGTGAATTTCGGCTTTATCAATCCCGCCTTCAATACCGTGCAACATAATAAAGCCCTCACTCCCTTCGCTGGTCGCAGGGGTTAAATGTGGCGGTAGTCGGTGCTGAAATTCACAGGCTCGCTCTAAGGCGTTGATCATTTTGTCTTTTGCGGTGCCGGGGTGAACACTACGCCCATAAAACGTAACCGTTGCAGCATCGGCGTTGAAATTCTCATATTGCAGCTCGCCAAGTGGGCCTCCATCGAGCGTGAACGCCACATCGGCACCAAAGGCTTTGACACCAAAATGATCGGCACCACGCCCGATCTCTTCATCGGTAGTAAAGCCTACTCGGATTTTGCCGTGCGGAATGTGCGGGTTGGCTTGCAAGTATTCGATTGCCGAGAGAATAATCGCAATGCCCGACTTGTCGTCTGCACCAAGCAGGCTTGTGCCGTCGGTCGTGACCAGCGTGTCTCCAATCAGTTTGTTTAAGTTTGGGAAATCTTTTGGTGAAAGGCGATCAACACTCCCTTTTAACAGAATATCGCCACCTTCATAGCGTTCAATAACTTGTGGCTTCACATTTTCACCGTTGAAATCAGGCGAGGTATCGACGTGAGCAATCAAGCCCAGCACAGGGATAGCCTTATCAGTGTTTGCTGGAAGCGTGGCAAACAGATAGCCGTTTGGGTCGAGATAAATCTCGGTCAATCCCATTTGGCTCACTTCATCACGCAATAAATGGAGTAAATCCCACTGCTGTGGCGAGCTTGGCACACTGTTACTTTTCGGGTCGGAGGTGGTGTGGATTTGGGTGTAGCGCAGGAGGCGGTTGAGTAGAGCTTGTTTCATATCGTGTCCTTAATCATAAAATTTGCAATATTTTAGCCGAAATCGACCGCTTGTTACCAACTAATGGTAGGTTTTCGTTTCCGCTCGATACTATTAAATAAAAAACGATTTTTACGACAGAGATCGCAAAAATCGTTTTATATGATACCAAGTTGTTTGTTATGCACTTTTCATTGAAGATACAAGAGCGTTCAATGTCTCTATTTGTGCCTTTTGCATTTCAATAATCTCCGCTTGATGGGAAATTGTCTGTTTTAGTTTGGTAATCTCCGAGACTAAATTTTCCGAAGTTGGATTAATGATATTGATACTATGATTATTTCCACTTTCTTGAAAATAAACCACATTTTTCTCGCCCAATGTCATCAATTCCAACATATCATAATTCAATACCTCGCAAATTTGGCGAAGGCGAGAAATATTAAGCTGAGTTTCCCCTCTCTCAATTTTGGAATAACCGTGTACGGAAAGTCCTACTCTTTCAGCCATTTCTTCCTGCGACCAACCTCTCGCTTCACGCAAAAAACGGATTTTTTCATTCACATTCATTTTAATCTCCATAAATTCGGTAGAAATGTTCACTTTGGGTTGATTGTAGAGTATTAAACGATAATGACATAATAAATTTAACATCATTTTAAGGAAAATTATGTCTCGCAGTTACTTATTCTATTTTAGCCTATTAATAACTCCCTTTACATACTCTAATGAAGAAATTGATGAGGCACTCAAGCTAGATCCTCGTGTACAACAATTTGCTGAAGATTTGATGCACAAACAATACTCCTATGAAGATGCTTTTGAATTTGCAGTTTCACAAGCTAAACAGTGTCTTTATGGGAAAGCCGCTCCAAATAGTAGGATCTGTCAATCCTATGGTTTTTGGAAAATTCATCTACGTCAATAATTAGGAGAAAATCCGTGAAAAAAACTCTTTTAGCCTTATCAATCTTATTCATTTCTTATTCTGCACTCGCAGCTAAATGTGCTGATTTTGCAACACAAGCACAGGCACAATCTTATATGCATCAATATGGTGCATATAATTTAGACAGAGATCGTGATGGCATTGCCTGTGAACATCTACCACGTCGCTAAAATATCAATATATCTATTGAGCTATTTCTAAAGGCAGATGAACTCTGCCTTTTTCTATTCAGCCATAATCTGTTTTAGCAAATTCTCGACAAATTCCAACCGCTTGCTGTTTTCTTCAAGTGGCAGGCGGAACTTGAATTTCACCGCCCCTTCAAAGCTGTATACCGCCGGTTGTTTTTGGATAAGCTGGATAAACTTCATCGGGTCGGGCTGGGCGGTTGGTTTGAACTCCAAATAACCGCCGTGGATGCCGGCGTCGATTTTCTTCAAGCCGAGCGGTTGTGCAGTAAGGCGAAGTTGGGTAATTGCAAACAGGTTTTTGGTGGCTTCCGGCAGTAGGCCGAAGCGGTCGATTAGCTCAATTTTGAGATCTTTGAGCTGTTCATCGCTCTCGGCGCTTGCGATCCGTTTGTAGAACGAGAGGCGCATATTCACATCTGGTAGGTAGTCGTCCGGAATTAATGCCGGCACTCGCAACTCAATCTCCACTTGGTTTTGGGTGATTTCTTCTAAGGTTGGCTCACGCCCTTCCTGTAAGGCTTTGACTGCATTTTCGAGCAAGTCCATATAGAGCGAGAAGCCGATACTCTCAATCTGTCCACTCTGTTCCGAGCCGAGCAGTTCGCCTGCCCCACGGATTTCTAAATCGTGGGTCGCAAGGGCGAAGCCTGCCCCAAGATTGTCGATGGTACTCATCGCTTCCAAACGTTGCTCGGCATCTTTGGTGAGTGTTTTCGGGTGTGGCGTGAGCATATAGGCGTAGGCTTGGTGGTGTGAGCGCCCCACACGCCCACGCAGTTGGTGGAGCTGTGCCAAACCGAATTTGTCCGCTCGCTCGATGATAATCGTGTTGGCGGTCGGCACGTCAATCCCCGTTTCGATAATGGTCGAGCAGACCAGCAGGTTAAAGCGTTGATGATAAAAATCGCTCATTACTCGCTCTAACTCACGCTCACGCATCTGTCCGTGTCCGATTACGACACGAGCCTCAGGCACAAGTTGGCTGAGTTTTTCGGCACAGTTTTCAATGGTGGCGACATCGTTATGCAGGTAGTAAACCTGTCCGCCACGCAGAATTTCACGCAAAATCGCTTCTCGAATCACCGCTTCATCGCTTTGTCGCACAAAGGTCTTGATAGACAGGCGGCGAGCCGGCGGGCTGGCGATAATCGAGAGATCACGCATACCGTTCAACGCCATATTGAGCGTTCTCGGAATCGGCGTGGCGGTGAGCGTGAGAATATCGACATTGGCACGCAGTTGCTTGATTTTCTCTTTTTGACGCACGCCGAAACGGTGTTCTTCATCAATCACCAGCAAGCCGAGATCACGGAAAGCGACATCGTCCTGCAACAGCTTGTGCGTGCCGACCAAAATATCGACTTTGCCTTCGGCGACTTTTTCCAAAATCGCTTTCTGCTCTTTGGCCGTTTTAAAACGGGAAAGTACCTCGACATTGACGGGATAATTGGCGAAACGGTCTTTAAAATTCTCGAAATGTTGCTGGGCGAGCAAGGTGGTCGGCGCGAGAATCGCAACCTGTTTGTGGTTCATCACCGCCAAGAAAGTCGCTCGAATCGCCACTTCGGTTTTACCGAAACCGACATCGCCACACACCAGTCTGTCCATCGCTTTGGCTTGGCACATATCGCTGATGACGGCGTTGATCGCCATTTTCTGATCGTCCGTCTCTTCGTAAAGGAAAGTGGCACTGAAACGGTCGAACTCCGCTTTGTCGTAAGCAAAAGCGAAGCCCGTTTGGCTCTCCCGCTTGGCATACACATCGAGCAACTCCGCCGCCACATCACGGATTTTCTCCGCCGCTTTTTGGCGGGTTTTCGCCCACGCCTCCGAGCCGAGCTTGTGTAACGGGGCAGTCTCGTCCGCACCGCCGATATAACGGCTGATTAAATGCAGCGAAGCAACAGGCACATAGAGTTTGGCATCATTGGCATAATGCAACACCAAGTATTCTGCTTTCATTCCGCCGGCATCGAGTACCGTCAAACCGCCATAACGCCCCACACCGTTTTCCAAATGCACCACCGCTTGCCCGATTTTGAGTTCGGCAAGATTGCGGATCAGCGTATCGGGATTGACGGTTTTACGGTTTTTCTCGCTGCGTTTTTGCTGGACTTTTTCACCTAACAAATCGGTTTCGCAAATGATTGCTAAATTTCGACCGCTTGTTTCAATCACAAAACCTTGATCTAAATTGGAAATCATCAACGTAAGCGGTGCAATTTCATCGGAAATTTGCAAAATCTGCTTCGGCTTCACGCCCAACGGAGCAAGCAAATCCAACAAGGTTTCACGCCGCCCTTCACTCTCCACCGAAAACAGAATATCGCCCTTGAATGCTTGGCGGAACTGTTGGAAAGCGGCAAACGGCTCTTTTGCTCCGGATTGAATGGCAAGATCAGGTAAATTCGCCACATTTGCATTCATTTTCGCTGCCGATTTACGAATTTTCTCTGCGGTTATTGTCAAACGAGGGTAGCCTTTCAGCCAGCGGTTCACTTCATCAATCGCAAACCAGAGATCACTAGGTGGCAGGAGCGGACGCATCGGATCAACTCGGCGGCTTTCATAGCGGTTTTGTGTATCTTGTTGAAATTGCTCAGCTTTTTGTTGAATATCGGCGTAAGTAATAAACAGCGTATTCGGAGTGAGGTAGTCAAACAGGCTCGCCATTTCCGCAAAGAATAACGGCTGCCAATACTCAATCCCTGCATTCAAAATGCCCTTGCTGACCTGCTGATAAATATGCTCCGGCTCACGGCGGATTTCACCGAACGTTTCACGGAATTTGCTGCGAAAATGCTCGATACCAACACTATCTGTCGGGAACTCGTGTGCCGGCAGTAAGTTGATTTCAGCAATTTCCGCTTTAGTACGTTGGCTATCCACATCAAAAGTGCGGATCGTGTCGATTTCATCATCAAAGAAATCCAAGCGGAACGGCTCGTCTGCCCCCATTGGGTACAAATCCAAAATTGCCCCACGCACCGCATATTCACCATATTCCAGCACCTGATCGACCGCCCGATAACCGGCATTTTCTAACTGCAAACGGAGATTTTGAATTGAAAAACGGTCGCCTTTTTTAATCAGCAACACATTGTTGGCAAGATAGCTCGGCGGACAGACCTTCTGCATTAAGGTATTGATTGGCAACAGAAAAATCTGCTTACGCCCCTGTTGCAGTTCGAATAGAGCAGAAAGTCGGGCGGAAATAATATCTTGATGCGGCGAGAAATTATCGTACGGAAGCGTTTCCCAATCAGGGAAAAGCTGCACCGGCAAATTCGCAAATTGCGGCAACGATTTTTCCAGCCGTAATGCCGTGCGAGTGTCGGGAGTCACCACCACCGTCAAACCGTGAAACTGTTGGGCGGCTTGGCTGATGGCAAGCACATCGGAGTGTCCGACAAGGTTGCCGAGGGTTTGGTGATCTTGGAATTGTGTGCCAACTTGTGGCAAGTGCATATTTAATAAGGACATACAAGCGGTTATTTTTAACTAAAATTTTGCAAATTATGCTTAGTTTACTAAAGCAAACCTTATTGTGCAAAATTAGCTGAGAAATTGCTGCATTCAGATCCATTCAGAAAAAATTCTGATAGAATAACTCCCCTTTTAATTTAACTTAAATAAGATTATGAAAAATAAAATTTTAGGAAGTGCATTGATGATTGCAGGCACCACTATTGGTGCAGGTATGCTTGCCATGCCATTAACATCCGCAGGTATGGGCTTTACCGCTACTGCATTACTATTAATTGCTTTGTGGGCATTACTTGCCTATACGGGCTTATTATTTATGGAAGTATATCAAACTGCGCCACAAAAAGACGTAGGGGTTGCCAGCCTTGCTGAGCAATACTTTGGTTTAATTGGACGTGTGCTGGCAACTTTCAGCTTATTGGTTCTGCTTTATGCCCTTCTCTCAGCTTATATTACCGGTGGTGGCTCACTACTTGCCGGCATTATGCCGGAAATGGCAGATGCGGATATGAAACTTAAAATCAGCATTTTAATTTTCACTGTTGTTTTGGGTATGTTTGTGGTAATTGGCGTTAAATCTGTTGATGGTTTAACCCGCCTGCTTTTCATCGGTAAAATTATCGCCTTTATTGCAGTGTTAATGATGATGTTGCCAAAAGCAAAACTAGAAAATCTAACTGCTATTCCGTTAGATAACTTACTTGTGATTTCTGCGGTACCGATTTTCTTTACCGCCTTTGGTTTCCATGTAATTATGGCAACGATTAATACTTATTTAGATGCAGATATCAGTAAAATCCGTAAAGCGATTTATATCGGCACGGCGATTCCATTGGTAGCTTATCTACTATGGCAATTAGCCACTCACGGTGTATTAAGTCAGAATGAATTTACTGCTATCTTAAAACAAGACCCGACTTTAAATGGTTTGGTGACAGCAACCAGCCAAATTACAGGTAGTGCAATTTTGGGTGAAGTAGTTCGTTTATTCTCGGTACTTGCCTTAATTACTTCATTCTTAGGCGTGGCATTAGGGATTTTTGAAGGCGTGGGCGATTTATTAAAACGCCTAAATTTACCGTCAAATCGCTTATGGTTGACCATTGCAACATTCTTACCACCTATTCTGTTTGCGTTGTTCTATCCGGACGGCTTTATTATGGCGTTAGGTTATGCAGGCCTGTTATTTGCTTTCTACGGTATGATTTTACCAATCGGCTTAGCATGGAAAGCGCGTAGCCAACATCCTAATTTGCCTTACCGTGTAATTGGTGGTAATGCTGCATTAGTAATTGCGTTAATTGCAGGTATTATCATTATGGTGATTCCATTTTTAATTCAATTAGGTTATCTACCACAAGCGGTGGGTTAATCTAGAAACCAAAAGGCTGCAAATCAAAAAATTGCAGCCTTTTTCTTTAAAATGACAGAATAAAACGAGATCACAAGCGGTCAAAAATCGTCATTTTTTTGCATATTCTCTTCCGCTACACTACTAGCCAATTAATTGATATAACGCTTTTATTTGGTTTTCTTTCAATGCACCGCCAACTTTATCTCTTCCAACGAAAATCTTAAACATCGCATTGCCTTTTTTATTGATAAAAATAAGTGAAACCGTGCGTTTTCCTCTAAACGGGCGATCTAACAAATAGATTTTGGCACAATTTTCATAACGCAAATGCCCTTGCAAGCCACCGCCTTCTTTATGTTCAAAATTGTAAAATCCTCGAGAAATTGAACCGCTTGGTAGTTTGCCGACAAATTCAATAATCGTATCTTCAGTATGAGAAATCAGGGTAATAGCATCATCCCATTCGTGAATTGCTTGTAATATTTCAGCAAAACGTTCGCCTTCTGTTACTTTTAACATTTCAGCCGGTAAATTCAACATCACCTCTTCTAATGAGCATTGATATCTTGTCGCTAACATTTCTAAAATCTGTCCCGGATTTTCTGCCAGTTCAGCACGTAAAGCGGTTTGTTGTTCAGTTGATAACATATAGATTCTCCTTGAAGAAAAGAGAGCCAAATGGCTCTCTTGAGTTATATAAGTAGTTAGAAACGATATTCAAAGCCAGCCGAGAAATTGCGACCTGGCTCATAATAACGCTGTAAGCCAGGATAGCCGCCATATTTATAATTTTCACGTACCCCTACGGAATTAACCACCCCACCTGTTGTATTTAAACCGCGTAAAGTATCCCAAGTATGGTATTTGCGGTTAAATAAATTATAGACGCCAGCACGCAATGTGATATTCTCCGTTGGCTTATAAAAACCGTATAAATCCACAATAAAGGCTTTCGTATTTAAATGTTTCCAAGTATCTAAACCTGTCTCATGTGAGTATTCAGTACAACGAACTTCATATTCCTCTCCCCAATGTGGGTAATAAGGATTAGGCGTTCTTTGCTCCTTGACACATCGTTCCGGCAAGGCTTTGAGATATTTGGCATCTTTCGCTTTTTTCGCCCCTAAGAAGGTTAAACGAGAAAAGATACCCCATTTACCTTCAGTTTGTTCATAGTCTAAACCCACAACAGCCTTAATAGGTTGAATAGAAAGTAGATCTGCACCATTTGACATACTGCCTTTACTATAACCTAATGAGCCAAACAACTTCCAGCCCCCAGGGATGGACATAGCAGAATTTAGGTTCCATTTACCACTTACTTCTACCCCATAGATTTTCGCAGAATCAATATTTTGCATTTGCTGCACCGGACGCCAGAACTCTCTACCGTAAGCCCGAAAAACATCCCATGTTTCCTGCTCCCATAAGAAATCTTTATATTTCGTATGGTGTAAATTGACTGAGAGTTGTCCAATATTACCGTTAGCTTGTAAGCTTAAATTTTGGGTTAAACTACGCTCAGCTTTTAGGTTTGGATTTGACACCCAGGCTCCGGCTGCATTATCACGGTAATCAAAATACATTTCTGAAGCATTCGGAATACGGAATCCTGTTCCAATGTTATATGCAACTTTCCATGCATCAGTCACGTGTTTTTCCAAACCGGCCACCCAAGTTATTTTATTAAATTTCGCATTATCTGTTTTTACACAGTTACGACAGGCAAGCCCATTTAGTTCTTGTTGCTCATATTTCGCCCAATCATAACGAAGTCCTAACATCATTTTCCAATCATGAGTTAAATCAATCTTGTCATGCAATGAAAAAGCGTGTTGCTTAGTTTTAATTGGATGCATCATTGTAGAATTAGGCGAATTTACCCAAGTATCAGATAAGTAAACCGAATCTTTATGCAAAACATCAAAATCTCGCTCTGCTGTAGAAGCTCTGAAAGATAGCTGATGAGTTAATTTACCGAATTCTAATGCTTGGCTATCTAAGCGGAAATTTAAGCGTTTTAACTCGGTATTAAAAATACGAATATTAGTATCACTTGGCTTCCTTTGTTTTGCCGGACTCCATTTTGTAGCCGCTTCAGCACGAGTACCTTCATAGTTATAGGCAGCAGTTTCAGTATCTTGATAATCTACATCTATCTTCGCTAATGCTATCCATTTTGATTCCGGAAAATATTCATAAAAAACATTTACCGTATCACGTTTACTACGGTCTTCCGCTTCACGCCAATATGAGCTTAAATACACCGCTGAGTCTTCAATAATATAATTCTTATTATTTTGACCACTGTAAGATACACCAACACGATGCTTATCATTAAAACGATAAGCAAGTTTAGCTAAATAACTATGATTATTATGGGTAGCATCATCAGGAGTTTGCTTACTACTACCGATTGTCCGAGTTTGCAATGAATCTTCAGGAACAGTATACCCCCCTGCACTTTCCATCTCATGCCCGTGACGATTAGAATAAAGCAATACAGCTTCCAATTGCTCACCTAAGTAGCCAACACCAAAGGTGTTTACCCATTCATTATTACGCGTACCATAACCTGTGCGATATAAAGCACCAAATTTATTGCCACCACGCACAATATCATAAGCCTCAAGTGTTCGATAATTGACACCACCACCTAAATTACCACTACCTTGATTGAAAGAATCCGCACCCTTTGATACTTCAATGGTACGTGCCAGCTCAGGGTCAATAGACTGACGAGAGGTATTTAAATTCCCGTAACGTTTATAGAGTGAATTTTCTTCTGAATCAGGAAGACCTATGCCATCAATACTAATTCCAACACGATTATCTTCTACTCCACGAATAGCAAAGCCTTTTTGATGCCGTCCTTGGTTAACAATACCAACATCAGGGCTATAGCGAACTAAATCTCGATTATTTTGAATTAGCTCTTGTTGAATTGCCTCTTTGTTTTTTTTCTCTGTAGATGCTTTAACTTCTTCTTGAGCTACAACATTTACTTCAGATAGTTCTGTTGTTAGCTCTTCTGCATATAGCATTGGAGCCCCTAAAACACTACTAATACTTAGTGCTAATAACGTTGGGCGTAATTTAGCAAGATTTATTGATTGTTGATTGATTAGCATAATAATTCTCCCTAGGTAAATTGCTAATAATCTTTATTTTTTAATTGGTCTGCATTATCAATAATAAAGGTAAAACACAAAAATATCAATAATGATTCTCAATTGCTTGATAACAAGGATTTATTCATTATAATAATTTCCTAAGGATTAATCGTTATTTTGGAGGTATTTTATGACAACAAATCGCCAAGAGGTTTTGCAAAACCGCTTAGGACCGGAAATTGAAGAGCTAAAACAACAAATTAAAACTATTGTTCTTTCAACAGTAGATAAAGAAGGCACACCTAATGTCAGCTATGCCCCATTTGTCATTAATAACGGAGAGTATCAGGTTCTCATTTCAACCATTGCACGCCATGCTCGTAATTTACTGGAAGTGCCAAAAGTTTCTCTAATGCTGATTGAAGACGAAACTAAAAGCCGTCAAATTTTTGCCCGTCGCCGTCTCACTTTTGATGCCAGCGCACGCATTGTTGAACGCGGAAATGAAGAATGGGAGTCCGGTGTTGCGGCTTTAAAAGCACGCCACGGTGATTTAATTGACGAACTGTCAAAAATGCAAGACTTCAACCTATTTTGTTTCAAGCCAAGTGCAGGCTTGTTTGTTAAAGGTTTTGGTAAAGCTTTTGATGTTGGCGTAGATGATTTAATCAATGTCGTCCATTTAGACCAAGGTCATCAAACTAACTAGTTATTTCATTAGTTCAATAATCGGCCCTTTGCTATTATCTTCAGTAGAAGGGCTGATTCTACCATTTGGTTGTTTTATCCCACCTATCTTTTAAATTCAATCACCAAAACCTAATCGCGAAGCCAGTTAGAACAAATACGCTTTTTATGGCACAATACTGTTTACTAAGCTAATGGTAATAACAGCGATTTACTTACCGGACAAGAGCTATAATTATGAATGAACAACAACTTTTAGATCTTGACTATCAATATATTTGGCACCCTTATTCCAGTATTCCAAACACCATGCCAATATATGCGGTTAAAAAAGCAGAAGGTGTCATCATCACGCTTAAAAATGGCAAACAACTCATAGATGGAATGTCATCTTGGTGGGCTGCTCTACATGGTTATAATCATCCGCGTTTAAACGCAGCGGCGCATCAGCAGTTAAATCAAATGAGCCATATTATGTTTGGCGGACTAACACATGAGCCGGCAGTTCAACTTGCACAAAGTCTTATTAAATTATTACCAAAAAATTTAAATAAAGTATTTTTTGCTGACAGCGGCTCTGTTGCTGTAGAAGTCGCAATGAAAATGGCGGTGCAATACCAACATGCTTGCGGGCAAACTACAAGGCATAAATTTGCGACTATTCGCAGTGGCTATCATGGTGATACTTGGCATGCTATGTCTGTTTGCGATCCACATACTGGAATGCACAGTTTATTTAATCGCAGCCTACCCGTTCAATATTTTTTGCCTCAACCTCCTATTAAATTCAATGAGCCTTGGGATGAACAAGCGATTACCCCTCTGGCTAATCTGTTAGCAGAAAAACATCAAGAAATTGCCGCATTAATTTTAGAACCAATTGTTCAAGGTGCCGGAGGTATGTATTTTTACTCTCCGATTTATTTACAAAAAGCACAAGCTCTTTGCCGGCAATACGGGGTACTACTCATCTTTGATGAAATAGCTACCGGTTTTGGGCGAACAGGCAAAATGTTTGCCCTTGAACATGCTAATGTTACTCCTGATATTATTTGCTTAGGCAAAGCTCTTACCGGAGGTTACCTAACTTTATCTGCAACTATCACGAATCAACACATTGCCGAAACAATTTGCAATGGAGAGGCGAAATGTTTTATGCATGGTCCAACCTTTATGGCAAACCCTCTTGCTTGTGCTATTGCAAATGAAAGCATTAAGCTATTATTAGAAACCGACTGGCAAAATCGTATTAAACAGATTGAGCAACAGCTAACACAAGAACTTCAAGTTGCAGCATCTTTGCCTGTCGTTAAAGAGGTTCGTGTTTTAGGCGCTATCGGAGTATTAGAAATGCACCAAGCCGTCAATATAAAAACATTACAACCCCGTTTTGTGGAAAAAGGTATATGGGTTCGCCCGTTCGGGCGTTTAATTTATATTATGCCACCTTTTATTATTGAGCCATCTCAACTTAGCCAATTAACACAAGGTCTTATTGCTGCTATTAAGGAAGAATACGATGCTTGATTTTTTTTCTACTACCTTAGAACAATTAAAACAACAAGAACAATTTCGCACTATTCCCTCTTTAATTCATCAAGGAAAACATATCATTCGAGATGAAATGTCAATGCTGAACCTTTCGTCAAATGACTATCTAGGGTTAGCAAACGATGACCATTTACGCCAACTATTTTTGCAAAAATATGGTGAAAATCAACCGCTTCTCACCGCATCTTCTTCTCGCTTATTAACCGGTTCTTTTCCGATTTATGACGATTTGGAGAAATTATTGGCACAACGTTTCCAGCGAGAAAGTGCCTTGCTGTTTAATAGCGGCTATCACGCCAATATTGGTATTCTGCCTGCAATCGCTACGCCTAACACTTTGATTGTTGCCGATAAATTAGTACATGCCAGCCTAATTGACGGTATTCGGTTAAGTGGCGTTAAATTTTTACGCTATCGCCATAATGATTTATCGCACTTAGAACAAATTCTTCATACAAACCACCGAGAATTTGAACGTATTATTATTGTGACCGAAAGCCTGTTTAGTATGGATGGTGACTGCACGGATTTACCTCATTTAGTCAAACTCAAACAGCAGTTTGGCAAGATTATGTTATATGTTGATGAGGCACACGCAGTCGGCGTTTATGGCAAACAAGGGTTAGGCTTATCGGAAGAGTTAGGCTGCATTTCACAAATTGATTTTATTGTCGGCACTTTCGGCAAAGCGTTGGCGTCAGTTGGGGCTTACTTGGTTTGCGATCAGATCATCAAAGATTATCTGATTAACAAAATGCGTCCATTAATCTTTTCTACCGCACTGCCTCCATTAAATATTGCGTGGACTCACTTTTTATTCGAGAAGTTGCCTGAGTTTCATCAGCAACGTACACATTTAGCAGCATTGAGCCAACACCTACGCCAAGTTTTAGCCGAACAAATGCAATTACCGATGCCGAGCCACAGCCATATTGTTCCTTACATTATTGGCGATAATGCAAAAACTGTTCGTTTAGCAGAACATTTACAACAACAAGGCTATTATTGCCTGCCTATTCGCCCACCGACAGTGCCTAAAGGCACATCTCGTATTCGTTTATCTTTAACGGCAGATATCAGCTTTGAAGAACTTGAGCAATTTATTGCTTGCTTAGCTAAGGAGAACCGATGAAAACGGCTTTTTTCCCCTCAACCTTCCCACGCTCATCAAATTTAGTGGTCTATTTTGCCGGTTGGGGAACTCCGCTAGCTGCGGTGGAACATTTAGCATTGCCTGAAAATCATGATTTACTGATCTGCTATGATTATCAAGATCTTCAGTTGGATTTTCAGTTTTCTGACTATGACTGTATTCACTTGGTCGCTTGGTCTATGGGCGTTTGGGTTGCCAACCAAGTAATGCCGCCTATTCCACTTGCCAGTGCCACAGCTATCAACGGCACCGCATTGCCTTATGATGATAAATTTGGTATTCCCAAAGCGGTGTTTAAAGGAACATTAGAGAGTTTAAATGAAGCCAATCGCATAAAATTTGAACGCAGAATGTGCCACGATAAAACCTTGTTTGAACACTACCAAAATTTGCCAAAGCCACGGCCGCTTGCTGAAATTCAACAAGAATTAGCCGCACTTTATCAATTGATTAACGATGAACAAGAGCCAAAAACACTCGCTTGGACTCACGCGGTTATCGGCACACAAGATAGGATTTTTCCAACCGCTAATCAATTAGCCTATTGGAAAACTTTTTCACCACAAACCAATATTTGCTCGTTGGAAGGAGGCCACTACTTGCTACCATATTTTCATGATTGGGAAGAATTATGGAAAAAATAACCGCTTTACAGATACAAAAATGTTTTAGTGCGGCATTAAATCAATATGAGCAAAACGCAACTGTCCAGCAACAGATTGCACAAAAACTAACTTCATTGCTAACAAAGCAATCTATTATTCAATTCGACTCTTGTTTAGAAATCGGCTGTGGTACAGGTCACCTTACAAGAGCGTTAAATAATCAATACCAAATCAAACAATGGTATATCCAAGATTTATGTGACTGCAGCTCGTTTTTAGAAAAAATTCTGCCGCAAGGAAATTTTCATTTCCATCAAAGTAATGCTGAACTCTGCCCGCTTGATGGGAAATATCACTTAGTTGCTTCAGCCTCGGCTGTGCAATGGTTTCACGAAAAACAGTTATTCATCCGACATAGTGCCTCTCAGCTAAAAGCTAATGGCATCTTACTTTTTAGCACTTTTGCCGAGCATAACTTACGAGAAATAAAACAGCTCACCGGGATCGGATTAAGCTATCCTTCTATGAATGAATGGCAACAATGGTTAGAAAATGATTTCGATATTCTTCAACTAAACCAAGAAAAAATAATCTTAGAGCTAGATTCGCCTAAAGCTGTCTTACAACATTTGAAATCAACAGGGGTTACCGCAACTAACAACATTATTTGGACAAAAAACACCTTACAAAATTTTTATCATAGTTATCGGGAAAATTACACTACAGCAACGGATAAGGTCTCTCTGACCTATGAACCACTTTATTGTGTAGCGAAGAAAAAAGAGAAGGAAATAAAATGACAACAAACGTGATTTTTATAGCCGGTATTGATACCAATATTGGCAAAACAGTCGCTACAGGTTGGTATGCAAAAAAATTAGCCACCCAAGGATTCTCGGTGATTACACAAAAAATGATTCAAACAGGGTGTGAAAAGATATCAGATGATATTATCGCTCATCGAAAAATTCAGGGAATTAATCTCACTGAAGAAGATATACAAGGTATTACTTGCCCTTATGTCTTTCGCTATCCTTGCTCTCCACATCTTGCTGCTCAATTAGAACAGCAACGAATTTTGCCGGAAATCATTACACAATCTACTGAACTTTTAAGCACCAAATATGATTATGTTTTGCTGGAAACCGCTGGAGGTCTATTAGTTCCTTATAACGAAACGGAGACTACCTTAGATTATATCCAACAACAAGGTCATCCACTTATCTTAGTCACATCCGGGAAATTAGGCAGTATTAACCATACCTTACTCAGCCTTGAAGTATGTAAGCAAAGAGGGATTAACATACTGTCTTTAATCTACAACCAATATCCGAGTACAGATACCATTATTGAGCAAGAAACCCAGCGTTACTTGCAACAATATCTTACTCAGTATTTCCCAACTACATCGTTTGAATGCCTGGGCTATATAACATAAATAAACGATAAAACCGCCGTACTCTTTAAGCTAAAAATACAGATACAAGCGGTCAGATTTTTTGGAAAATTTGCTACAATTTTAGTAAAATAGTCGAGCTAATTCTACGGGTAACATTTCTGCCCATCAAATCAAAGGAAATCCTATGCAACCTAAAGCAAAATTAAGAAAAGATTACCGAGCACCCGATTTTACCATTACCGATATTTATCTTGATTTCCAACTCGATCCCGACAGAACTTTCGTAACTTCAAAATTAAGCGTTGAGCGCAAAAATCCAGAAGCAACGGTTCTACGTCTAGATGGGCATAGTTTTGATTTCCTCTCGATTAAGTTCAACGGACAAGCCTTCTCTGCGTACGAAAAAGATGCTGAATCTTTAACCTTACATTTGGCCGATGTAGCAGCCGATCGCTTCGAGCTTGAAATTGAAACTGCACTTAACCCAACTCAAAATACCTCACTGCAAGGCCTGTATAAATCAGGCGATGGGCTTTGCACTCAATGCGAAGCGGAAGGATTCCGTCAAATTACTTATATGCTTGACCGCCCGGACGTACTTGCAAAATATACGACAAAAATAACCGCTAGTAAGAACAAATATCCTTTCTTACTTTCCAATGGCAACCGCATTGCCCAAGGGGAACTACATGACGGTCGCCATTGGGTTGAATGGCAAGATCCATTCTTTAAACCAAGCTATCTGTTTGCTTTAGTTGCCGGTGATTTTGACTTATTACAAGATAAATTTATCACCAAAAGCGGGCGTGAAGTGACACTTGAAATCTATGTTGACCGAGGCAATTTAGACCGCGCACCTTGGGCGATGGAAAGTTTAAAACGCTCAATGAAATGGGATGAAGAGCGTTTCGGTCTTGAATACGATTTAGATATTTATATGATTGTTGCCGTTGATTTCTTCAATATGGGGGCAATGGAAAATAAAGGCTTAAATATCTTCAACTCTAAATTTGTGTTAGCAAAACCCGAAACCGCAACAGATAGCGATTATTTAGATATTGAGTCAGTGATTGCTCACGAATATTTCCATAACTGGACAGGCAACCGTATTACCTGCCGTGATTGGTTCCAGTTAAGCTTAAAAGAGGGCTTAACGGTTTTCCGTGATCAAGAATTTACTTCCGATTTATGGTCTCGTTCGGTAAAACGAATTGAAGATGTTCGCCTACTGCGTACCGTACAATTTGCTGAAGATGCCAGCCCAATGGCTCACCCGATTCGTCCAGAAAAAGTGATTGAAATGAATAACTTCTACACTGTAACTGTCTATGAAAAAGGCGCTGAAGTGATTCGTATGATTCACACTTTATTAGGTGAAGAAAAATTCCAAAAAGGGATGCAGCTTTATGTAGAAAGACATGATGGTTCAGCAGCGACTTGTGATAATTTCATTGATGCTATGCAAGATGCATCAGGTATGAATTTAGAGCAATTCCGCCGTTGGTATAGCCAATCCGGCACACCAGAACTTACTATCTCCGATAAATATGATGCCGGACGTAAAGCTTATCGCTTACATATTTCGCAAATGACCCCATCTACTCACGATCAGTTGGAAAAATTAAATCTACATATTCCACTTAAAGTAGCGTTATATGGTGAAAATGACGGGAAAAAGATTCCGCTTCAATATGAATTACTTACCGTAAGCGATGTACTAGACGTAACTGCAGAGCATCAGACATTTGAGTTCCATAATGTAACACAACGCCCTGTGCCAGCTCTGCTTTGTGATTTTTCAGCGCCGGTTCGTTTAGATTATAACTATACTTCTGAGCAATTATTAACACTGTTAAAACATGCTGAAAATGACTTCATTCGTTGGGATGCAGCCCAAATGCTTTATACCAATGAATTGCGTGAAAATTTAAGCCGTTATCAACAAAACCAGCCGTTAAGTTTCTCAACTGAGTTAGCAAATGCCTTAACGTTTGTGCTGGAAAACAGCACACAAGATCCGGCATTAACCGCGTTAACCTTAACGCTGCCTAAAGAAACTGAATTTGCAGAATCATTTAAAACGATTGACCCAACAGGTATTGCCTTGGTACGTGAATTTATGCAAGTGTCTATTGCTCAAGCCTTGCAAGATAAATTCTTTGAGGTGTATAACCAAAACAAATGTGGTGAATATCAAGTCATTGCACAAGATATTGCCAAACGAGCATTACGGAATGTATGCTTAAACTATTTAGCCTTTACCGATTTAGGTAACACGCTTGTGCATAAACACTATCAAAATGCTGATAATATGACTGACACTCTAGCTGCATTGCAAGCCGCTACAAAAGCGAAGCTCAGTTGTCGTGATGCTCTGTTAGCCGATTTTGAAGAAAAATGGAAGCATGATGGTTTAGTAATGGATAAATGGTTTATGTTACAAGCCAGTCGTCCGGACGAAGATGTACTATCAATTGTTCAAGGATTGATGGAACATCCAAGCTTCAATTTCAATAATCCAAACCGCTTACGTTCATTAGTTGGAGCATTCTGTAGCCAGAACCCGAAAGCCTTCCACGCCATTGATGGCTCAGGCTATCGTTTCTTAGTAGATATTTTAATTAAGCTCAATGACAGCAACCCACAAGTTGCCGCACGACTTATTGAGCCGTTAATTAAACTCTCCCGCTATGACAACCAACGTCAAACGCTTATGCGCCGTGGGTTAGAACGCTTACGTGAATTAGATAATCTCGCTCGTGATCTGTTTGAAAAAATCGAAAAAGCGTTAGATTAATCTTAAAAATAAAAACAACAAGCGGTTGAATTTATAAAAATTTTTGCAATTTTTTGAACAAATTCGACCGCTTGCTTTTATTACTACCGCCGAATTTCAAATCGTTTAAAAATCTCTGTGCCTAAATAATCAGTTGCGACCACCCGTTCTACTCGAGCAGAAGGCGAGCCTTTATAGAGCCATTTTTCAAATTCAGTCATTATTTCATCATTAGCTTCGGCTACAACTTCAACCGAGCCATCATCACGATTTCGGGTATAACCTTTTACCCCGAGCTTTTGCGCCTCTTGCTGGGTAAAGAAGCGAAATGCCACGCCTTGCACTCTCCCGTAAATAGAAAACAATTTTATCGCCATTTTTCTCTCACATTTTTAGTAAAAAGAAAGGCTGCCTATTTTTCAATAAACAGCCTTACGCTCATTATTTCACAATATATAAATTGCGAAGTAGGATATCATCTTGTGGATCTTTGCCACTATAACCTTTTACATAAGGTTTTACCAAACGCGGGTTCACATAGTTGTAAATTGGCATAATCGCATAATCTTTTGCTAATATCTCCTCTGCTTTTGCATAGGCTTCTGCCCTTCCGTTAGCATCATTGGCTTTGTAAGATTCTGCCACCGCATCATCATAGGCCTTATTATTATAGAACGCTGTATTATTACTTGAGTTAGACAAGAAATAATTTACGAAAGTCGTTGCTTGGTTATAATCTCCAGACCAACCGGCACGAGAAACATCATAATTACCGTTACGACGACTATCTAAGAAAGTTTTCCACTCTTGGTTTTCTAATTTCACATCCACAATACCGTCAGTGCCTTGTTTCCATAATGAGGAAGCAGCAATCGCAATTTTCTTATGGTTGTCATTAGTATTATAGAGAATAGTAAACTTCAGCGGATTAGACTTACTATAACCGGCTTCCTCTAATAATTTTAATGCTTTCGCTTTTCTATCCGCCATTGATTCTGTTGCATAAGCTGGCTGTTTGATTTTTTCACCCTCATGAATATAAGTCGGGGTAAATACATAAGTTGGTGTTTGCCCTTGACCTAGCACTTTATCAGTAATGATATTACGGTCTAACGCTAAATTTAATGCTTCCCGTACTTTGATATTATCAAAAGGTGCTTTTTTATGGTTGAACTCATAATAGTATGTTGAAAGAGTTCTAGCAGTAAACACTTCATTTGGAATTTCACTTTTTAGTGTTGCAAACTGCTCCGGCGGTAACGAATAGTTGGTAATATCCAAATCACCGGCACGGTAACGGGCAACGTCTGTTGTAGCATTTGGAATAGCTAAGAAAGTCGCTTTATTAATCACGGTTTCTTTATCGTTCCAATAATTTGCGTTACGCTCAAACACAATTTTTTCATTAATAACGTGGTCAACCAACTTATAAGCACCGTTACCAACTAAATTTCCTTTTTTTACCCAACTGTCACCAAACTTTTCAACCACCGCCTTATTCACAGGTAATAACGAAGAATGAGTAACCAGCTCTACTGCATAAGGTACCGGCTGGCTTAATTGTACTTGGAAAGTAAAATCATCTACCGCTTTTACCGCTAACTCTTCCGGTTTTTTCTTACCATCAATAATATCTTGTGCATTTTCAACAT